>NZ_VMNX01000493.1 GCF_009377235.1 Streptomyces acidicola
CTAAGCTTGACTCTGTCGGGGATCTTGGTGCCGCTGAGGTCAGCTGCCCAGGGTTCGCCAGGACTTCGGCCGGGGTATCTCGCGCTGGTCGAGGTAGTGCTGGAAGGCGGTCGGTCGGCGGGGCGTGGGGGCTTCTTCGGTTGCTGGCAGTCCGCTGAGGCGCTCGATGTTGACGGCGATGGCCGTCAGGACGTGCTGGATGTGGGCCTTTCCCTGTCCTCGGTAGCGGCAGCGTCGCATGCCGTGTCCGTGGGCGAACTCGTTGACCGTGCCCTCCACTCCGGCGCGGACCGCGTAGCGGGTTTTCCACTCGGGTGTCTGTTGCTCGGTGCGGATGCGAAGTTGCAGGTCGCGGAGTTCTCGTGGGGGAAAGCCCACGGTGCGGGTGCTTTCGCGGGAGGTGGTGCATTGGGTGCGCGCCGGGCAGGGCTGGCACTGGCTTTTGGTGAACCTGGCCACGATCAGCGGGGCCGCGGTGGGTGAGGAGGTCGGGTAGGGGCCGTGCCAGCCCTGGCTGACCTGGCCTTGGGGGCAGGTGACCTGCTGACGGTCGTAGTCGATGTGGAAGTCGTCCCGGGCGAAGCCCTCGTCCCGGCGGTGCTGACGGGTGGGGTTGCTCCGCAGTGGTCCGGAGACGGTGACCTGGTGTTCACGGGTGGCTTGTTCCAGGTGGGGCAGGGAGGTGTAGCCGGCGTCGACCAGGTGCTCGGCGGGCAGGAGTCCGCGGCGAGAGAGGCGGGTGTGGATGCCGGGCAGGACCTGGCTATCGTGGGTGGTGGCCGCGGTGGTGGCGACGTCCGTGATCACGTTGGGGCCGTCGGGAGCACAGGTCTCGGTCAGGTGAGCGGAGAACCCCTTCCAGCTGATGATGTGTCCGTGCCGTGCGTAGCGGGCCGAGGTGTCGTAGGGAGAGACGACCGCCCAGGATGAGGGCGGCAGCCCTGGTCCGCCTTCCTTCTCGGCGGTGCGCCAGCGCAGGTGTCCTGTGGCGTCACGGTGGTAGTTCTGCACCATGATCTGGCGCAGGGCCTGGATACGAGGGCCGGACGTGCGGTCTGCTCCGTGCCGGTAGAGGTGTTCCAGGAGCCGGACGGCGTCGTTTCCAGTAGCAAGGATCCTGGTCTTGGGCTTGGTGGGGTTCTTGCCCAGGCGGACCGGTCGGCCGTAGCGGCGCCCCCAGTCCTCATCGACCAGCTCGTCCAGCAGGTGTGGGGAGGTGTCGGCGACCTCTTCCAGTGCGGCGCGGACCGCTTCGGTGATCAGCTCCAGGCGGGTGAGGTCACGCACCGCGGCCAGGACATGGGTGGAATCGGTGCGCTGAGTGGTGCGCTCGCGCACCAGTCCGGCCTCCTTGAGGCGAGCCAGCGCGAGGTCGAGGAGGCGGTCAGCACGGTCGCCTTCGGCGAGACGGTCGCGGAAATCGGCCAGCACGCTGTGATGGAACCCGGGGTCATCCAGCTCCATGGCCATCGCGTACTTGAAGTCGATGCGGCAGCGGACCGCCTCTGCGGCCTGCCGGTCCGACAGGCCGAGCAGGAACTGCAGCACACAGACGGTAGCCAGTTGAGCAGGCGAGAGACCCGGACGCCCGTCACGCGGGTACCAGTCGGCGAAGTCCTCGTCATGCCACAGCCCGTCCAGCCGGTCCCTCACCCATATCGCCGTCGTGCCGCCCGGGTTGCTCGCCCGCGCGACCTGCGCAGTCAGAGACGGGACCTGCTCACCGGAACGTGGACGGAGGGACAACGGGCACCTCGACAACTGCATCGGTCATCGGAACTACCCGAGCATGCCCGTTGACCATGCTGCCGCACCGCGAAACTCCAAGATCCCCGACAGAGTCAAGCT
>NZ_VMNX01000494.1 GCF_009377235.1 Streptomyces acidicola
TCTCCAACGGCGCCTCTCGGGCCCGGTGGCACCACCCCCCAGGTCATCGGTTCGACAGGGGGGAACAGCCATGCCGGGCCCGGAGGCCAGCGGCCCTCTTGCAGGGCCGCGGAAAACATAACGGGGGTAGCGGATGGGTTTGCCGAGGCTGCGGGCGTAGTCGATCTCGTTGCCGGTGCTGTCGCCGGTGTAGCTGCCAGGGTTGACGATGAGGACCTCGTCGGCGAGATCGATCTTGCGGCGGTGCAGTTCGTCGAGTTGCTGCTTGAGCCGGTCCGCCCGGGCCGGGTCCTCCCACAGCGGGTGCAGCTGTTTCATGTTGCAGCCGAGGGCGAGGACGATGCGGCTGGCGGCGGTCTCGTAGAGGTTGGCTTCGGCGAGGGCGTCCCAGTACCGGGTCGACCCGCACAACGCGACGATCGTCGGGCGGGAGGCAGAGGTGTAGGCGGTCTGGTGGTGCACGAGTGTCCCTTCGTCAGGTGGCAGGAGGCCGGGGCGGCCGGAGCTGATGTCGACGGCCGCCCCGCAGTTCTGTGTGGAGGGCTTCCGGCGGGTCAGCGGGCTGCAAGGGCGGCGCGGTGCTCCTGGCGGTGCGCGACGGCGGCAGGTTCGGCGATGACCTTGACGTGGTGCGGGTCGCCGACGTCACCGTGCTCGGAGCAGACGACCGCGTAGGCGGTACGACCGATGCACCCGCAGGAGGGGTCGCGGGGCCGGCCGGACGGCTTCACCGGTTGGTCACACGGACTGTTGTCGGCGTGGCGCGGTTCGACGCTGACGGTGATGCGGGCCATGGGTGGCTCCTTATTCCGCAATAAGACAACGGGAGAAAACGACCTCTCAGCAGTTGGTGACGTCGGCGGCGGAGGCCGGGGAAGCCGACGCGGCCCCCTGCCCGGGCGGGCGGAGGACCGCGCCGCGACGGTCTATCCGCCGGCTCGGCCTCCGATTCGGTCTCGCAGGCGTTTGGCTGCGTCCTCGGCGTCCCAGTTGTAGTCCTCGTCGGACTCGGCGATGACGACGGGAACCGGCCAGACCCCTACGAGCTTGACCTGGCCGTTGCTCACGGTGGAGCCGACTGCCTGGATCGTTGTGACCTCGGCCCTGATGAAGGCTTCCAGCGGGGAGAGGATCTCATCGATCTCCGGGACGGCCAGCGCGGCCGCTTCCAGCGCCTGGAAGAAGACCTCCGAGTTCCAGGAGATCTTTTCGACGGCGGCCTTGTTGAGGTGAATCACGTAGTAGACGATGTCCGTTATCTCGCCGTAGACCTGCGGACCGTCCTCGGCCAGGATCTGCCATTTGAACGCGCTCAGCGCCTCGCCGGTCAGCCCCTGCTGCGCCGCCTCCTTCTCCCACTCGGGCCGGATAACCTTCAGCACGTCGTGCGCGGACGGCTTCGGCCTGGCCCGCGCCTCCAGCGACCGGCGCGCCATCGCCTCCAAGTCCAGCCCCGCCACCGGATCGAAACCCTCGATCTTCCTCACACGGTTCAGGCGCTCCCGGATCTGGGCGGCCCTCTCCTGCACCTGCTCTTCTGTGATCTTGTCGCCGTGGTCCGACATGATCCTCCTGGTCTCCCTTGTTGCCTTCAGGCATCAACTCCTTTATTGAGCGGGGGAACCCTGCATTCACCCAGTAGGCGATCCAGCCAGTGTCTCGGCCACAGGAGTCGGTCGAGAACCGGCCGCCAACTCAGCCCCGGTTCGCGGACAGGTTCTGAGCTTGAAATTTAACCTTTGCGAGCTTTGAGCTGATTACGTTCGGCGATGCTCTCGGGGCGTTTGGTGGTCTTGCCGACGTCGTAGCGGGTGGCAGGCCGCCGGTTCTTCGATCCAACTGGC
>NZ_VMNX01000495.1 GCF_009377235.1 Streptomyces acidicola
CGGCGGGGGTGTTCGGATTCGTGTGTGCGGTGGTCGTCGGGGTTGGGGACGGGGTGTTCATCGGGCCCGCTCCTTTTCCGGGGCGCTCGCCGCGGCGGCCTCGTCGACCAAGTGCAGGAACGCGGCTTCCACGGTCTCGGCGCCGGTGCGGGTGCGCAGGGCGTCGGGGGTGTCGTCGGCGAGGAGACGGCCCTCGCGCATCAAGAGGAGACGGTGGCAGCGCTCGGCCTCGTCCATGACGTGGGAGGAGACCAGCAGGGTCGCGCCGCGATCTGCGGCGATGGTGTGGAACAGAGTCCAGAGGTCTCGGCGGAGGACGGGGTCCAGGCCGACCGTGGGTTCGTCGAGGACGAGGAGTTCGGGGGTGCCCAGGAGGGCGACGGCCAGGGAGACGCGGCTGCGTTGGCCTCCGGAGAGGTTGCCCGCCAGGGCGTCGGCGTGGGAGGTGAGGTCGACGTCGGTGATGGCTCGGGTGACGGTTGCTCGGCGGCGCTCGGCGGCGGCGCGCCCGGGGTCGAGGATCGCGGCGAAGTAGTCGAGGTTCTGGCGGACCGTGAGGTCGTCGTAGACGGAGGGGGCTTGGGTGACGTAGCCGATTCGGGAGCGAAGGGGGGCAGCGCCGGCAGGGAGGCCTAGGACCTCCAGGGTGCCCATGACCTTGGCCTGGGTGCCGACGATTGCCCGCATCAGGGTGGACTTGCCGCACCCGGAAGGGCCGAGCAGCCCGGTGATCTGGCCGGGCGGGACGGTGAAGTCCAGGGAGCGCAGGACCGTGCGGGGGCCGCGGACGACCGAGAGGTCCTGGGCTCGAACGGCCGGGGGGTCGGGCGGGTCCGACGCGGAATTCATCATGCGATGAATAGTGCGCCTGTGGGGTGAAGGCGTCAAGCCAGGGCGCCTGGACTTCGCGGGGCAGGGCCTGTGGTCCTCGTGCGGGTGCGCGGGCATGGGAGGGAGCGCGGGCATGGGACCGGAGAGAGGTGGTGGTGCGGGTGGTCGGCGACGCCGCGTTCCTGTGGTTGCCGGAGCTGCTGGACGGGGTGGAGGGCCTGGGGCAGTCGGACGGAACGAGGGTCAGGGGCGGGGTACGACGATCAGTACGACGTCGTAGACCTCTTCGACCATGCCGCTCGGGAACGTGTCGAGGAGGAGGGCGCGCTCCTCCGCGAGGAAGGTGTGGGTGGCCTCCTCACCGAGGACCAGGAAGACCGAGTGGCTGCCGATGTTGGCGAGGTGGGTGTCGATCGGGACGGTGCGGGTCCAGCGGAGTTCGCGGAGGGTGCAGTCCGGGTGGTGCGGGGCGCCGGCGAACACCTCTTCGGTACGGGCGCGGCGGCCTGAGCCGCGCACCGAGGTGGGGTCGCCGCCGATGTACGCGTTGATGCGTGCGTACTGGGCCGCGATCCAGGGGACGTCGGGGGCGCTGGTGTTCCACCAGAGGGCCAGTGCGCCGCCCGGGCGCAGGACGCGCATCGCCTCCGGGAGGGAGCGGGCGGGGTCCGTCCAGTGCCAGGCCTGGGCGTAGGTGATGAAGTCGGCGGAGGCGGTGGCCAGGGGGAGGGCGTCGCCGTTGCCTCGGATGATCGGGATGTGCGGGTGAGTGCGGCGGAACTGGGTCGTCATGCCGTCGCCCGGTTCCACGGCGAGAACGTGGGCGCCGCGTTGGTGGAGGAGCGTGGTGGCGATGCCCGTGCCGGCGCCCACGTCTATCGCGCGTGAGCCCGCGAGGGGGCGGGTCGCGATGTTCTCGATCGCGTCGAAGAGGGGTGGTGGGTAGGAGGGGCGGTTTGCGGCGTACTTTGCTGCGGCGGCGTTGAAGGAGTGGGCGTGGGTGGTGCGGGAG
>NZ_VMNX01000496.1 GCF_009377235.1 Streptomyces acidicola
CTCCCCCACCGCACCCCGCACGATGCTGGACATGACCTCCTCCGCCCCACCCGCCGTAGGTGTCCGGACACCCTGGGAAGCCCTCCCCACCGCGGTGCGCGCCGCCATCGCGGACGTGCTCGGCGCGCCCGTCGTACAGGCGGTCACACAGACGGGCGGGTTCTCCCCCGGTGTGGCCGCGCGCGTGACCACAGCCGGCGGACGGCGCGCGTTCGTGAAGGCGGTGAGCGCGGAGGTCAACCCGGTCAGCCCGGAGATGCACCGCGAGGAGGCGCGGTACGCCGCGGCCCTGCCCTTCGGCGTCCCTGCGCCCCCGCTCCTCGGCTCGTACGACGACGGTACCTGGGTCGCGCTCGTCTTCGAGGACGTGGCGGGGCGGCAGCCACACGTGCCGTGGCACGAGAGGGAGCTGGCGCTCGTGCTGGACGCCGTGGGGGAGCTGAGCCGGGCGCTCACGCCGGCACCCCTCGACGCCCCGTCCGTCGTCGAGTACCTGGCTGACGGTTTTCAGGGGTGGCAGCAGATGATCGACGACGGGGACCGCGGAGAAGGACTTGATCCCTGGACCGCGAGTCACCTGTCGTACCTCGCTGAGCTCGCCTTCCCCTGGACCGACCTTGCCGTCGGCGACACGCTCGCCCACGGTGACCTGCGGGCCGACAACATTCTGCTCACGGCGGACGGGCGCGTCGTGTTCGTGGACTGGCCGCACGCACGACGAGGGGCCGCGCCCTGGTTCGACCTGCTGATCATGCTGCCGTGCGTGAGGGCGCAGGGCGGACCCGATCCGGAGGAGGTGTTCGCCGCGCATCCGCTGGGGCGAGTCGCCGAGCCGCACGCGGTCACCGCCACTCTGGCGGGTTTCGCCGGGTTCATGATCAGAAACTCCCGGCAGCCTCCGCCACCCGGCATCCCGACCCTGCGCGCCTTCCAGCGGGCGCAGGGCGAGGCCGCGCTTCAGTGGCTCAGGAAGCGGCTCGGATGAGGGCGCGCATCACTCGGGTGTCCGCGCCCATCTCCGGGTGCCACTGGACGCCCAGAACCCAGGCCTGACCGGGCAGCTCGACCGCCTCCACGGTTCCGTCGGCCGCGTGAGCCGACGCGACGAGGCCCTCACCGAGGCGGTCCACCGCCTGGTGGTGGTACGTCGGCACGGCGGTCTCCTCGGGCGCGATGTCCGCGTACAGGGTGCCGGGCACGGGCTTCACCGTGTGGTGCCCGAACACGCCGACCTGGGTGATGTGATCGTTCAGGTGCTGGATCAGCGTTCCGCCGAGGGCCACGTTGAGGAGCTGCATTCCACGGCAGACGCCCAGGAGCGGGGTACCCGCGGCCAGCGCGGCGTGGATCAGGGCGAGCTCCCAGGTGTCGCGTTCCGGCGCGGGCGGACCGGTGCGCGGGGAGCGCTCGGCGCCGTAGCGGGCGGGGTCGACATCGGGGCCGCCCGCGATCACCAGGCCGTCGAGGCGGGCGACTGTCTCGGCGGCGTACGACGGATCATCCGGCGGCAGCATCGCGGCCAGCCCGTCCGCCGCCTGGACGAGCCGCGGGTAGCCGGCCGGCAGCAGTGCGGCCTCCAGCTCCCAGACGCCCCAGCGTGCGCCGGACTCCAGATACGTACTCACACCGATCAGCGGCCTGGCCACGCGGTTCTCCCTCACGCTCAAGAGGACGCGTCCTCAATGGGGCACATTCATACCTTTGCCGGGGCGCACGGTGGAAGGCAAGCCCCGCCCAATGGCAATCCCTGACCAATGGCAAGCTCCGACCAGCATGAGGCCCCAACCAACGCCAGGCCCCAACCAACGCCAGGCCCCAACCAACGCCAAGCCCCACCCACT
>NZ_VMNX01000497.1 GCF_009377235.1 Streptomyces acidicola
GTGACGACGTTCGCCACGTTCGGGTCGATCTGCTCCAGCAGCGGCGACCGGACGAGCATGCGGTCCTTGTCGCGGGTGACGAGCGGCAGCGTGGCGATCGAGCAGAGCAGGTTGCGGCCGCGCAGCACGGCCGGGACGGACAGCGCGAGCGCCCGCGTCACCGGCGTGTTCGAGAACTTCGAGGCCCCCGAGACCAGCGTGTCTACCGGGGTGGGCAGGTCGTGGGAGAACGTCACCGACGGCTCGGGCGCGCTCGGCGAGCCGGGCGCCTCGGACCATCTCAGCAGCGTGCGCAGCCATCCCACGAGCGCGACGATACATGAACACCTGCACAGATGATCAGCTGTTCATGTGTTACGCGGCGGCCTGCGTGTCGTCGCCCCGCTTCCTCCGCGGCCGAACGATCCGCGGTTTGCCGACGGGCGCCGGCAACGTCCGCGCGAGGTGCACCGCGCCCGCCGCGGCGTACACGGCATTGACGTGCACCGCCCCGCGCCGGATGAACACCCACGCGTCGCCGCGCATCTGCCGCTCCGCGGCCTCCACCTGCGCGTCTAGCAGCGGGTCGCCGGAGTGAGCGATCTGCCGCGAGGTGACCTGCTCGGCGAAGCCCATGCACACCACCGGCACGTCGCTACGGATCTCTTCCAGCTCGACCCCCGCCGGCGGCCAGCCCTTCCGCTTCACCAGCTCGGCCGCCACGGCGGCCGCCGGACCGGTCGGGAACCATCCGAGCTTGCGCGGCTTGATCTTGCGCACGAGCGCGGGCAGCTCGCGGCGGAACGCGGCGAGGTCGGTCCACGCCTGCACCGGCTCGACGCGGACCCGCCCGTCCGGGGTCCGCGCGGCGGCGACGAGCGCGGCGTGTTGCTGGTCCAGCGACACGTCGAACGTGAGCACGACGTTCGAGCGCACGTCGGCGAGGTCGCCCGGGTCCAGGCAACCGGCGGGGAACGGGGCGGACCACGCCTCGCCGTCGATTGCCGGATCCAGGTTCGGCACCCGCATGCACAGGATCTCGGTTTCGAACTGCGTCAGCTCGTCGCCGCCGTTCTCCTTGGCCCGCCGCGCGTCGGCCAGCAGCGAGTCGAGGTCGATCCGTCGGCCCAGGTTCGGGTTGCTCATCGCGAGCGCGTGCGGGTCGTCGGCCTCGGATCCGGGCGGCGCGCTCCACTCGAACAGACCTAGCTGCGGGTCGCCGTCCGGCCGGATCCGCTCGACGCCGTTCACGCGCTCGATCGCCGCCGAGCGCAGCGACTCCAGCACCACCGCGCTCGCGTCGCCCTGGTTGGTGATCGCGAACGCCTGTGCCGTCGACACGGCGTTCATCGCGTTGTAGGCGGCGTTCCACGCGTCCCAGGAGTCGTGTTCGCGCAGTTCGTCGAGGATCAGCCGGTGGATCGTCAGCGACCGGCCGCCGCGCCGGTTCGCCGCGGCGATGCGGTACCGGGCGCGCTCGGCGGTCACCAACGCCTCTTCCCCGGCGGCCTTGCGCACGGTCGCGACCAGTGGCGCCAGCTCCTCGTGGCTCTCGGCGAGGTCGACGGCCTTCTGCCAGGACTCCTTCGCGTAGCCCAGGTTCGTGCTGGTGCCGAGCACGAGCGGCACGGCCTCGACGAACAGCCAGAACAGCGACAGCACAACGAGCACGTGCGTCTTGCCGTTCTGCCGCGCGACGATCACCAGCACCTTGCGGAACCGCGGCCGCCCGTCGGGCAGTAGCTCGCCGGCGTGGATCACCAGCCACCGCTCCCACGGGTCCAACGGCATGCCCAGCACCGTGTCGGCGAACTCGACCACGTCGAACCCGTAC
>NZ_VMNX01000498.1 GCF_009377235.1 Streptomyces acidicola
GCCCCATAAAGGGGCGCGGGGCTGTGCCGATATGCGGCTCCGCCGCGTGGGCGCGACCAGCCACAGACAGATCGGGGGCATGGGGGCGCAGCCCCCAAAAGGGGCGCGGGGCTGTGCCCATATGCGGCTCCGCCGCGCGGGCGCGACCAGCCACAACCAACCCGCAGATTCACACGACATCACGGGGCTGCCTCGGATAAAGGGGCCTGGGGCGCAGCCCCGGAAAGAGGCCCCCAGGACGCCCGCTCCGCAGGGTCACCGCGCCCTCCCGCACAGCCGGTGCCACGCAGTGCCTCCGCATAGCGCAGAATGGATGACGTAAGTGCGTCCGAGCGCGGTCGCACGGACGTCGACGCGGCCCACTGGTCCGCTCCGTCCGCGCCCCCCGCCAAGGGACCGCGCACGTTGAGACGGCGTAGGAGAGAAGCGATACCTGTGAGCGCAGCGACAACGCGAAGCCGGACCCCCGACCGCCTGTGCGCGGAGGCCGTCGACCTCGCCCGGTCCGCCGCAGAGGAGGCAGCCGCGCCCGGTGTCGTCGGCGAGCACGCGGGGCTCGTCTCCGAGGGGGACCGTGTTGCCACGCACTACTTCGAGTGCAAGGAGCTCGGCTATCGCGGCTGGCGCTGGGCGGTGACGGTCGCACGGGCGTCGCGCGCGAAGATCGTGACGCTCGACGAGGTCGTCCTGCTGCCCGGCCCCGACGCCCTCCTCGCGCCCGAGTGGGTGCCCTGGAGCGAGCGCCTGCGCCCCGGTGACATGGGTCCGGGGGACCTGCTGCCCACCGACGCCGAGGATCTGCGCCTGGAGCCCGGTTTCTCCGGCGAGGACGAGCCGGCGCCGAACGCCGCGGTGTCCCACGACATGGCCGAGCTGGTGGAGGCGGAGGACGCGGAGGTCACCGCCGGGGTGCCGGCGAACCTGCCGATCGCGCCCATGCGCGGTTCGATCGCCGCGGTCGCCGAGGAGCTCGGCATGCGCCGGGCCCGGATCCTCTCGCGCTACGGGCTGCACAGCGCCGCCGACCGCTGGGAGGAGACGTACGGTCCCAAGACGGCCATGGCGCAGGCGGCACCGGCGTCCTGTGTGAGCTGTGGCTTCCTCTCGCCCATCGGTGGTTCGCTGGGGCAGGCGTTCGGCGTCTGCGCGAACGAGTTCTCTCCGGCGGACGGGCGGGTCGTGTCCTTGTCGTACGGGTGCGGGGGCCACTCGGAGGCCGCGGTCATGCCGACGCCGCCGCGGCCGGCTCCGCCGGTGATCGACGAGACGAGGGTGGACCACTTCCCGCTGCGGCCGTCTCCGGACTCGGGTTCGGTACCGGTGACGGCGGACGAGACGTCGGCGGAACTGGGCCACTCCTAGCCCGGGGGACGCGCCCGCGGTTCATGCGGCACCCGCCGCTGCTCATGGCGCTTGCGCCTAGGGACTAGGCCCGGTCCGTCGAGGCGTCCTCCGTGTGGGTCCCCGCCACGGGGGCCTCTCCGAAGCGGGCCAGGGCCAGGGCTGCCGTCACCGCCAGCGCGAAGCCCAGCACCGCGAGCCAGGTCAGGCCCTCGCGAGTGCGGTCGCCCAGCCAGACCACGCCCACCGCCGCCGGGCCGATCGTCTCCCCGATCACCATCCCGGCGGTGGCCGTCGTCACCGAGCCGCGCTGCAGGGCCGAGGTGAGCAGCAGAAAGGCGGCGCCCCCGCCGAGCAGCAGGGCATAGGTGGCCGGGTTGGTGAACAGGGTCGCCGGGGCCAGGTCGTCGATCAGCCGCACCGCCACCTCCACCACCCCGAACCCGAACCCGGCGCCCAGCCCCAGCAAC
>NZ_VMNX01000499.1 GCF_009377235.1 Streptomyces acidicola
CACGCCCCGCCGACCGACCGCCTTCCAGCACTACCTCGACCAGCGCGAGATACCCCGGCCGAAGTCCTGGCGAACCCTGGGCAGCTGACCTCAGCGGCACCAAGATCCCCGACAGAGTCAAGCTTAGTGTCCCGGTGAGAGCCGTTCAGGTAGAGGCGGCAGTTCAGCCGAATCCGACCGTAGTGATCTGCGCCCCTGATGCCTTGTGAGGCTTACCTGCTGGCTCACCGTGACACAGTGCCCGGCTTCCGGCTGTTGAACGGCTCCTGCCCTGTGTGCCACGCCCGCTCTGATCCGGATTACCGGCCCGGGACCGCGCCGATGCGGGCCAGCACGTCGTCGGCCAACTCCCGCGGGCTCAGCTCGCCGTCCAGGAACACGGTGTCACGGGGCAGGGTGTCCACTGCGGCCATACACGACTCAATCTTGGACTTGCACCACCTGCGCACCCGCTCATCCTGCGCGGGATCGTCAGGCGTGAAGCTCCGCGCGTCGATCCGCTTCACCAGCACATCCTCGGAGACCTTGAGGAAGAAGTGGTGAGTAGCGATCCCCGCGTCCTTCAGCACACCGAAGATCTCCTCGACATAGCCGGGGTTGACCAGCGTCATGGGCACCACGACGGGTCGTTGATACTCCTTGACGAGTCCCACGGCAAGGTCCGCGACCTGGCGCCTCCACAGCCGCAGATCCTGAAAATCGCCGGTCGGGACCTCCACGATCTCGCGCAGCACGTAGCCGATCATCTCCGGGTCATAGACCAGTGCCTCGGGCCACCGCGGACGTAGTTCATCCACCAGCGTGCTCTTCCCGCTGCCGAAAGCGCCGTTCACCCAGACGATCACAGACATCTTCCCGTCGATGGATACCCACACCGGCCACAGCCGTCCCCGAAACCACACACTGCGACGCGAGGGTGGGGCCAGGACACACTGACAGATCATGCCCGAACCTCCGGGTACGGCACTATGGCAAAATCCAGCGCATGGCTGTTCGATGCCTGTCCTCCCTGCGTCCCGGTGACCGTGTTGGTGTCACCTCTCCGTCGAGCGGGGTCGCGGGAGAACTGCGTGAGCGCCTTCATGTCGCCGTTCGTGACGTTCAGGACCACGGGTACGAGGCCGTCATCGGCCGGTGCATGGACGGCTCCGGGCACGTCAGTACTTCGGCCGCTGACCGCGCGAGCTGATGTCGATGCTGGTCGACCCCACCCGCAGGGTCATCATGCCGCCGTGGGGCTGAGAGACCGCGATTGACCTGCTACCGCTGCTCGACTGGGACAGGCTGCGGGAGGCAGGGCCTACCTGGCTTGTCGGATTCTCCGACATATCGACTCTGATCACGCCGATTACTCTGCTCACCGGGACGGCGACCGTCCATGGCAACAACTTCATGGACACGCCCTGCCGAGTGCCCGAAGGACTGCGATCGTGGCTCGACATCGTCGCAGCGCCCACGGGGCACCGCTTCACCCAGACCCCGCCCGGTCGCCACCGGACCACCAGCTTCGACGACTTCGCCGCCTGCCCCGACATACGCGAGCCGGACCGTCGACATGTCGCCGGTGCTTCGGGAGGCCTGTACGGAGGCGGAGCGCGACGCTGTACGCGAGTACGCCCGCCGGGAACGGCGGGCCCGCGAGGACCCCGAGCGGCGATGACGTTGAGGAGCGGCTTCACACTCCGCTCGGCCTTTCACCCCAAGGTAGTGGCTGTACCGATGGTCCCCACGGCCGGAACTGGGGGTGCGGGTGGTGGGGGGAGAAG
>NZ_VMNX01000049.1 GCF_009377235.1 Streptomyces acidicola
GAGCGGGTACCTTCGGGCTGCGCCCGAAGCAAACGAACCACCGTGCTGCGCACGGTGGTTCCGCTCCCGCTCCGCGGGAGCGGAAGTGGCGAGCTCCGCTCGCCACCCAACCTGCTGGCTGCGCCAGCAGGTTGACGCTCCCTCCGCTGCGCTCTGGGAGCGAGTCCGGCCGCGTTGCGGCCGAAACCGGGCTTCGCCCGGTCAGCGACTTCCGCTTCGCTTCAGTCGGCACCGCACTCCGTGCGGTGAAACCGGGCCTGCGGCCCGGGTGGCAGCAAGAGGGTGACCCGTGGACCTGACGGGGCGGGGGGATGCGGGGCAGAGCGGTCAGTTCCCAATACCGCCGACCAGAAGTGGCTTCGTCAGGATGCTTGGTGTGAAGGCCACACCCATCATCCTCGCCGCCAATGCGAACGCGGCGGCCATGGGGGCTTCGACTGGCCTGTCCTCCTTGGACTCCAAGCCAACCTCACGCATCAACGCGTCCAGCCGGTCCGGTTCACTGCCATGGCGAATGCTGGGCCGGCGGGGGATGAAGTCCGTGATGACTGTGCCGTGCACCGCGTAGACAAAACGGTCCTCCGCATAGTCATGACGGGTGATGGCCACGACCTCGCCAGCCGATGAAAGACGGCTCGCCATCTCGGACAATGTGGCCTGCCAGCCCCACAACTCGATGGCCACACTCCACTCGCCGGCACGCATGACACCGATGTACCCACCCCCCTCTCCCCCACCGGTGTCAAAGAAGTATTCGGAGGTCCGGTTGGAGAGTTCCTCAAAGTCCATCAGCTCTCCGGTGGATGCAATGAAGCACCGCAACACCTCGGCCGGATCAAGCCGGTGAAGGAAAGACACGGTGAAGATTTCGCCCATCGGGCCATCAAAGCCGCCCAGCCAGCGGAACGGCATCAGAGCATCGGACACGGTGCCCCCTGTAGAAGTCTCTAATCTGAGTCAGGTCACCACACGCTGCCATGCAGCACTGACAAGACCGTCGTCGCACGTATCGCCAGCAGCGAGAGAAGCCAGTCCGGGACTGGCACCCAGACAAGAAACGGGTTGATGGGCTGTCAAGGCACCGTTCGACTTGCGATGAGACCCCGTCAGCGGCACCGAGCCAAGTTCGAGGGATTTTCTCTGCAGTGCTGCTTCATTTTAAAGTCCGAGATAGACTCTGGACGCAGAGCGCACCACTCTTGGAGCGCTCGGAGGCTTATAGAGATCTACCGGAGAGCCTTGTCAGTGCTTCGGTGAGGCGGAGCAGCCGCGCCAGATCAGCCGTAACCCTTTTAGCACTTCTACGTGTAGGTTTACCGTTTCCTGCCGCTTGAATCGACCGGACGCCGCCCAGGAGAAAGCAGACAGGAATGTCGACCACGAACCGCGCAGATCAGCGTGAGGCCGCCCAGCGAGAAGCCATTGATGCGATCCTCCGTTCCCTCGAACTTCCTGCAAGATCGCTGGTGCCGGAGCGAGGTCTGCGGACACAGGTGATCATGGCGACCGGGTCCGGGAAGACCCGGGTGGCGGTCCGCAGCGCGGAAGAGCTCCACGCGGGCCGTGTGCTGGTCCTCGTGCCCTCGCTGGATCTGCTTGCCCAGACCGAGGCTGCGTGGCGCGAGGGCGGCCGCAGGGGCCCGATGATCGGTGTCTCCTCCCTGCGGGGTGAGGAGGTGTCCTTCCCCAACACCACGGATGTGGACGAGCTGGTGGAGTGGACGAGGGGCCTGGACAAGGTCACTGTGTACGCCACGTACGCCAGCCTCGGTCTGGGCACGCTGGAGCGGGCGCACGCCGCCGGCCTTTCGGCGTGGGACCTGATCGTGGTCGATGAGGCACACAGGACTTCGGGCCGAATCGGGAAGCCGTGGGCGGTCGTTCACGACAACACCCGCATCCCGTCCCTGCGGCGGCTGTACATGACGGCCACGCCCCGGCTGTGGCAGCTGGACGAGGACCAGGAGCAGGGCGGCACGCCGGGCGAGCTGGTGGCCTCGATGGAGAACCACCCCAACTCGCCGTTCGGCAGCAGGTGTTTCACCCTAACGTTGTCGGAGGCGATCGATCGGGGCATCTGTGCGCCGTACCAGGTGGTGTGTGTGGACATCACCGACACGCAGTTCCAGGCCGCCATGCTGCTGGGTGCCGAGGGCCGGTCGGACGAGATGCGCGGGGCCCGGCTCGCCGCGCTCCAGACGGCCCTGGTGAAGGCGTCAGCCGAGGAAGCCTTCAAGCGCACGCTGGTGTTCCACCACGTCGTGAAGGAGGCCGAAGCGTTCTCGGCCGGGGTCCCGGATGTCGCGGCGCAGCTGCACGCCGCCGATCCGGAGCTGTACCCGGCGACAGTGTGGGCGGACTGGCTGTGCGGCGATCACAAGGCGCTCCACCGCCGGCGCGTGCTCGGGGAGTTCTCCTCCCTGACCGCCACGGACGGCACGGTGGTGGAGAAGGCGTTCCTCAGCTCGGTGAAGGTGTTGGGCGAGGGCGTCGACACCCGCAACTGCGACTCCGTGTACTTCGCCGACGTGCGCGGCTCAATGCCCGACCTGGTCCAGGCCGTGGGCCGGGCGCTGCGGATGCAGCCCGGCGAAGGCAAGATGGCCTCCCTCGTGGTGCCGGTGCTGCTGGCGCCCGGGGAGACGGCGGACAACATGCTCACCAGCCGGGCGTTCGGCGGGCTGGCGAAGCTGCTGGAGGCGCTCAGGGCGCACGACACCCGCATCGTCGAACAACTGGCCCAACAGCAGGCCCCGAGCCGCCACAAGCCCATCCAGAAGGACGCCAAGGGCAAGGAGAGGAGTGGCAGCGGGGAGGGGTCCGGCGGTCCGTCCGCATCGGCGAAGGCGCTGCTGAAGTTCTCCACGCCGCGTGACCCGGCCGCGCTCGCCGCGTTCATCAACCTGCGGGTCCTCAACCCCGAGCACGAGCACTGGCGGCGCGGCATCGAGGCCGCCGTGCTGTACGCACGTGAGGCCGGTGATCTGAAGGTGCCGTTCACGTACCGAGTGCCGACGGGTGAGGAGGCTCAAGCTGAGAGGTGGCCAGCCTCGCTGGCCGATTTCCCCCTGGGGCAATGGGTTGCCGACGCCCGCCGCTTCTACGCCCGCGGAACGCTGGACGAGGCCCGCGTCGAGCAGCTGGAACGGCTCGGCATGGTGTGGTCGCACTACAACGTCGCATGGGAGGAAGGTCTCTCTACGGCGCGCGAGTGGGCCGCCGAGAACGGGCACCTGCTGGCTCCGCTGGACGCCACCTATCAGGGAGCGAAGGTGGGGATCTTCCTGAAGAACGCACGGGCCGCCGCGCGGAAGGCCATGGAGATCGAGCAGCGGCGTGCCGAGGGGCTCCCGGTCGGATCGTCGGCCGGCGCCCTGTCGGAGAACCGCCGGGAGCAGTTGGAGGAGATCGACCCGTCCTGGTGCCCCACCTGGCCCGTGGAATGGCAGCGCGCCTTCCACCTCACCCGGCAGCACCTGGACGAAGGCGGTGCACTGCCGACCGAGCCCGGGAACGTCGTGCGCCAGGGCGAAGATCTCGGACGGTGGGTCAAGGCCGTTCGCTTCGGCTGGGACAAGCTCACCGCTGTACAGCAGTGGATGTGCGAACAGGTCCTCGGGATCGAACCCGCCACCGAGGACGAGAAACCGGCCCCGCGCCGTACGCAGGCCGACAAGTGGGCGCTCAACTTCGCCGCCGCTCGACAGTTCTACGAGCGCGAGGGACACCTGCGAGTGCCCAGGCAGCACGTCGAACGGATCGTCGTCGGCAGCGATGGGAAGGGCGGCAGCAGCGAGGACCAGGAGGGGCGGGAGCTGAAGCTGGGCGCCTGGATCGGGAACCAGCGGAGCAGGGCCGCGACGCTGACGCAGGAGCGGGTGGAGCAACTGTCCGCGATCGGAATGCGGTGGGCATAGAAGGCGCGCGTCACATCCAGGCGCTGGCGCCTCATAACCACTCTGTAAGCAGGTCGCCGACTGCCCTACTGGAAAGCGCTCGGCTCCCTAGAACTCCCGCGAGGGCGAAGTCCCGGACCAGGTGGTCCGGGACTTCGCAATGTCTCGCGAATTTCTCCCAGCCGGTGCTGTCCTTGCCCGGGTTTACGGCCCCAGGGGGTGAAGAAGTCGATTTTCGCGAGGCCGCGACACAAGCACGCCGCACCGGTCACTGTGCCGCTCATCCGCCAACGACACGCAGGAAAGGACTTGCTGATGACCACTCACCAGGTGGCCGGGGGAACGCACGCCCCGATCGCGGCTACGCTGAACACGCCACCCTGGGCCAGGGCCGAGACCCCACAGGGACGCTCTCAGGCAGAGAGCCGCAGGACCGCCGACCGCGCGGCGCACACCCCCGCGGACGACACCACGCGGGTGTCCGCGTTCCCTGCTCTCCCCGCCCAGAGGAGCCCCACCATGTCCCGGGACATCGATCCCGCGCTGCCCGTTCAGCCCTCCCCCGGCCACCAGGCCACCACCCCCGCGAGCCCGAACCCGTCGCGCCGCCTCGCCCAGCGTCTGCGCATCATGGCCGCCCGCACGCGGGCCATCGCCTGGAAGCTGGTGAAGCTGTCCGGCGAGGAGTACATCAAGGGCTTCGCCAACAAGGCCGGCGCCATCACCGCGCCCGTCCTGGGCGTGGGCGCCGTCGCCTACGTCCTGGGCGTGGACCCGGCCGATGCCGTACGCCGAATGCTCGGCATGTAACTGCCCCCGCTGCCCAGAGTCGGCGTACGGCTGGGTCCGGGTAGCGGGGGCCTCCCCGGCTGTGGGGGACTTCTCTTCCGCGGCACCCGGAGTTCATCCTGAGTAGCGGTCGCCATTGACGCGGCGCTCGAGATAGATGCGGGTGAACACGGCGACCTTGGCCCGCAGTACCCAGGGGTCGAAGGGTTTGGCTATGTAGTCGACGGCGCCGGCGGCATATCCGCGGGCGGAGTGTTCGGGGTCGATGCCCATGGCGGTGAGGAAGATGATGGGGACGTCTCGGTTGCGGGGGCGGTGTTTGATGTGCGCGGCGGTCTCGTAGCCGTCCATGTCGGGCATCTGGACGTCCATGATGATGACGGCGAAGTCGTCGTGATCGAGCAGGGCTTTGAGGGCTTCCTGTCCTGAAGAGACCGCGACCAGTTCCTGCTCGAGGGTGGACAGCACCGCGGTCATGGCCAGGAGATTGTTGGGCTGGTCGTCGACGATGAGGATCTTGGGCATGACCTGGCAGGGTGCTGCCCGTACTGCGGCCGCGGTCTGCTGAACCTGCTCGACAGCTTCCATCTGACGTTCCAGCAGGGCGCAGCGTTCTTCGGCTTCGTCGCGCTGCTTTCGGGCTTCGTGCACCTGTGAGGACAGACGGGCGACTTCCCCCTGCAGTTGGTCGCGTTCACGCAGGAGGTCGGTGAGGTCGGGGTTGGCCGCAGCCAGACGATCGGCTCGTTCCCGTTCGGCGCTCCATTCCGCTTCGAGCTGGTTCAGCCGTACTTCGAGATCGGCGATGCGGTGCTTGCGGTCCAGCAGGGCGTCGCCCAAGGCGTCGCCGCGGGCCGTGGAGCGGCGGGAGACGCGGTCGGCTTCGGCGAGTTGCTGTTCGAGTACCTCGACGGCGTGGCGGGGTGAACTACTGGTTTCGACGGCGGCTCGGTGCAGGCGGCGAACGAGTTCGATGGCATCTGGAGTCGCGGCTGTTCCCCGGTGCTCGGCCACGTCGGTGAGCAGGTCCATCACGACCTCCCACGGCGGAACGCGGGTTCCGTTGAGGTAGCGGGAGAAGGTGCCGGCGTCTCGTATGCGCCGGGCCGCGTAGCGGCGTACCGAGATTTCCAGGCCTTCGAACAGTTCCCGCAGCACCGTGGCCAGTGCCCGGGCTTCGGATGTCAGGTCCAGGGCCAGCGGCCGCAGCTCACCCACAGTCGCCGCCCTTCCCCTGCAGGCGCCGGTGTACGTCCACCGGGTCCGGCGCGATGACCTGGTTGAAAACCGGTACTGCGGTGCCTGTGGCGGCAAGGCCGTACAACACACTGCCAGCCCATCCCTGTCCGGCCAGTACCGCCAGCAGACCGGCTGCGAGCCCGGCCAGTGCGGCAAGGAGCAGCACCAGCGCCGCCCTCACCGACACAAGCGAACGATCCATCGTGTCCCCTCCTGTGTCACCCGACCAGGCACGGCCGGGCCCGGCAGCACCCCTGGTGGGCCGCCTGAAGATGAACAACAGGATGGAATGCGGCAAAGGTGTTGCAGCAGGCAACCGCCAAACCGGCAACGCCAACTCCCGTTGCCAGCCCGGGTACCAGCAACACGCAACACTCGCACCCGCGGATCAGCACAGATGAGACAGGCTGCCGCAGACGGCGGCCGGTCGCGGTGTTGGCACCACGTCCTCGCCCGTTGCCACCGTGGGCAGCATGAGACCAGCGGCCCATCAGACCAGGCTCAGATGCCCTCGCTGAGCCGCCGCCTGTCCAGGTAGCAGCGCAGCCGCACGGCCGACCTGGTCGCCGCCAACACCCCGCTCGGTCCCGACCAAGCCGCCGACCGTCTCGAGGTGAGGCGAGTCGAGTTCGAGCACCTGCGGACCCTGAAATGGATCAGGCCCACGGATTGGCGGGAGGTGCGGTTCGGCACCTCCCGGGCCGGGACTGTCGACGCGTCGATGTTCACCACGGCGGCCGTCGACGCGCCGCCCGGCGCACCCGGAGGTCGACTGGGAGCAGCTTCGCAGCGTCGGGAAAGGCCGGCGCTCCCCGCTCGCCACACCCGGAGTGTGCCCACCAGCTCTCCGATGTCCGCGAGAACTCCGTCCAGCAGATCGGCAGCCCGTGCGGGCACGGCTGTACCGGATGGCGATGGTTGCTGTCAGTCGTATGCCGATTCCCGTCAGTTGGGTGCCGAAGGGCTGGGATACCTGAGACCAGGACGGCAGGCCGTGCTCTCCAGTACCGGCGGAGAAGGGGTCGCACATGCCGGGAAGCCGTGCCGAGGATCCCGAAGACGGTCCGATGGCCGTGTTCCCGCCGGCGTCGGGGCGGGCGGCGGCAATGCCCCGACTGCTGGACCTCGACAGCCGCGGTGAGTTGAGAGCCGCACATGTGCGCCTGGTGGCTCAGGCGTTGGGGAAGTCGGAGCGGACGGTGTGGCGGTGGCTGGCCACTGCCCGGGAGGATCACCGTCTCGCCCGGGTGGAGTCGTCCCATTACACGGTCACCACGGAAGTCCGGCGGGCTGCTGGCGCTATGGGGCGGGAACGCCTCCCGGGTCCACGCCGAGCTGATGCAGCGGGCTGCCGACGATCCGGACGCGCCCGCGGTGCCGTCGCTGTCGACGTTGCACCGGGCGATCCGCCGGGACCTGACCCGTGGGGAACGGGCCGGTCTCAAGAGCGGGGAAGCGGCGCGGCGCGCGCATGACGTCTTCGGGCAGCGGCCGGCGACGCACCGCAACGCAGTGTGGGAGGGCGACCACAAGCACGTGCCCGTCGAGGTGGACGTGGAAGGTGAGCCGGCCACGCCGTGGGTGACCTGGTTCATCGACTGCGCCACCAAGGCGATCACCGGGGTCGCGGTCACAGCTCACGCTCCGAGCCGCGACGCGGTGCTGGCGTCCTTACGGATCGCGATCACCCGCACCGAGCCGTTCGGACCGGTGGGCGGGCTACCCAGTCAGATCCGGGTCGACCGAGGCAAGGAGTTCCTGTGCCGGGCGGTCACCGCGGCGATGGGCGCGCTCGCCGTCCCCGTGACCGATCTGCCCGCCTACAGCCCGCACTTGAAGGGCACCATCGAGGCGCTGAACGACGCGGTGGAGGAGATGCTCCTCGTCTCCCTCCCCCGCTACACCGGCCGCCATAAACTCACCGGCGGCCAGCCCGCCGACCCTGACGCTCCACCGCTCACCTACGAGGCGTTCGTCGGCCTGCTGCTGGACTGGGTGACCTGGTGGAACACCCGCCATCACCCGTCCGCGCTGAACGGGAAGACTCCCGTCGAGGCGTGGCAGGCCGATGCGACGCCGCTCACGGACGTGTCCGCGGGGCAACTGGCGACGTTCGCCTTGGAGGACAACGGCCGCACGTACACGATCAGCACCAGTGGGGTGCGCTGGCGCCGCCGCGATTACCCCGCCCCGTGGATGAACGGCCGGACCGGCACCAAGGTCTTGGTACGACACCTGCCCCATCACGACGACACCATCGAAGTCTTCGACGCCGCGACCGGCCGCCACCTCGGCTCGGCGTTCCTGGCCGCTGCGGCGAGCCGGGAGCAGATCCGTTCCGTCCAGGCAGCACGGACAGCGGCCGCCCGGCGGCTCAAGGCCGATCTGAGGGCTGCGGAGAAACTGCGTCGGCGGCGCTTCGAGGCCTCCACCACCGCGGCCCCGCCTCGTCCACTCGTCGCCCCAACCTCCACGCAGGCCGCAGAGGAACTGGGAGCGGCGGCGCAGACGGACCGCCGTGCGCTGGCCCGTCCCGACTTGGTTCCGCACGGCCCCGCACCCGATACCTGAGCCTGCCCCAGGCCCCCGCGCACACCCACTCCGGACGAGGACCAAGCTGATGATCGCTGACCTGGACTACGGGCTGCTGCCCGACGAGAGCGAAGACCACTTCCTGGGCCTGGAGCAGGCCCAGTTGGTCGGCACCGACATGCTGCTGACCATCCACCTCACCCTCCTCCGGCATCGGCCAGCCGGCCCAGCCCTGGGAACGCTCCTCGAAAAAACGCCGTACCGCCTCGTCGACACCCTCCCCCAGGCCCGTGCGGTCCTGGCCCGCACGGAACACTCACCGAACGGCACGCGAAGCACCGGACAGCAAGAGCCCACCGGACCGGACTCCAGCCTGGACGACGCGCAGTGGATCACCTCTCCGGCATGGTCGGACGGCGTGGTGACAGACCGTCCGAAACACGCGCCGGGTGCCGGGGCGCGCCCGAGCTCTCTTCCACGAAGAGCGGCGCACCGCCCGCGCAAGCGCAGAGCCACACACCAGCAGATGTCCTCGCCGCCCGGCTGAACACCGTGGCGCACCCCCTGCAGGCGACAGCCCTGGCCATCCACGCGGTAACCGGGGCAGACATCAGCCGGCTCGAGTTGTCTCGGCCGCACCACCCGGGCTGTTCGCGAACGACACGGCGTCCTGCCCCGGAGCGAGTTCCGGGGCAGGACGCCGTGGTGCGCGTGGGCGGATCAGGCCTTCGCGGACTGTGTCCCTGCGCTCGGCGCGCCGCCGCCTAGTAGGGTCGCGATCGGACCGGCTCGGCGGGGGCACCGGCGTGGTGGCGTCCGGGCGCGGTCGTGGTGGGCCGCTGCCGGCAGGGCCCTGCGGCCTACGCCACGTTGGAAAGCGGCGCCGAGGCCCAGGTGTACGGAGACGCCCCGGGACTGAGCAGTTCGCGTCCGCCCGGTGTGACCATGAAGACGCCCGCATGGGTGTCAGCCCGTCGCGGGGACGGATCCCGCCGGACCGCGCCGCACCGGATCGGGACTGCCCCCGGGCAGCAGCTTCAGCTCCACGGGAGTGGTCTGTTCGTCGAGCAGTGCCACGCGCACCAGTTCGGGGACCCGGAACACCAGGCCGCCCTTGTCGCGTCGCGGCTCGGCCACTAACAGGTAGTGGTCGACGAGGTCGCCGATCAGGTACTCCGCGAATCTGCTGCTGACGCCCAGCAGCCGCTGCGCGCCGACGAAATCCATGGGAGTGTCTCCCGGCCGGCTCAGCCGCACCAGGGCCTGGCGCAGGGGGCCCGGCAGCCGGGCCAGGGCCCGCACCATCCAGGCCGTGGCGTCGTAGGTGCCGGTGCGCAGTTCCTCGCCGCGTACCGCTTCGTCCACGAGCCGTTCGGCGAAGTGGGCGACGGTCCACAGCCGCCGGGCGGCCAGTTTCTCCCCCGCCGCGCGCACGCCGAGCGGCAGGTTGCCGGTCAGGGTGACCACACGGCGCACCGCCTCGGGCTCGCGAGCCGCGCGCTCCTCACCGATGAGCGAGGTCACCAGACGCACACCGTCCGTGGTGCGGAGCGGGCCGATCTCCATGTGGGTGGCGCCCTCCAGCCCGGCGAGCCGGCTGCGTGCGGTCACCAGTACGGTGCTGGTTCCTCCGCCGGGCAGCAGGGGTCGAACCTGGTCGGCGGAGGCGACGTCGTCGAGGAGCAGGACGAGGGTGCGGCCCGCGCTCCAGGTCCTGAACCGCCGGGACAGTTCGTCCAGCGCGCCGGCGCCCGGTGCCGGACGGAGCACCGGCGCCCCCGTGCCGGCGATCTCCTCCAGCAGCGAGCGCAGTGCAGCCGCCGGGTCGACGGGGGCGTCGGTGTGACCGTCGTGCAGCCGGGCGTACAGCTGGCCGTCGGGGTACCGGTTGCGCAACGCGTGGGCGACCCGCAGGGCGAGGGCGGTCTTGCCCGTACCGGGACCGCCGAGGAGTGTGATGACGCGGGGCGAGGTACGCGGGGTGCCGTCGGGACGGACCAGGTCGGCCAGGCACGCCAGTTCCTCGGTCCGGCCCACGAAGTCGCCGGTGTCCGGGGGGAGTTGGCTCAGGGCTGCGGGCTGAGGCCGGGTGTCCTTGGGGGGTGGTGCCGGGGACTCGGCCGGCAGGTCGACGGGCTCGTGGGGCAGCTCCAGGCCGGGGGATTCGTTGAGGATGTCCTGTTGCAGCCGCCGCAGCCGGTCGGAGGGCTCGATGCCCAGCTCGTCTACGAGGTTGCTGCGCAGCCGGGTGAAGGCGTCCAGTGCGGCGCGGCGCTGCCCGGAACGGTGGGCGGCGAGCATCAGCTGGGCGGTGAACTCCTCGTGCAGAGGGTGGAGCGCGGTGAGTTCCTGAAGCTCCCCGAGCAGACTGCGGTGCCCGCCGAGCCGCAGGTCCGCCTCCACCCGCAGTTCCACCGCGCTCAGCCAGCTGTCCGTGATCTGCGGCAGCCGGGCGGCCAGCAGCGGACCGGCGTCGACGCCGGCGAAGGCGTCGCCCCGCCACAGTCCGAGGGCCTCACGGAGCAGGGCGGCGGCACGGCGGGGGTCGCCCGCCGCCAGCGCGGTCCGGGCGCGGTGGACCCGCTCCTCGAAGTCCCACAGGTCGAGTTCACCGGGCGCCAGTCTCAGCAGATAGCCGTTGGGCCGGGTCTGCAGCCGCTCCTGCCCGGCGGGCCTGCCGTCGTCCTGCAGGGCGCGGCGCAGGTGGTAGATGTACGTCTGGATGGTTTTGCGGGCCAGGCGGGGCGGTTCGGTCTCCCACAGTTCGTCGATCAGAGTGAAGACCGGGACCGGCCGGTTCGCCTGGAGCAGCAGCACGGACATGACGCGCCGGGCCATCGGGGCCGTGGGCGTGCGGTCGTGGCCGTCTGCACGCACCTCCAGGGGCCCCAGGACACGGATCGACAGCTCTCCCGGTGTCTGCACCGGGCCGGTACCGAGCCCCTCGTCACGTTCCACAGGTCGCCCCCTCTTGGTCTCGTGCGGTCCTTCACATCAAAACATACCAGCACGTCGGTTTGATTTTGGATCAGAGTTTTCAATGCCGCGTCGGTCGGCGGCCCGTGCCCGGCGCCCGTCCGGACGGGCGCCGGGCCGCACCAGCAGCCGCTCGTCGTCGTGGTGCACGTCCGCGCCGAAGCGCCCCATCAGCTCCAGCGTCATCTCGAGGTACGGACTGCTCACCCGGTCGCGTGCGACGACGGTGAGCGGGCCCCGGGCCAGTGGTGCCGACGTCGGCAGCCCGGTCAGTACGGGCTGCCGGTCGAGGAATCCAGCTCCACTTCCCCGCCGGGAAGCCCGTCGGCCCGTACGAGCAGCGGCAGCCCGCCGGCGGGCCCGGGCACGGTCTCCACCCCCAGTCGCCGCAACGCGTCCACCAGAGGGCGCAGCGTCCCGGCCCGCAGCCGGGCGGAGCCGTTGAAGAGGACATCGCCCCGGCCCGCCGCGGCCAGAACCGGCAGGAACCGGGCGGCGGTTCCCGCGTCCGCGCACCACACGCCGGTGATGCCGCGCAGGCCGCCTCCCAGACCGGTCACCGTCCAGCCGCCGTCCTCGGTGCGCACCGTGACGCCCGGGGCCCTCAGCGCCTGCCGGAAGGCGACGGTGTCGTCGCTGACCAGCGGGGCGCGCAGCCGGCTGAGGCCGTGCGCGGCAGCGGCCGGCAACAGCGCCCGGTGGGTGATGCTCTTGGATCCGGGGATCCGGGCCGTCAGCGGCGGCGTCCCCGGGGGCACGACGCCCCCTCGAACCGCTCGGTGCGGTTGTCCTGCGCCAGAGTGGCGAGGGAGGGTGCCCCGCGCCGCGCCTAAGCGGTGAGCCGGGCTTCGTGGGCGAGGAGGGAGAGGAGGGAGAGGATCATCACGCGGCCTTCCGCCGTGCACGGGCGAGGCCGGCGCGGACCGCCGCCGCGACCCGCTCGGGAGTGAGTCCGCAGTGCCGGCTCAGGCTCTCACCGGGCGCCCGGTAACCGAACTCGTCGATACCGACGGTCCGTCCGGCATCGCTCAGCAGGGCGTACCAGCCCAGCGCGGCACCGGCCTCGACCGAGACCCGCACGGGCGTGTCGGGCGGCAGGACCGTGTCCTGGTACTCCTGGTCCTGCTGGGCGAACCGGTCCGGACGCGGCATGGCCACCACCCGGGTGCCGATCGACTCGGCCTCGAGAATGCGGCGCGCCGCCAGCGCCACGGGCTCGTCGCCGCCGGCGGCGACGAGCAGGGCATCAGGGCGCTCGGCGGACGCCTCGGCGAGGACGTAGCCGCCTCGGGCCTCGGCGTCGTCCGGCCCGGTCGCGCAGTGCCCTGGACCGGGCCGGGCGCCTCGTACGGCGCCTGTGGGCTGGGCCGGGCGGTACTCGCCGCGCGTTGTGGGCGGTCCGCCCGCGCGGGTGTCCCCTGGAGGGTGCACTGCAGTCATCGTGCCTCTTCTGTCGGTCCGCGGAGAGATGTCGGTGTCCGTCGTGGCCGTCGGCTCAGGGGGCCATGACGCCGGATGTGCGGTGCGGGTGGTGCGCGGGCAGCAGCGTCATCGCCGTGTGGGCCACCGAGGCGAGCGTGATGTGCCGGTGCCAGCCCGCGAACGAGCGGCCCTCGAAGTCGTGCAGCCCGATGCCGCCGCCAGGACCGGCCTCGTACCGGCTCACCCGCCCGGGGGTCCTGGCCAGCCACAGCAGCGCGGCGGTGCCATGGCCCGTCAGGTTGGTCAGCCAGTAGGAGGCGCACTGGGGACGGAGCGGGTCCCGCTCCACCAGCAGGACGTGCGGCCGGCGGGCGTGCCGGGTCGCGGGGGTGTGGCAAGGGTGGCGCACCACCTCACGGCGGGCGCCAAAGGCGCCGTTGCGGGCGTGACCGACCGCGGAGCCCTGGTCGGCGGTCGCCAGTTGACGCGCCGTCACGAGCGTCGCCGACCCGGAACGGCGCTGCGGCAGCGCGCCAGGGCCGACGTGCTGAGAGCCCCGGATACGCAGCAGGTACGGCATGTCCAGGGCCGAGAGCGTGTCGACGACACCGGTCACGTGCGCGCGGCGCGCGTCGATGATCACCGGTGCACGGCGCACTCCCCACCGCCCCGCCATCTCCAGGACCATGTCGATGCCGCACGAAGTGCTGCCGCCGCCGGCCGCGGTGGCGGGGATGCCGAACCGGTCACGTCGTCGCGGGTCGTCCCGCCAGGCGGAGGAAAGGATCAGCCGCCAGTTGACGGGGAATCCCGCGTCGCGCGTCACCAGCCACAGCCCCACGGACCTGCGGCCGTTCACGGTGCGTCCGGTGCCCGGGTCCACGACGGGGCCGACGCCGACACCGCCGGGTCCGTGCCTGCTGGTCCTGGTGGCCCGCACCACCCAGGCAACGGGGCGTACGGCATCGTCGACCAGTGTGGCAAGCGCCTGGCGGACCGGCCCCCAGTCCCAGGTGGAGTCACTGACGAAGTGGTGCAGCCGCTGGGCGTCGGCCGGGCGGCCCGTGGGCGCGGCGATGTTGCGCAGCGTCTTGCGCCCCTCGGCCGCCAGCAGGCCGCGCAGGTACAGCTCGCCACTGCGCCGCTGGTCGCTGCGGGGCAGCGAGTGCAGGACCTCACGGGCCAGTTCGGCGATCGGGTCGAGGGCCGGCTCGGAGAGGAGACCGGCGGGTGCGGCATACCGGCGGGGACGGGGCGGGGCGTCGGGCACGGTCCGCAGGGCGAGAGCGGAGGTGGTCATCGCAGCGCCAGGTGTTCCAGGTACGAACGGTGGTTGCGGGCCGTCTCGGCCACGCTGTCGCCGCCGAACTTCTCCAGGGCGGCGTCCGCGAGGACGAGAGCCGTCACGGCTTCGGCGACGACTCCGGCGGCGGGCACCGCGCACACGTCGGAGCGCTGGTGGTGGGCGTGGGCCGGGGCCCCGGTGGCCACATCCACGGTGGCCAGCGCGCGGGGAACGGTGGCGATCGGCTTCATCGCGGCCCGCACCCGCAGCAGTTCGCCGGTGCTCATGCCGCCCTCGACCCCACCGGACCGCCCGGTGCGGCGACGCAGTACGCCGTCAGCCCTCATGATCTCGTCGTGCGCGGCGGAGCCCGGCACCCGGGCCAGCCCGAAGCCGTCACCGAACTCCACCCCCTTGATGGCCTGAATGCCCATCAGGTGGCCGGCGAGCCGGGCGTCGAGCCGGCGGTCCGCGTGGACGTGGCTGCCCAGGCCCGGCGGCAGTCCGTGCACGAGCACCTCCACCACACCCCCGAGGGTGTCGCCCGCCGTGCGGGCCCGCTCGATTTCCTCGACCATGGCCGCCGACGCCGTGGTGTCGAAGCAGCGCACCGGGTCGGCGTCGAGACGCTCGACGTCCTGCGGGCCGGGCAGCGACGCGGACTGCGAACGCGCGCCGCCGATCCCGACGACGTGACTGAGCAGCCGGATGCCGTACGCCTGCTCGAGGAAGGCGCGGGCGATCTCGCCGAGCGCGACCCGGGCGGCGGTCTCCCGGGCACTGGCCCGCTCCAGCACCGGTCGGGCCTCGTCGAAGCCGTACTTCTGCATGCCGGCGAGGTCGGCGTGGCCGGGGCGGGGCCGGGTCAGCGGGGCGTTGCGGGCCTGGCCCGCCAGCTCCTCGGGGTCGACCGGGTCCACGGCCATCACGGAGCGCCACTTGGGCCATTCGGTGTTGGCCACCTGTACGGCGACCGGGCCGCCCTGCGTACGGCCGTGCCGCACGCCGCCGAGAAGGGTCACCTCGTCCCGCTCGAACGTCATGCGGGCGCCGCGGCCGTGACCGAGCCGACGGCGGGTGAGCCCGTCCGCCACCTGCTTGGTGGTGATCCCGACACCGGCGGGCAGGCCCTCCAGCACGGCTGTCAGAGCCGGTCCGTGCGATTCGCCCGCGGTGAGCCATCGAAGCGTGGGCACAGCAACTCCTTCGTTGTCCTTCCCGGTGGCAGGACGCCGCCGGGCGGTTCGAGCCGCGCTCGGCACGGCCAGCGGGTCGGGGCGGTCTCGGCTCCGGTGACCGTGCCGCCGAAGACGTCCGGCACGCGCTGCACGCACCGGCCGCCCTGCCGCAGCCGGGTTGCCACGTCCACGGCCGGCGTCGGGGCAACCATCAGTTCGACCAGACCGCTTCAGTCGCCCGGCGAGTGGTCGATGCTCATGTCCTCGGAGTTGATGCCGGGTTCGGAGGCGGCGGCCGGCAGCCGCGCCGGCTCACCCGGCTGGTCGCCGATGAGTACGCGCCCCGGCGTGCATACCGGGCGCGGCGTGCCGTGCCCGCCCGGGAACCGGGCACGGCCGGTGATGCCGTCAAGATCACTTGAGCCGGGCGCCACTGCCCACGCTCTCCGAAGCGCGGGAGGCTTCCTGTACGGACCGCCGCGCCTCTTCGGTGACCTCGACGATGTGCTGAGCGTAGGGCAGCAGCAGCAGCCCCGCCGGGGTGAGCGCCACCTGTCGGCCGCTGCGGTCGAAGAGCCGGGCTCCGATGACCTCTTCGAGCCCGTGGATCTGCGCTGTGACACTGGACTGGGCGTAGTAGAGGTTCTTCGCCGCACGGGTGAAGCTCAACTCGTTCGCCACTTCGCAGAAGGCACGCAACTGTTGCAAGTGCACGTCGGCTCCTCTCCCCGGTGGCCTGTTCGGCCGTCCGTGACCCCCGCTGCGGAAAAATAATATACCAACAGCCCGGTTTTTTAATCCCTCTCCGGCAGCATGACCGCGGGCACACGAAAAGCCCGCAGTCGCGTCGCCCCCCGGGGGGCGACGCGACTGCGGGAGCGAGGCAGGAGCTCAGTCCGACGCAGCAACCGGCGCGGGCAGGTCCCGGCCGGTCAACCGGCGGGCCCCGGCCAAGGCGCGGCGTACGGCGACTGCCGTCCGGCCCTCGCCCGGACGGCGGCGAAGGCGTGCGCGAGCGGCCCGGGCAGCCAAAGGAGGGGCCCGGTCTCCAACAGTCCGCCGAAGCCGGCGTGCGCCGATCCTCGCACTGCCGGGCGCGGCCCGCGCGGCGCAGGCGTTCAACCCGCAGGTGGCCTCACGGCCGCGAGCTGCGACCGGCCGGCCGGGCAGACCGCGCGGGCGGGCCCCTCCCGCGGCAGCCGATGGACGCGGCCGGCTGCCATCCGGCCCACCGCCTGCACGCACTTCTCGCCGGTCAGCCGTCTCCCGCCGCCGGCGATCGCGGTCGCCTCCCGCACACACAACGGCGGATGTCATCACGCTCGACCAGGCCGCCCCCGGGACGTCACGAGGACCACGCCGGAGGCGCATGGCTTCTCTCCGTGGCTGCACAGGCTGAGCCCGGACCGCGGGCGCACCGGCCACGCAGTGGCCAACGGGCGGGCCGGCGGCTCCGGCCGCGGGCGCAGGCCTGCCCCAGGGCGCACGATGACGCAAACAAACCGACATGCCGGTTTCAATGGTGATCGAAAGGACCGATACCCGCTCCCGTCCGCGTCGCGATGTCAGGTCGTCCTTCCCGTCCGTGCGGCCGGCGGCGGAACATCCGGCCAGCCGCCCATCCGTCTCCCCGGAGGAAGGACTCTCCCTTGGACACCGCACATCCCGCCGGTGGCGGAGCAGGCCCGTGGCGCTCCGCCGTTCCCGGCCGGCCCCTCGCCGCCTCTGTGTCTTTTCTGCTGCACACCCTGGCCTACGCGCTGCTGGGGCCCGACCGGCATTGCACGGCCCTGGAGTGCCGGGAGGAGGAAGTGCCCGGCCTGCTCGGCGCGCTGGACGGATCATGGGCAGGCCTGTGCCCGACCTCGCCCCTGAAGACGGCCGCCTTCGAGGCCGCCGACACGGTCACCGGCGTGGCCCGGGACACGGGAGCGGCCGACACCCCGGTGTTCTCGGACGGGGCTGTCACGGCGTATGACACCGGTGTCCTGGGGTTTGCAGCCGCGCCCGGAGAGGCAATGCGCCCCGACACGGAATCCGTCCTGCTCCTGGAAGAGGGCGCGGCCGCCTGCCCGGCGCTGATGGCATTGCACGTACTGGGGCCGCCGAGCGCACAGGTGGCGGTCCGCGGCACTTCCGGTGTCCGCCGGTTGCATGAGGCGGCGGAACGTATCGGCATCGGGATACGGGTGCACGCCCCCGGCAGCACACAGTCGCCCCGGACCGATCCGGTGATCTCCACCCTGCCCGGCAACGCTGTCGCCCCCGCGCACTGTCTGGCCTGTCCGGGCGTCGCGGCCGTCGATACGCTCTGCGGGTCCGCCCCGCTCGCGCGCGCAGTCACCCGTGCCGGTGGCCGGGCCGCCGACGGCCTGCCGGTGATGGTCGCGCAGGCGGCTGCCCAGGTACGGCTGCTGACCGGCCAGGGCGTCCCCCTGGAGGAGATCATGCCGACCTTGGGCCGGGCCGCGCTGCAGGGCACCCACCGGGCTGACGGTCCGGCCGACGCGCTGGTGACGGAATGAGGACGATGCTGCCCGCCGTCGTACTGATCGGCCTGCCCGGCTGCGGCAAGACGTCCGTGGGGCTCCTGCTGGCCGGCCGGCTGGGGCTGCCCTTCCGCGACACCGACAGCGACATCGAGCGTCTGACCGGCCAGTCCGTCTCGAGGATCTTCGAGGAGCGGGGCGAGCCGCACTTCCGGGCGTGGGAGCGCGAGGCGGTGCGCGCGGCGCTCGCCGAGCACCGGGGGGTACTGGCCCTGGGCGGCGGAGCGATCCTGGACCCCCGTAGCCGCACCCTGCTCAGAGGCGGTCCCGTCGTTCATCTGGAAGCCGATCCGGGCGAGATCGCCGGCCGCCTGACCGGCGACGCCACCCGTCCGCTGCTCGCGGCGGGGCGGAGCGCGGCGCTGCGAGAGCTGGCACGGACCCGTGGCCCGCTCTACCGAGGCACGGCCCGGTTCAGTGTGCCCACGCGAGGCAGGTCCGTGGCGCAAGTGGCGGCCGCGGTGGAGCTTCGGCTGGCACTGGGCGCGGCGCCGAGCGGCCACGCAGCCCGGCGGCAGTGACGCGTACGACCGGTCGGGCCCGGCGGGTTCCTCCCCATCCGCCATCCGTCGTGACGGGCCGTCAGCTGCCGTGGGGCGGATACAGGGGCGGACGACGCCCGAACGCCGGCACGCCAAGGGGCGGCGCGGCGGCCGGTGGACGGTGGACGGTGAGTGCCTGCGCGCGGCGGCTGCGTTCTCCCGGCTTTACCGTCGGAAGGCCCCGTTTCGCCGCGGCGGCACATCCACACCGGGCCCGGCGTTCAGCCGGCCGCCTGCTCCCTGCCACGCAACAGGGTGGTGCTGGAGGGGCGGGCCGGGCCGGGGCTGACGCGGGCGAGGGTGCGCCGCTCCGCCAGTCGCGGCAGCATCAGAGTCCAAAAGCCCGTGACTCTGCGCTCGGACAGCCACTCCCGGTCGGAGACACCGAGCACTTCGAAGCCCACGGTCACGGCGACGATGAGGGCGGCCACGTTCTCCACCGAGATGTCTTCGGCCAGCCCTCCCTCCCGCTGGGCGCGCTGGAGCACGTCCTCGATCCAGCGCCACCACTCCCAGCGGAGGGAACAGCCCGCACGGCTGGCGGGGTCCGCGCACAGCTCGAAGCCGGCGCGGACGATCGCGTCGTCGGCGATCCGGCGCATCAGGTGGTGCGTCGAGTCCACCACCTGCTGCAGGGCGCACGTGTCACCGCCCGGCGGCTCGCCGGTGATCCGGCGGACGACCCGCACCGCCTCTTCCTCGACGGCCTGGGCCAGCGCTTTCTTGTTGTCGAAGTGAAAGTGCAGGGCACCGTTGCTGACTCCGGCCCGTTTGCTGATCGCCGCGAGCGAGGCGGACACATACCCCTCCTCGGCGAAGACCTCGGCTGCGGCACGGATCAACGCCCGTCGCGTACGGGCTGCACGCTCCTGCTTGACCATCGGCTGTCTCCTGGATGCCGGGGCGCCGGCCCTGCGGGCCTGCCCCGTAGGTGCTGGCGGGTCGAGCCCTTGGTTCACGAGCTCGTCGGCATCGGGTGCCGACACGGCGGGGCGCAGATACTGCCCCGGCTCCTCCCGGAAGCCCACGCTCCGCAAGAGAAGCATCTCAGTTCCCCGCATATTAACAAACCGTCTATGTGGTTTAAATGCCGCCCCGGGGGCGGGTGGCTGATGGTCTACGGGTTCTCTTCGCCCCCGGACGCGCGAACCTCGCGCGGGCGGTTCCGGCCGCCTCACCGGCACCGCACCGATACATTCAAGAACCGCTCCACACCGGAGGCCTGCCACACCCCGCGAAGCCCGGAGGGCTACAGGGGGCGGTCGGCCGCCTCGCCGAGGCCGCTCGCCCCCACAGCGCTCCGCGGCGCACGTCAGAGAGGCAATACGGGCCGGAAGGGCGGCCGTGCGCACAGCCCGGAACAGACCGCTCCATATCTTGCTCGAGCGGAGTCAGCCCTACCGGTGGAAATTAAACCGGGTGGTATGTATCTTCCTGTGCCGGAGGGGGCCCCTAGGGCCCGACCCGCTTGTCCGCTCCTACGCCAGCGCAGCTCAGGGGGAACAGCCATGTCTGCGAGCACCTTCCGCGTCGCACGCCCGGTACCCAGCTCATCGCTGATCACGAACGACGCACCGGAACCAACAAGGCCCGGCGTCTTCCGCTACCCGTCCCTGACCACCACGGTCCCCAAGGAGTTCGTCCATCGCGCCAGCGTGGCCGAGGTCCTGCTCACCGACTGGGAGCGCACGGACGAAAGCCGCCTCTCCATGACCGCCCAATGGCCCCGCGGGCACAGCTTCTTCACCGCCGTTGACGGCTACCATGACCCACTCATCGCTGCCGAAACGATCCGTCAGGCCGGTTTGCTCCTGGCTCACGCAGAGTTCGGTGTCCCGCTCGGTCATCACTTCCTGATGTGGGACCTGCACGTCGACGTGTGCCCCGAGCAACTGCTCATGGGCAGCGCACCCGCATCGCTCCACCTTGACATCACCTGCAGTGACATCAAGTGGCGCGGCAGCAGCCTGACCGGGCTGCACTACGAGGTGGTGATCCGTCGCCACGGGCGGCCCGTGGCGGCTGGTGGCGCCTCCTTCACCTGCACCTCGCCCGCGGTTTACCGGCGTGTGCGCGCCAACCGCACGCTCGACGGCGACTGCCCCCAGCTCCTTGCGCTGACGGCGCCGGTGGCACCGCAGTCCGTGGGGCGGATGTCACCCAGGGACGTCGTGCTCACACCGGTCGGCGAGGACAACCGCTGGCAGCTGAGAGTGGACACCCGGCACCCGGTCCTCTTCGACCACCCGGTCGACCACGTGCCGGGCATGGTGCTGATCGAAGCGGCCCGCCAGGCAACGGCCGCGGCCCTGGACCGCCCCGCCCTGCCCCTCGGTATCGCCAGCACCTTCGGACGCTACGCCGAGTTGGACACGCCGTGCGTGATCGAGGCCCGCCGTCTTCCCGGCGACTCCTCGGACGGCGGGGACTGCGTGCTGGTGACCGGCCATCAGATGGACGAACCCGTCTTCCGGTCCGTGGTCACCGTGGCCTCGACCGCCGTCTGACCGAAGGGCGGCAGAACACCACAGGACGTCGATCGGCCACCGCACCTCGGCCGCGGCTCCCGGGCGAGGCCTTCCGTCCCGCCCGGGAGCCGTTGTGCATCCGGACACCGTGCGGATCCCGCCGGCAGGCCCGTGCCGGACCCCCGCTCACGTCACCGCGATCCGCCGGAGGCCGGCGCCCCCTCACGAACCCGCATTTCCACGATCTTCACGAACAGGAGAGTGCGCAGCGCGACAACCTCTGTACAATACGAACTGGGCGGTTTTTTTAGGTGGCCTGATCAGCCGCTGAACAGAGGAGGACAGTGTGGCGAAACAGGACCGAGCCATCCGCACGCGTCGGATGATCCTTCTGGCAGCGGCCAAGGTTTTCGAAGAACGCGGTTACCAGGCCGCCACCATCTCCGAGATCCTCGCCGAGGCCGGAGTGACCAAGGGCGCCCTCTACTTCCACTTCAAGTCGAAGGACGACCTGGCCCTGGGCGTGCTGGACGAACAGGACAGTCACTTCGTCGTCCCCGACCGCGCCTGCAAGATGCAGGAAATCGTGGATGCCGTGATGCTGCACGCCTACCGGCTGCAGACCAATCCCATGGTGCGCGCCAGCGTGCGACTGGCCATGGACCAGAAGGCGGCCGACCTGGACCGCAGTGGCCCCTTCCTGCGCTGGAGCAATGTCATCCAGCAACTGCTGGAAGGGGCGCAAGCCAGGGGCGAACTGCTGTCCCACATCACACCGGCGCGGACCGCGGACGTGTTCGTGGGTTCCTTTGCCGGCATACAGTCCATGTCGCAGACCATCAGCGACTACGAGGATCTCATGGGCCGGGTCAGTGACCTGTTGCGCCACCTGCTTCCCAGCGTGGCTCAGCCGTCCGTGATCGCCTCGCTGCACATGTCCGGGTCCCGCGGGGCGGTGGTGCACGAGGAAGTCGAGCGGCTGCAGGAGCACGACCCGTCCGCGTTGGCGGTCGGCTGACCGGACCCCGGCGCCCCGGCGCCATCGCAAGGACGGCACGAGCCTTCGCCGGAGACCCTGAACGGGCAGGCGTCCACGGGACGCGGCCGACGGCCCCGGCCGGGCCCGGACCAGCGGGCACGCCCACGGGGCACCGAGCGCGCGGTCTCCTCGGTGATGGGCGCTTGCGTCTGTGCTGTGCTACCGACGACCGGAGCCGCCGCGGGCAGACCGCACCCGTGGCGCCGGCAGTCGCGCATCCCTCGGCCAAGGGGTGGGGGCATGCGCCGTTGCCGATGTGATGTCGCAGGTCACGAGGGGGGAGTTGAGGCATGGGCGCGCTGGCCGGAAAGACGGCGCTCGTCACTGGCGCCAGCCGAGGGATCGGCAGGGGAATCGCACGGGAACTGGCTCGCGAAGGGGCTTTGGTCGCGGTCCACTACGGCGGCAACGATGCGGCGGTGCGCAAGACCCTCGAGCTGATCCACCAGGAGGGAGGGCGGGCCTTTCCCGTTCGCGCCGAACTGGGTGTACCGGGTGATGTCGAGACCCTGTACGGCCGGCTGGAGGAAGGGCTGGCACAGCAGGGGCAGGGGATCGAGCTCGACATTCTCGTCAACAACGCGGGGATCAGCGGGTCAGCGAGCATCCACGAGGTGACACCCGAGTTGTTCGACCGGCTCTTCGCCGTGAACACCAGGTCGCTGCTCTTTCTCGTCCAGCGGGGTCTGAAGAACCTGCGCGACAACGGCCGCATCATCAATGTCTCGTCGGCGGCCACCCGGATCGCCTACCCGGAGTCCGTCGTGTACTCGATGACCAAGGGAGCGTTGAACACCTTCACGCTGGCCCTGGCCAAGGAACTCGGGCCACGCGGCATCACGGTGAACGCGGTCAGCCCCGGCTTCGTGGAAACCGACATGAACCAGAGGAAACGGGCCACGGCGGAATCCGCGGCGCAACTCGCGGCCTGGTCCGTTTTCAACCGGGTCGGCCGGCCGTCCGACATCGCCGAGATCGTCGCTTTTCTGGCGTCGGACGCATCCCGCTGGATCACCGGCCAGTGCCTCGATGCCAGCGGCGGCTCCCGCCTCTGACACCTGCGCCGGGACCGAGCCGGTCCCGAGCCGGTCCGGAGTTTTCCCATAAAAACATACCAGACGGAAGGTATGATTTGTTACGTCGGGTCGCTGCCCGTAACGCTCGGCCACCCTTTGTCATACGCATGCCAGGAGGCCAGGGATGACTGCACTTCCGCAAGCCCGCCGCCCTGACGGCCCGCAGGCCGACGTGGCCCAACGCGATCACCGCGACCCGGGCGGCGACACCGTTCTCGTGGTGGGCGGCACGGGCTTCATCGGAAGTGCCGTACTGAGGGAACTCTCCCGGCGGCGCGGCCCTGTCGGCACGGCGCCCCTCCCACGGGCGCTGTGCCGCAGGCCGCCTCGGACCCCCGAGGCCGCCGGGGCCCAGTACATGGCCGGCGACCTCACGGACCCGACCGCACTGCGCGACATCTGCTCGGGAATCGGAACGGTGATACACACCGCCAGCTACGTGGGACACGATCCGCACAAGTGCCGTGATGTCAACTACACCGGCACGCGCGCCCTGCTGGAGGAGGCCCGCCGTCACGGGGTGCGGCGCTTCATCTACGTCAGCACAGCGGCTGTCTACGGGATGGGCCCCCACCGCGGGCCCCACGAGGGGCAGCTGACGCCTTCACCTGTCTCCTGGGCCAGCACCACACGGCTACGGGCCGAAGAGGAGGTGCGCGCCGCAGGCGGCACCGTCCTGCGCCCCCACCTCGTCTACGGCGTGGGAGACCGCTGGTTCGTCCCCGGCTTGGCACGCGTCCTGCGGCAGGTGCCGTCATGGCCTGCCGGGGCCTGCGCCCGCTCCTCCGTCATCGCCGTCGAAGACCTCGCCCGAGTCGCGGTCGCCCTCGTGCGGTCGCAGCGACCGCACGAGGGCGGCGGAACATACCACGTGGCCGATCCGCGTCCCCTTGCCATGGACGATCTGCTCACCCGCCTGCGGAAACTGCTGCGCCTGCCGGAGGGAGGGCGCATACCGGCCGCGGAACACCGTTTACTGCTCAGACGCACGATGCCGGAACTCTCCGACCATCAATACGCTCTCCTCACCGAGGACCACTGGTTCGACACGAGCCGCATCTGGCGCCGGACGGAACTGGATCCGGGCCCGGGCTTCGACGAATGCTTCGCCGCCTGTTCCTCCTGGTACGCGCGGCAGCTGGAGCACAGCGCGTGACAGCGGGAGACACCCCTACTGCGGCAACCTGACGTCCAGTTCCCGCATCGCCGAGGACGGCGGACCGCCCTCCGAGCGTTCCGTCTTGCGGCCCTTGCTGCCCGGGGCCAGGGTGCGCGGGTCCACGGCCTTTGCGGGCGCCCCGGTGGCGTACAGGCCGTCCGGGTTGGTGTCGCGGTCATACGGAAGCAGCCAGAACACACGCCGGCGGAAGGGTCCCGAGGAACGGGAGGGCTCGGCCTTGGGGCCGAGCAGCGCGTATCCGGCCATGCGCCCGTCTTGGCGGCAGGCGGGCCTGACCAGCCGCGTCGGCAGCCGGTCCAGGCTCTGGCGCACATAGTCGAGTGCGGCTGTGTCCTCGAGCCGGACGAGTTCGGCCTCGTGGATGATCTCGTCCTCCGCGATGAGGGCGCTCATGCAGTCTCCTCGTCGGCGACCAGACGCCAGTCCCACCGCCTCACGGACACGCGCGGCGAACGCCCGGGATGAGACGGCCGGGGCACCTCATCCTGACACCAGGTCTTGTAAGCGGCGTAGAGCCGGGTTTGCTCCGCCCCCAAAGAGGGCTCGAACCGGCAGGATTCGCTCAGGAACCGGCCGGTGTGGTCCTCCGTCTCGGCATAAGCGGTCGGGGCGGTCCGGACGCGCTCGGGTCGGTTGAGGTCCTCCTCCCCCGCCGGACAACGGCGCGCGCCCGCCATGAGCCAGTTGAGGATCCCCGGCCCCTCCTCGGTGACGAGGATCTCCGCGGGCTGGAAACTGAAGAAGTCCTGTCGCATCCGGCGCGCCTTGGTGCGGTCACCGCCGGTGAGCAACTTGACGCGGGCCTCGTCGAAACGGTCGCCGGGCTCGACCTCGCTGCACACGATGATCCGCCGGCCGTGCAGTTGGGCCAGGCCCGTGGGGTGTCCCTCGGAATCCGTGGCACCAGCGGCCGGCGGCCCCGCAGGGGCATCCCCCGGTAGGTGTGTCCCCGCTCCCGGCAGGGGACGCAGTTGCCTGCGGGCGTCTTGCGGCCCGGTGCCGGCGGATGCACCGGCCGGCCTCGTCCCGCACACCACGGGGCAGTGGCCGGCGAACTCCGGACGCTCCGCCGGGCGTGAGCAGCGGACAAGTCGCTGCGTGAAAGCCCCAGTTCATCGGTCATGGAACTCCCCCGTCAGCAGCCGAAGCGACTCAGGACGGGAAACCGACTGGCGAAGCGTCGGTGACAAAGGAGGAGCCCTGTGGGAAGCAGCGATTCCGAACGTCTTCCTGCGCGAGCTGCCGAAGCAGTCCCGGCCCAGCGACCGAGCGGACTTTCGGTCGCTTTCTCAGCAGCTGCGAAAAACCACAGGTCACAGACTTGCCAGTGACCAAAAAGCGACTGAAGCGACTCAAGGCCTCTATACATGACGTCTGCACGCATACGCGCGCACGGACGCGCGCACACGCGAATGTCTTCATATGCCGGACCCTTAAGTCGCTTCAGTCGCCGTCCGGGCTGGGATATGGCCTTTGACCCGCGCTCTTCTCCGAGCGGCTCAAACAGGCCCGGCTCTTGGACAGTCGCCGTACTTCAGCCGCTGCCGCTCCCGAGCCTCTTCACGAGCGCAGGAGGACCCCCATCGGCGGCTCCCGGAGTGGAACGGCCGAAGCGGTGGCAGCGGCCCAAGCGGTGTGAGAGCCCGGGTCCTCGGTGTTGGGCGGTGCTTCGTCCTGCCTCGACCGGGTGGTCGCAAGCTCGAGCGGCGACGGCACGTGTCGTCCGTGAAGGGCTCCGACGAGGGAGGCGGTATGCGGTCCGAGGAGAATGCGGTGCTGCCGGCCCGCTGGCTGATGGTGCCTGCGGGACTGGACGTCGAGATCACCGCGCCGCGCGGCGGACAACAGAGCCGGTACGGCGCAGGCTTCGCATCCGAGCCGTCCGCTGAGGACGAATACAGCGGCCGCCCTCCAAACCCGGCGCCCCCGGCCCTCTGCCGCCGCTGCGGTGCCCCCCGGCCCGCCGCCCCGGCGGCGGGCCGGGGCGGCCCCTGAACGGAGCTCCCGCTCACCCGGCGGAGGCCGCAGGAGCCGGTTCATCGAGCGCCTCTGCGGCCGGCCGGCGCCCCTCCACCGAGGTTCAGCGCAAAGTGGTGCACGGTGCGCCGGGGGCGCCCCGGCGGCGGGGAGGTCCTCCCGCCCACAGCTGCCGCAGATCTGACACGGCCGCTGAGCCGGCACCGTCCTCCGCGGCCGAAGGGCACGTGTCCTCGCCGCCCACGGGCCTGACTGTCCGTTTCCCATCGGGCGCGGCCGTGATTCGCCCTCCTCTTCGGGGCGAACCGCCTCCGTCCGGCCCGCCGTGCAGGGCGTACCTCGCGCCTTGGGGGTCCCTGCACTGTGCCCGCCCGGGTCGCGCGAGCTGTCGGACACTCACAGTGCAAGGACCCCTGAGCCGCGAAAACCGTCGTGACCTGTACGTTTCCCGGTCCTTGGTCCCCCCTTGGGCGCTCCCTCCGAGGCTGCTGACACAGCCAGAACAGCCGGGCCGTGCTTCGACCGATGACCGCTCGGTGGCAACCGCGCAGACGCAGATCACGGCCGGTCGGCCGTGATCTGCCGACCAAGTGGTGAGGTGGAACGGGGATGCAGACCAGGACGCAGACGCATATCTACGATGCCGGACTGTCCCGTCCGGTGCGGGGGGCGTTCGAGGAGAATGTCCAGGAGAACATCCTGGGAGAACTGACCTCGGTGCTTTTCACGTCCCTGCCGCGTAGCGACCAGCGGCGCCGGGGCCTGGAGTACGTCCGGGGCCTGCTCGGCGTCGAGGGCCGCAAGTCGATCCGGAACATCTCCTCCCTGTTCGGGGGCGAGGCGGCCGAACAGAGCCTGCATCACTTCATCAGCGGCTCCACCTGGGACTGGGAGCCGGTCCGTCGTTCCCTGGCACGCCATCTGGAAGAGATCTCCCCGGCCCGCGCCTACGTGCTGCGGCCGATGGTGATACCCAAGGCCGGCGACAGCTCCGTGGGCGTGGACCGCCGTTTCTGCCCGAGCCGGGGACAGATGATGAACGCCCAGCAGGCCGTGGGCGTCTGGGCGGTCTCCGACGAGCACAGCACCCCCATCAACTGGCGCCTGCACCTGCCCGAGACCTGGCTGGACGACAAGACCCGCCGCCGCCGGGCGGCGATCCCCGAGAGCGTACTGCCCGAAACCCTCGACCAGGCCGGCATCGAGGCCTACCTCGACGTCGCCCGGAACTGGGGTCTGCCCATGCGCCCCGTCGTCATGGACGCCCGCGAGTCGGACGTCGCCGGCGCCGTCCGGCTGCTGCAGGCCGCCGATGCCCTGATGCTGCTGCGGGTCAGTACCAACCTGCGGCTGGCCGCCGTCGGCCCGGGGATATCGCGCACCGCCGCCGGCGCGGAAATGGCGGCGCATCAGCTGATGCTCATGGCCCGCCCGTTGCGCCAGCCGGTCATCCAGCGCCAACCGGGCCCCGGCGGCGGCGCCGTCCATACCGGGCTGACCGCCACTGTCCGGGTACGGCTTCCCCGGCGCACCGCACGACGTCTTTCCTCCCAGCGTGACCTGCTCCTGCTCGGCGTCGGTGAGAACGGCGGCCGCTGGCCGGCCGAACTGTGGCTGACCGACATCACCGATCTGCGCCCCGCCCAGCTGCTGCGGATGAGCCGGTTCATTGACCGTGTGGACCTGGACTTCGCCGGGGTCGCTGAACGGGTGGGCATACGGGACTTCTCCGGCCGCTCCTACCGCGGCTGGCACCGCCATGCGACCCTCGCCTCGGCCGCACACGCTATCGCGGTGCTGTCCGGGACGGCCGAGCCCGAGACGGAGGTGGCCAAGGCCTCGTGAGCGCCGCGAGCGGCGAACTATAAGTCATCGATGCGCCGGCTGTCAGCCGCCGTATCGGTCGTTGCGTCAGCTGCGGTGGTGATCCAGCCACCGAGCTGACGTATTGCCCGGGTGTGCTTTGGTGACCCCGGAACTCCCGTCACACGATCGGCGGACCAACCCGTCCGTGTGTGCGAGGAGTTCACCATGACCAGCCAGCCGGAGGCCGCAGGGGTGCGGGGCGCCCCTGCCCTCGTCACGGCCGAGCCCCGCCCGCGCGCCACGACCGGGTCCCGGGTCGTGGTGCATACCTCGGGCGGGCTGGTGGCCGGCGAGCGTGCCGGCGCCGTCACCGCCTTCCGGGGCGTCCCCTACGCCCGGGCGCCCCTGGGTGAGCTGCGCCTGGCCTCCCCCAGGCCGCCGCTGCCCTGGCGCGGCGTCCGCCCGGCGCTGCGGTTCACCGACGTCTCCTTCCAGAGCGCGGTCCCCAACCGTCCGGTGCCGCCCAGCAGCGAGGACTCGCTGTACGCCAACGTCTGGACACCCGATCCGCACGGCTCGCGGCCTGTCCTCGTGTACATCCACGGAGGCGGCTGGCAGGCCGGCGCCGGCAGCATGCCCACCTACGACGGCGCCCGGCCGGCCGGACGCGGTGACCTCGTCGTCGTCACCTTCAACTACCGGCTCGGTGTCCTTGGGTTCGGCCTGCACGAGGACCTCACCGATCCGGAGACCGGGCACTGCGCCAACTGGGGCCTGCAGGACCAGCAGGCGCTGCTGCACTGGGTGCACGCCAATGCCGCCTCCTTCGGCGGGGACCCCGGCAACATCACCGTGTGCGGAACCTCCGCCGGCGGCGCCAGCGCCTGGCAGCTGGCACTGCTGCCCGAACTGCGCGGGCTGATCCGCCGTATCGTCTCCATCAGTCCCAGCCATGTCACCCCGCCCGCGACCTCGCTGACGCCCGGCGACGCGCGCACCGCCTACGAGGCCGTCGCCCGCCGTCTGGGCACCACCGTCACGGGGCTGCGCGGGGTTCCGGCGGCCGCGCTCGCCGGGGCATGGGAGGAGATCTTCGCGGCCCCGCCCAAGCGGCGGATCGTCGGCAGCGGACGTTGGTACCGCGGGCCCGTGCTCGACGGGCGCACCATGCCGGGCTACGACCACCTGCTGCCCACGCCCGAGGTGCCGGTGCTGTCGATCCACACCAGCACGGAGGGCTCCTTCTACACCGGCCCCTCCTCCCCGCAGCCGGAGCCCGCCCCGCGTGACGAGGCCGAATTGCGCCGGGCCGTGCGCTCCGTGCTGCGCCTGGTCGAGCCGGACGCCGGTGACGACATCGCCGACGCCTGCCTGGGCGCCTACCGGACGGCTGCCCGGGACGAGTCCTTGCCGGGTGACCCGCTGACGCTGTGGACCGAGATCTGGGGTGACGCGCTGTTCCGGCACCAGATCGTCCGGTTCGCCGAACGGCACGCCCGCCACGGCCGCACCGCGCTGTACGCGATGGAGTTCGCCCACCCGGTGCGCTCCCCGCACTTCGGAACCCCGCACGAGGCGACGTCGCCATTCCTTTTCGGCACTCACCGGCTGCCCCAGCTCATCGACGTCTTCGGCGGCGGCCGCACCGAACGGCTGCTGTCCGACCTCCTCATCGACGCCGTGGCCGCCTTCGCCCGGACTTCCCGCCCGGGCACCGCGGATCTTCCTGACTGGCCGCCGTTCAACCCCGGTGCGCCCAGCACCCTCGTCCTGGGCGGCCCTGCCATCGCCGGGGTCGTTCGCACTCCGAGGCTCGCCCAGCTCGGCTTCTGGGACGCGGCCGGCTGGACACCGCGCCTGTGACGCGCGTGACGCCGGCACGGCGAATGGTCGCCCGGCCCGGTTGAGGCCCTTCATTCCACCGTCACGCACACCGCGGCCCACGGCCGCACCGCCTTCGCTCTCATCTGGAGATATTCGTGGACAACTCGTTGCTCGACATCAACCTGAAACTCGCCTACCAGCAGCCCGACTGGGAGGACCCGGACCAGTTGCTGCGCGTCCGCTCGGACCTGTCGAGCCGGCCGGCGCTGGTGCGCGCCGACGACGTACGCCTGCTGCGCCGCCACCTGGCGCGGGTGGCGGCCGGCGAGGCGCTGGTGGTCCAGGCCGGCGACTGCGCGGAGAACCCCGCCGAGTGCGCTGCCGGAAACGTCGCCCGCAAGGCGGCCGTCCTGGACCTGCTGGCCGGCTCACTCGGCCTGATCACCGGCAAGCCGGTGATCAGGGTGGGCCGTATCGCCGGACAGTTCGGCAAACCGCGCTCGAAGCCCACCGAGCACGTCGCCGGCCTGGAACTGCCCGTCTACCGCGGGCACATGGTCAACGACCCCGAGCCCACCCCGGAGGGCCGCCGCCCCGACCCGCTGCGTCTGCTGACCGGCTACATGGCGGCCGACGACATCATCGGCCACCTCGGATGGCACCGGACATCACCGGTGCAGGGCATCAGCCCGACAGTGTGGACCAGCCACGAGGCCCTGCTGCTCGACTACGAGGTGCCGCTGCTGCGGTCCTCGGAGGACGGACTGCTGCTGTCCTCGACGCACTGGCCGTGGATCGGGGAGCGCACCCGTCGGCCCGACGGCGCGCACGTCGCCCTGCTCGCCGGGGTGGTCAATCCGGTGGCCTGCAAGGTCGGCCCCAGCACCACCCGTGACGACCTGCTGGAGCTGTGCCGCCGCCTGGACCCGGCACGCGAACCCGGGCGGCTCACCCTCATCGCGCGCATGGGCGCCGACGCGGTGGCCGACGCGCTGCCCCCGCTGGTGGAGGCGGTCCGCGACGCCGGCCACCCGGTCATCTGGCTCACCGACCCGCTGCACGCCAACACCGTCACCACCGCCAGCGGATTCAAGACCCGCTACGTGGAGGCCGCCGAGCGCGAGGTCGCCGCCTTCCATCACGCGGTCGTCCAGCACGGCGGCATCGCCGGCGGCCTGCACCTGGAGACCACGCCCGACGCCGTCATGGAGTGCGTTCCCGACGCGCGGTCGGCCGACCTGATCGGCGACGCCTACGAGACCCTCTGCGACCCACGGCTCAACGTCGGCCAGGCCGTCTCCGTGGTGTCCGTATGGCCCCGGTGATCCCTGCCGAACAGTGCACATCCCTGCCCGCACGGCATGCGAAGGAGAGGCACAACATGGAAAGCAGACTGGCCCTGGTCACCGGTGCCGCCGGGGGCATAGGCGCAGCCGTGGCCCGCGTCCTGGGGGAGCAGGGTGTCGCGGTGGCCGCGGTCGACCGCGACGCCGGCCAGCTCGAGGAGGTGATGGCGAAACTGGGCGCGGACGACCTGCCCGTGGCGCCGTTCGCCGCGGACGTGACCGACAGCGAAACGGTGGAGGCCGTCGTCGCCGACATCGAACAGCGCCTGGGACCCATCGACTACCTCGTGAACGCCGCCGGCGTGCTGCGCCTCGGCGAGGTCACCGACATCAGCGACGAGGACTGGAACAGCGTCTTCGCCGTCAACGCCACGGGCGTCTTCCACCTCTCGCGCGCCGTGGTCGGCCGTATGGTGCCGCGTCGCCGCGGAGCCGTCGTCACCGTCGCCTCCAACGCGGCCGTCACACCCCGCACCGGCATGGCCGCCTACGCCGCGTCCAAGGCGGCGGCGGAGATGTTCACCAAGAGTCTCGGCCTGGAGGTCGCCCGCCACGGCATCCGCTGCAACATTGTCGCTCCCGGCTCCACCGACACCCCGATGCTGAGCTCGATGTGGCACGACGACAGCGGCCCGCGCGCCACCGTCTCCGGAAATCCGGAGGCGTTCCGCGTCGGCATCCCGCTGGGCAGGCTCGCCCAGCCCGTCGACGTAGCGCACGCCGTCGCGTTCCTGCTGTCCGACCGGGCCTCCCACATCACCCTGCACACCCTGACCGTCGACGGCGGGGCCGCACTGGGCGTCTGACGGGCCGTCTCCCCTTGACGGATCGGCCCGCCGCCGGCCCGCGCCCGGCGGGCCGATCCGCAAGAGCGCCCAGCCGCACCCGCACCCGTCGAGAAAGGACACCGGACGTCATGGCCGGCCTTCCGAGCATCGAGTCCTACCCACTGCCCACCGCGCCGGAGCTGCCGGCGAACACCGCACCGTGGACCCCCGACCCCGCCCGCGCGGTGCTGCTGGTCCACGACATGCAGCGCTACTTCCTCGAGCCGTTCCCCGAGCCGCTGCGCGGCCAGCTCGTGCACAACGCGGCCCACGTGCGCGAGCGCTGCGCCGGCCTCGGCATCCCGGTCGCCTACACAGCCCAGCCCGGCGGCATGACCGTACACCAGCGGGGCCTGCTGAAGGACTTCTGGGGCCCGGGCATGCGTCCGGCACCCGCGGACCGCGCGGTGGTCGACGCACTCGCCCCCCGCGACGGGGACTGGCTGGTCACCAAGTGGCGCTACAGCGCCTTCCACCACACCGACCTGCTCACCCGGATGCGTCTGCACCAGCGTGACCAGCTCGTCGTCTGCGGAGTCTATGCCCACGTCGGTGTGCTGATCACCGCCGTGGAGGCGTTCAGCCACGACATCGAGACGTTCCTGGTCGCCGACGCCGTCGCCGACTTCACCGAGAGCCACCATCGGATGGCCGTCGAGTACGCGGCCGCGCGCTGTGCGGTCGTCACCACCGCCAAGGAGGTCTTCGCATGACCGGCACCCGCGCCGAACGCCCGTACGAGGGCGGTCTGCTCGAGATGATCCTCGGCCCCACGCCGCCGCCGTTCGCCCTGCTGCACCGGCCCGAGGCCACCGGCCCCGGGGTGCTCGACCTCCTCGTCGGCGAGGTGTCGCACCCCAGGACCCTGGCCGGCATCCCGCTGCCCGAGCCGTCGGGGGCCACCGGCGCCCCCCGGCACGAGGTGCTCGCCCTCGTGCCCTACCGGCAGATCGCCGAGCGGGGCTTCACCGGCCACGACGACGGCACCCCCCTGGTGGCGCTGAGCGTCACCAGGCAGGAGACCGCTGCGCTGACCGCCGTACTGCAACGGCTTCCCGACGAACCCATCCACACCACCGGGGCCCGCTTCGACGTCGACGACGACGCCTACGCCGAGACCGTCCGCCGCATCATCACCGACGAGATCGGCACCGGCGAGGGCGCGAACTTCGTCATCAAGCGGACCTTCACCGTCGACATCTCCGGCTACACCCCGCGCAGTGCCCTGACCTTCTTCAAGCGGCTCCTGGAGCGCGAGAAGGGCGCGTACTGGACGTTCGTCGTGCACACCGGCGAGCGCACCCTGGTCGGCGCCACCCCCGAGCGGCACATCAGCGTGCACGGCGGTACCGCGGTGATGAACCCGGTCTCCGGCACCTACCGCTACCCGGCCTCCGGCCCCACCCTGACGGAGGTGATGGACTTCCTCGCCGACCGCAAGGAGGCCGACGAGCTGTACATGGTCGTGGACGAGGAACTGAAGATGATGGCCCGGATCTGCCCCGGCGGCGGCCGGGTGACGGGCCCCTTCCTCAAGGAGATGGCCCGGCTCGCGCACACCGAGTACTTCATCGAGGGCAAGACCGTCAGCGACCCGCGCGAGGTGCTGCGCGAGACGCTGTTCGCGCCGACGGTCACCGGCTCCCCGCTGGAGAGCGCCTGCCGGGTCATCGGGCGCTACGAGCAGGAGGGACGCGGCTACTACAGCGGCGTCGTCGCTCTGATGGGCCGCGACGCCGAGGGCGGCCCGGTCCTGGACTCCGCGATCTGTATCCGCACCGCCGACATCGACGCGGCGGGAGCGGTGCGCATCGGCGTCGGGGCCACCCTGGTGCGCCACTCCGACCCGCTGTCCGAGGTGGCCGAGACCCGTGCCAAGGCCGCCGGGCTGCTCGCCGCCCTGGAGGGAGAGGGGCCGGCCCATTTCGCGGCCCACCCCGAGGTGCGCCGGGCGCTTCAGAGGCGCAACGAGACCATTGCCGGGTTCTGGCTCGCGCACGGAGCGCCGCCCGGCGGGCAGATGTCCCTGCCGCCGGGCCGCAAGGTCCTGGTGGTGGACGCCGAGGACACCTTCACCTCGATGATCGGGCACCAACTGCAGTCCCTGGGGCTGGAGGTGACGGTCAGACGTTTCGACGAGCCCTATCACCTCGCCGGCCACGACCTGGTGGTGATGGGGCCCGGCCCCGGTGACCCGCGCGACCTGTCCCACCCCAAGATCGCCCACCTGGACGGCACGATCGCGAGGCTGATCGAGGAGCGCCGGCCGTTCCTGGCGATCTGCCTCAGCCACCAGGTGCTCAGCCGCCGTCTGGGCCTCGGCCTGGTGCGCCGGGCCGTCCCCAACCAAGGCGTCCAGCGGGACATCGACCTGTTCGGGCGACCCGAACGCGTGGGCTTCTACAACACGTTCGCGGCCGCGAGCGCCGAGGACAAGACGGAGGCTGCCGGGGTCGGCGTCGTCGAGATCGCCCGCGACCCCGGCAGCCGGGAAGTCCACGCGCTGCGCGGCACGCACTTCGCGTCGATGCAGTTCCACCCCGAGTCCGTGCTCACCCAGAACGGGGTCGCCATCACCGGCGACCTGGTGCGCGGCCTGCTGACCGGATTCCCGCTCGCGCCGAGTGCGTAAAGGCCCCTCCGGCCCGGCCCGCACCCCTCGAGGCCGGGCCGGCCGCCATCTGACGTACTCCCCGGCGACCTGACGGGTTCGCCGTCAGGGCTTTGCCCGCGGCCGGGCGCCCTCGGGAGCATCTGCCTGCGTGGGGAGGCCCGAACTCTCACGGAAGGGTCACATTCATGATCACAACGGGTACGGCCCGGTCCGGCCGGACGAGTGCAGCTGTCGCGATCCTGGGGACGGGGTCCTGTCTGCCCTCGCATGTGGTCGGCAACGACGAGGTGGCAGCCGCCGCCGGGGTCACCGACGAGTGGATCCGGCTCAAGACCGGGATACGCAGCAGGCGCCGGGCCAAACCGGACGAGGCCACCTCGGACCTGGCGATCGCCGCGGGCCGGGCCGCGATGGAGGCTGCCGGCATCGGTGCCGCGGACCTCTCGCTGATCGTCGTCGCCACCTCGACGCCCGACCAGCCGCAGCCGGCCACGGCCAGTGTGGTCGCCGACGGCCTCGGCGCGGGCCACGGCACCGCTGCCTTCGACGTCAACGCGGTCTGCAGCGGCTTCGTGTTCGCGCTGAACGCCGCCCAGCACGTCCTCGCCGCCGCCGACTCGCCGTATGCGCTGGTCATCGGCGCGGACATCTACTCCCGCATCCTCAACCCCGCCGACCGGCGCACCGCCATCCTCTTCGGCGACGGCGCCGGAGCGGTGGTGCTCGGCCCGGCCCGGCCCGGGCGCGGCCTGCTGGCCGGACGGCTGGCCGGATTCGGCGCCGAACGCGATCTGATCGAGGTGCCGGCCGGGGGCAGCCGCCTGCCCGCGAGCCCCGAGACCCTCGCCGGGGGACTGCACTACTTCACCATGAACGGGCGCGGGGTGCGCGACTTCGTCAACGCCACAGTCGCCCCGGCCGTCACCGCCTTCGTCGAGGAGTCGGGCTTCACCGCCGGCGCCGTCGACCACTTCGTGCCGCACCAGGCCAACGGCCGGATGCTCGAGGACCTTTCGGCCACGCTCGGCATCGCGGCCGGCAGCACCCGCGTCACCTACGAGGACTTCGGCAACACCGGAGCCGCCTCGGTCCCCATCACCCTCGACCGGGCGGCCCGCTCGGGGCAACTGGAGGACGGGGACCTCGTTCTGCTGGCCGGTTTCGGCGGCGGCATGGCGATGGGCCTGTCGCTGCTGCGCTGGCAGCGCACCCACCCCTCACACAGCACCACGTACGCCTAAGGAGACGGTGATGTTGGACGGCATCATGGACGACTACCTGCGCCGGATCGGAGCGACGCGGCCCGAGCGCGCGGACCTGAAGGGGCTCCGTCATCTGATGGAGCGTCACCTTCTGTCGGTGCCCTTCGAGAACCTCGGCTACCACCTCGACGAGGACGTCGTCATGGACGAACGCGTCCTGGAGAAAATCGTCCGCGGCAACCGCGGCGGCGGCTGCTACGAGGTCAACCCCGCCCTGTCGTTCCTGCTGACCTCGCTTCGCTACGAGGTGGACATCCTGCCGGGCTGGGTGCACCGCCCGGGCGGGGTCCTCGGCCCCTTCCTCGGCCATCTGGCGCTGCGCGTCAAGGCCGACGGCGAGGACTGGCTCGTCGACGTCGGCTTCGGCCGCAACAGCCGCTTCCCGCTGAACCTGGCCTCGCGCGAGGTGCAGCACGACCCGCACGGCGACTACCAGCTGCACGACGTCGGCGACGGCGTCATCGACGTCCACCTCGGCGGCAAGCCCCTGTACCGGGTCGCCGACCGGCCGGTGACCATCGCCGACTTCGCTCCCACGCTGTGGTGGTACCGCACCTCGCCCGACTCGTCGTTCCTCCAGGGCCTGTTCTGCTCCATCCGCACCCCCGACGGCCTGGTCACCCTCAAGGGCAACAAGCAGGTGAGCACCGTCGCCGGCGAGGAGCGCTCCAAGCGCACCCTGGAGAGCGGGGCGGAGGCACTCGATGCGTACAAGGAGTACTTCGGCATCAGTCTGGACCGGCTGCCCGACGAGCCCGCCGGGGGCGTCACCGCCGGCGTGCGGACGGAATGAGTGCGATGAGTGAGAACACCACCGGCGCGTCCGACATGGACGTGCTCGTCGTCGGCGCCGGACCCACCGGCCTGCTGACCGCCGTCGAGCTCATGCGCCGTGGCATACGGGTGCGTGTCATCGACCGTGCCAACGCCCCGTCGACCACCCCGAAGGCGCTGTCCGTGTGGCCCCGCGCCCTCGACATCCTGGAGGACGCAGGGCTCGCCGACGGCATCAGAGGCGAGTCCGTGCCGGTCGGTCGGCTCAGCTACTTCTCCGAACGCAGGCCGCTCGCCTCCTTCGCCCTGACCGAGGACACCGCCTGCCGGGTGCTGCCGCAGCATGTGACCGAGCGGCTGCTCGCCGAGCGTCTTGCCGAGCTCGGCGGCAAGGTGGAGCGCGGAGTGCGGCTGCTGGCCCTGGAGGGCGTGGACTTCTCCGGCGGCATCGGGGCGAGCGACGGCGTCACCGCCGTCGTGGAGCTGCCCGACGCAAGCGTCGACCGCATCCGGGCACCCTTCGTGGTCGGCGCCGACGGCGCCGGCAGCGCGGTGCGCGGCCAGCTCGGCATCGGCTTCCAGGGCAGTACGTACGAGATGGCCTTCGCGCTCGTCGACGCGCGGATCGAGGGCGAACTCCCCCCGGACGAGTGCCTGTTCTACCAGGCGCCCAGCGGTGCCCTGGTGGTCGTGCCGATGCCCGGCGGAGTGCACCGCTTCCTGTCCGTCATGCCGCGGGGCCGGCGTGAGGTCTCCCTGGAGATGATGCAGGAGATCCTCGACGAGCGCGGGCCGCGGGGGGTGCGTCTGACCGAGTCGGTGTGGCAGGCGGTCTTCAGGGTGCACGCCCGCCGCGCCTGCGACTTCCAGGCCGGTCGCGTCTTCCTCGCCGGCGACGCCGCGCACGTGCACAGCCCGGCCGGCGGCCAGGGCATGAACAACGGCCTGCAGGACGCCCAGAACCTGGGCTGGAAGCTGGCCGCCGTCATCCGGGGCGAGTCGCCGGTCTCGGTGCTCGACAGCTACGGCACCGAGCGCTCGGAGGCCACCCGCCAGATCGTGCGCGACACCGATCTGCAGACCCGTGCCTGGGTGGCGAACAGCCGGGCCAAGGTGCTCGCCCGGGACGCTGCCTTCAAACTGCTCGACCGCACCGGTGTCGTGTCGCGGTTCTACACCCCGGTGATGGCCGGGCGGCGCCTGGCCTACCCGCCGGTGCGCGACACCCAGCGGCCCTCGGGGCTCGCCGGCTGCCGGGTCCGGGGCCGGATGCCGGGCGGTCTGAAGGACGGTGCCGTCTTCCCGCGGCGGCACGCCCTCGCCTACGGCATCAGCGGGCCCGGCGCCGACCCGAACGCCTGGACGCTGGTCCTCGCACCGGCGTCGGACAGCTGGCGCACCGAGGCGGGGCACATCGCGGCCCGCCACGGCGAGACGGTGCGCACGGTGGTGCTGCGGCGCCGCGAGAGCTCCTTCGTCACCGGCTGCCGCAGCGCCGGGTACTGGCTGGTGCGCCCGGACGGGCACATCGCCGCCCACGGCCACGAGGCTGACCTCAGCCGTCTGGAAGCCGAGCTGAAACATGCTCTGACCGGCTGGAACGGGCCTGCCCGAAGCGACTTGACATTAAAAGGGGCGGGCCCTTCTGGCGGACATTCCCGATGCGTAATGTCCAGGACATGAAGCTGCGAGAGGGCGTGGAATGGGCAGTGCACTGCTGCATCAACCTGTCCTTCATCTCCCCTGACAGGGCGGTGCCGGCAGCGAGGCTGGCCGCGTTCCACGACCTGCCCACGGCTTACCTGAACAAGCAGTTGAACGCGCTGGGACGAGCCGGCATCGTCTCGTCCCGCTCCGGCCCTCGCGGCGGATTCCGTCTCGGCCGTGAACCGGAGAAGATCACCCTGATGGACGTGGCGGCGGCCATCGACGGTTCGGCACGGGCCTTCCTGTGCACGGGCATCCGCCACCAGGGCCCGGCCGGCCGCATCGCCGGCCCGGCCGGCCACCGCACCCCCTGCACCGTGTCCCAGGCCTTCTCCCGTGCGGAGCTGGCCTGGCGGCGCAGGCTGGCGCGCCAGACGATCGCCGGTCTGGCGGACGAGGTCCGGCGGGCGAACCCCGCCGCACCGGACCACGTACGCCACTGGTTCGACCGGACCTGAGCCGGAAACCGAGAGCGCACCTGAAGTACGCGCCGGGGCCGTCCCCCGGCGGTGGCGCCTCGCGCGCCCGTTGAATCTCCGACCCCGTAGTGAAAGGCACAGTCATGCCGTCTTCGGCCACAGGCGCCGCCACCGAGGCACCGCGCCGGCGCCCTGGACTCCTCCTGGCGCTGCTGGCGTTCGCCCAGCTGATCATCTCCATCGACTACAACATCGTCTACGTAGCGCTCCCCGAGATCGGTGACGGGCTCGGGTTCTCCGCCCAGACCCTGCAGTGGGTGATCAGCGCCTACGCCGTCGCGTTCGGCGGGTTCCTGCTGCTCGGCGGCCGGGCCTGCGACCTGTGGGGGCCGCGCCGCATCTTCATCCTCGGCCTGTCCCTGTATGGAGTGTCCTCGCTGCTCGGCGGGCTGGCGGCCGACCCCTGGGTACTGGTCGCGGCCCGCGCGGTGCAAGGCATCGGTGGCGCCTTCCTCTTCCCGGCCACGCTGACCCTGGTCTCCACCAAGTTCACCGAGGGCAAGGAGCGCAACCGCGCCTTCGCCGTGTGGGGCACCGCCGGCGGCTCCGGCATGATCCTCGGCTCGCTGCTCGGCGGCGTCCTCACCGAGGCGTTCGGCTGGGAGTCCGTCTTCTTCGTCAACGTCCCCCTCGCCGTCCTCGCGATCCTGTTCGCCTTCCCGCTGATCGCCCCGGACGCGCTGGGCGGCAGCCGTCGCACCTTCGACCTGGCCGGTGCGCTGACCTCCACCGTCGGCACCACGTCCGTCGTCTTCGCCCTGGTGCAGGGCCCGGAGTCGGGCTGGGGCTCGGGCCTGATCATCGGCGCCTTCGTCCTGGGCGTGGCGCTGCTGGCCGCCTTCCTCGTCATCGAGAAGCGCAGCAGTGACCCGCTGATGCCGCTGCGCCTGTTCCGCAACCGCAACCTGAGCACCGGCGCCGCGGTCACCTTCTTCTACATGGCGACCTTCGGCACCCTGCTGTACTTCCTGACCGTCTACTTCCAGGGCGTGCACGGCTACAGCGCGCTGGAGACGGGCCTGGCCTTCCTGGTCCCGATGGTCGCCATCTCCATCGGCGCCCAGACGGCCGGCCGCCTGGCCACGAAGTACGGTCTGCGCTCCATCATGATCGTCAGCCTGGTGGTGGGCTTCGTCGGCACTGTCATCGTGGGCCTGACCCTGGCCACCGACGGCTCCTACCTCGCGCTGATCCCCGGCATGGTCGTCATGGGCCTCGGCCAGGGCGCCGGCTACACCCTGATGTTCGGTGCGGCCACGGTCGGTGTGGACCCGATGGAGCAGGGCATCGCCTCCGGCTGGGCCTCGACCACCCAGCAGATCGGCGGTGCGGTCGGTCTGGCCATCCTGGTCGCCATCGCCAACTCCGGCCTCGGCGGCCTTCAGGGCGAGGCGCTGCGCGCCGCCACCAACGACGGTCTGCGCACGGCGGTACTCATCGCCGCGGGCGGCATCGCGCTGACCGCGCTGGTCGCCCTCGGTCTGCAGAAGCCGCGCAAGGAACGGGCCGTCGCCCAGGGCGGGGCCGCGGCCAGGGCCGCCGACGAGCCGCAGACCGCCCAGGTCTGATCCACTCTCCGGCGCGCTCTCCCGGGCGCGCCGGGCGCCGGACCCTCGCACCGGTCATTCCCCCGCGGGTGCGGGGGTTCGGCATGTCTTCGGCATGTCGCGTTCCCTTTTCACAGAGGGAACTTGACGCATGGTCGGGCGGTTGATTGCTGCGGCCGAAGGCCGCTCCGAAGATCGGTGTATGTCGAAATCATCGGTTGCCGAGGTACCGGCCTCAGCGACGCCGGGGACCGCACCGCTCGCCACGACCGTCGCGACCGTGTCCGTCATGGGCGTGCTCGTGGTCGGCCAGATGTACGTCACCATCCCGCTCATGCCCGAACTCGCCGACGCCTGGGGGGTGCCGGCCGGATCGGCAGCGGCCTCGACCACCGCGTTCGCCTTCGCCCACGCGCTCGGCTCGCTCGTCAGCGGGCCGCTGTCCACCCGCTGGGGGCGGCGTACCGTCATGGTGGCCAATGTCCTTGCCATGGCCGTCGTCACCGCCCTGCTGCCTCTGGCGCCCTCCCTGACCGCCGGGGTCGTCCTGCGCGCCCTGCAGGGCCTGTTCGCCGGCTCGTTCATCCCCATGTCGTACGCCTATCTGCACGCCCGGATCGCTCCGCATCGTGTCTCCCTGGCCCTGACCGTGGTCTCGGCCTGCATGGGGGCCACGGTCGTGATCGGCCAGGTCGAGGCGCAGCTCGTGACGGCGTGGCTCGGCTGGGTGTGGGTGTTCTGGGGGACCGTGCCACTGCTGCTGGCGGGGGCCGCCGTCTCCTGGCGGGTCCTGCTGCCCGAAGGGCGGCTGAGCGCGGGCGGACTCTCTGGCCTGAGGGGCGCGCTGGGCGCCCGGCTGGTCCCGCTGTACCTGGTCATCCTGGTCGGCGCGGGCAGCCTCACCGCCGTCTACACGGGGGTCCAGCTGTACGGGCCCGTCGATGTGGCGGGCGGCGGCGCGCCTCTGCTCGCGCTGCGCGCCAGCGCGCTGCCGGCGCTGTTGGGCGCCGTCCTGGTCGCGCCCGTCCTGGCCCGCCTGCCCGCTTCGCGCCGTGCCGCAGGAGCGCTCGTGGTGACCGCCGTCGCGATGCTGGCCGCCGCCCTGGGCGGGGACGACGCCCTCGTGCTCGGGGCCGCCCTGTTCGCGTTCATGGCGGGCTTCTCCACCCTCGGCCCCGCGCTCATCGAGTCGGTCGGTACCCGGGCCGGGGCGGCGGCCCAGACCACGGCGATCGCCCTGTACGGCTTCACGCTCAACCTGGGAGCCGGAGCGGGTGCCCAACTCGCGGCGTTTTTCGACCGGTTCGCTGCGCTGGCGCTGTTCCTGACATTCGCCCTGGCCGTTGCCGTCGGCGGCGTCCTGCGCGGCGGCCGCAGGACCTGACGCACTCGCGGTCTGTTCGTTGCCGGGCGCTCGCCGGGCGCCTGACGATGCCGGACAGCGCGCACACTCCAGCGCCCAGGTACCGCCCATGACCCCGTAGGCCCAGGGAGCGCCCGACCATGACCAACGTCGCCGTCATCTATTACTCGTCCACCGGCTCGACCCACCGGCTCGCGCAGGCCGCCGCGGACGCCGCGGCCGCGGAGGGTGCCGAGGTCCGTCTGCGCCGGGTGCCCGAGCTCGCCGCCACAGGACGGCCCGGCGCCGAGGAGCACGCCGCCGGCGTGGCGGACATACCCGAGGCGACGCTGGACGACCTGGAGTGGGCCGATGCCGTCCTGCTGGGCTCGCCCGTCCACTTCGGGCTGGCCGCTCCGCAGCTCATGCAGTTCATCAACACCTCCTCGCCGCTGTCGATCAGCGGCAAGCTGCTCAACAAGGCCGTCTCCGCCTTCGCCTCCGGCTCCGCCGAGCACGGCGGCCAGGTGACGGCGATTCTCGCGCTGCACAACGCGATCTGCCACTGGGGTTCGGTCATCGTGGCCACCGGATCCGCCGAGGCGGTGCTGTACGAGAAGAACAACGGCAACCCGTACGGCGCGAGCACCGTGGCCGGCAACCGCGTCGGCTTCATCCACGACGAGAACGTCGGCGCCATCGCCTACCAGACTCGCCGCACCATCCGGGTCGCCGCGGCCCTGAAGGCCTCCGAGGCCGCCGCCCCGGCCGCAGCCTGACCCAAGGGAGGAAAGATCATGGCAGTCAGCGACCCGGCCCAGTTGCCCTCGGCCTTCGTCGAGGCCTTCAACGCCAGGGATCTCGTCGCCATCGACCGGCTCTTCGAGCCGGAGGCCGTGCGGGTGCTGCAGCCGGGCGTGGTGGTGACCGGCGACGGCCGCCGCCGGGCGACCAGCAGCTTCCTGGCGCTGGGCATCCCCATCAGGATCAGTCTCAGGCACGCCTACGTCTACGACGACACGGCCCTGCTGATCGGTGACTTCGTCATCGACGGCACAAAGCCCGATGGTGAGGACGTGTACATCGAGGGCACCGCCACCGACGTGGCCCGCCGTGGAGCCGACGGGTTGTGGCGCTACATCATCGACAACCCGCCCGGGGTCGAGGTGGGCGGGGGGTGACCCGCTGCCCGCCCGCCGCCGTGGAGAGTGGCCGGAAGACCGGCCGCCCGCCTGGAAGAGGGGAGGCACTTGACGGATTAGTGAATTCCGTTGGCCGCCCGGTCCTGCCCGCGACACCATGGAGCACGCACCCAGCAGCCGGAAACGGCACGAGCACCCAATCCAATGAGGGAGCAGTACGGCCATGACCAATGTCGCCATCGTTTACTATTCGGCCACCGGAAACATCCACAAGCTGGCTGTCGCCGCCGCCGAGGCGGCGGAGAAGGCAGGGGCCGAGGTACGGCTGCGGCGGGTCGCGGACATCACCGACGAGCCGCTCGCGCCCAACTACAGGGAATGGACGGAGGCGAACAACGAGCACGCGGCCGCCGCCCGAGAGGTGCGGGTGGCCGCCATCGACGACCTGGACTGGGCCGACGCCGTCGTCTGGGGCACCCCGGGCCGCTACGGTCTGCCGGCCGGCCCGCTCAAGCACTTCATCGACCAGACCTTCGAACTGCACGCGCGGCGCGGGCTGATGAACAAGGCGATGTCCGCGTTCACCTCGACGGGTACCCCGCACGGTGGTCAGGAGTCCACGATCCTGTCCCTGAGCAACGTCTTCTACCACTGGGGGGCCGTCATCGTGCCGCCCGGCGTCACCGACGACATCCTGCTCACGCCGAGCAACGGCAACCCCTACGGGGTCAGTGCCACCTCGGGCCTGCAGGCCATCCCGGGCCACCTCGCGCAGAACGTCACCGAGGACAACCTCGCCGCCGTCGGCTACCAGACCGTGCGCACCCTCCAGGTGGCCGAGGCGCTGAAGCAGGGGCTGAAGAAGGGCTGACTTTTTCCGAGCCTGTTTTCCGTACGACCGGCCGGGCCGCGCAATTCGCGCGGTCCGGCTTTCTCTTTTGCTGACGAGGTGACGCATTAACCGTTCCTTTCTTTCTGGTGACGACTTGATGTGGGAGTTTTTTCAGGGGAGTTCTTATTTCGCGTGTCGGTTCTCAGAGGAAGAGTTCTGATGTTTAAGGTGCCGAAGAGCAGAAAGTTCCTCCACCTCGGGGTCGTCTCCGAGCGTGCGGCCGAGAAGTACGGCGACACCCCGATCACGCTCGACCACGACATGGACGCCTTCCCCGAGGCGGGCCGGAAGCTGACCGTCGCGGAGTTCGCCGGCCATGTGGCCGACACTGCCGACCGGCTGTGGGCGGCGGGGGTGCGCCCCAGTGAACACGTGGCCGTGCACAAGACGTCCAGCTTCGACATCACGGTGCTGGCCTGCGCCGCGGCACGGATCGGCGCGGTGCCGGCCATGCTCTCCCCGCACCTCGACGGCGAGACCATCGGCAGGCTGCTTCAGCGGCTGGAGCGTCCCACCCTGCTCACCGACGAGGCCAAGCTGACCGGTTCGCTCGCCGGGCTGCCGCTCACCGGGCTGACCGCGCGGGTCGTCACCGTGACAGGCTCCCACCCGGACGCCGTCTGCCTGACGGACCTCGAGGGGGCGCCGTCGCGCGGGCCGGTGCTGCTCGGGCCCGATCAGCCGGCCCTGATGACGCACACCTCAGGGACCACCGGCATACCCAAGCTGGTGGTGCACTCGGCGCGTTCACTGGGCGCCCGCGGCAACTGGCAGGACAAGGTCGTCTCCTTCATCCGCAAGCGGGAGACCGTCGCCATGCACGTGTCGTACGTGCACTCGCGGATGTACCTGGGCCTGGCCGTGCTGCAGATGCGCGGCATGCCGATGGTCTTCATGAACGACGCCGGCCCGGCGCACGTCGCCGACATGCTGGTCCGTCACCGCCCGGGCGTCCTGGAGACCCACCCCAACTCGTTCCTGGAGTGGGAGGAGATGCTCAAGGACCCGCGCCGGCCGGTCTCCAACGTCAAGTACTTCAACAGCACCTTCGACGCGATCCACCCGAGCACGATGCACAAGTTCCTGCACGCCTCGGACCGCCGCAGCCCGGTGTTCCTCCAGGTGTACGGGCAGAGCGAGTGCGGCCCGCTGGCCGCCCGCACCTACCGGCGCCGCAACGCCCTGAAGGCCGACGGCCGCTGCCAGGGCTATCCCACGCCCGGCATGACCAAGTACCGGCTGGTGTCCCGGGGCGGCGCCAAGCCGTCCAAGGAGAACCCCGGCTACATCGACGTCTCCACGGCGGGCCGCGCGCTGACGTACTACGGCGAGCAGGAGCGCTTCGGCAAGCAGGTCATCGGCGAGTGGTGGCGCGGCGGCGACGTCGGCTACCGCACCAAGTGGGGCTGCCTGCACCTGCTCGACCGGGAGGTCGACGTCATCCCGGGCATCGAGTCCACCCTGGAGCTCGAGGACGCGGTGCTGCACAGGCTGGACGAGCTGACCGAGCTGGTCATCGTGCCCGGCCCCGACAGGCGGCCGGTGCCGGTGGTGTGCACCCGCGGCGACAAGCCGCTCGACCCGGAGCGCTGGAAGGCCGCCGTCGCCGACCAGCCCGCGCTGTGCGCGCCGGTCCAGCGCCGTCTGTCCGACCTGCCGCGCACGGCCACCGCGAAGATCCGGCGGCTGGAGCTGGCCCGGCAGCTGGCCGAGCCCCGCGCACCGGGCAGGACCGCGGACGAGCCGCAGCAGACGGCCCTGGACCGAACCGGCATCGCCGCCTGCTGAACGGCTTCGGCGGGCAGGCCGGCCGAGTGAAGGGAGAGTGTACGGGTGACAGCACGTCAGACGCCCGAGCCGCTGGAGGTGGGCCGCGGCCCGGCTCCCCCGGAACCGGGCTTCCTGGAGGTCTGGGCGCGGTCGGCCCCGATCCGCCTTGCCGGCTACGAGGACGACCTCGCCGAACCCCACATCCTGCAGGGCATCGACTGAGCTCCGACGGCCCGCCGGCTGCCGGGCCCGCCCTTCGGCGGCGGGCCCGGCAGCGGTGTGTCCCATCGGATTCTTCGATACGAATTGAAAACCGCCAAGCCGGTTTGTTTCCCTGTTGGTGGAAGACCGACCGCCGTGAAAGGGCTGACATGTCGAGTGAACGCATCCGCGTGGCCGTGATCCTGTCGAGCGTACGCAAGGGCCGCTTCGGCCCCACGATCGCGAACTGGTTCGTCGGCACCGCCGACCAGCGCGACGACATCGAGGTCGACCTGGTCGACCTGGCGGACTTCCCGCTGCCGACCGCCCTGACCGACCAGCCGACGCCCGAGGTCGCCGAACTGCTCGGCGCGTTCTCGGCACGGCTGTCCGAGGCCGACGGCTTCGTTGTGGTGACGCCGGAGTACAACCACAGCTTCCCGGCCGCGCTGAAGGCCGCCCTGGACTGGACCCAGAACGAGTGGCACGCCAAGCCCGTCGGCTTCGTCGGCTACGGCGGCCTCGCCGGCGGCCTGCGCGCCGTCCAGCAGCTGCGGCACATCTTCAACGAGCTGCACGCGGTCACCGTCCGCGACGCCGTCAGCTTCCACGGCCCCTGGGAGCAGTTCGACTCCGAGGGCACCCTGACCGAGCCCGCGGCCGCCGAGGGGGCCGCCAAGGTCCTGTGGGACAAGCTGAGCTGGTGGGCCCTGGCCACCAGGGAGGCCAAGGCCTGCCGCCCGTACGACAACTGACGCCCCGACGGGACAACCCGCCACCGGGCCGCACCCACCACCCCCGGGCCGCGGCCGGCCATGCCCTCCACCGGCC
>NZ_VMNX01000004.1 GCF_009377235.1 Streptomyces acidicola
GGCGGGGCAGGTCGGGCCGGGGTCGCGCGGGCCGCCGGCGAGGCTGTGGACCGTACCAGAGGGCTCCGGAGCTGCACAGCTCCGTGCCACAGAGTGGCAACTAGTCCTATATGCAGCCCACTTCGGGCGATGGCCGCTGAGATGGCGTTCGGCCACCCGGACGGGGAGATCAGGACGACGGCGTTCGGGAGGCGGTCCTTGACGGCTTGGAGCACCCACCGTCAGGTACTACGCGGCCATGACGACGAGCCCCCGCTGCTGGCCACCGCCCATGCCGGCGCATGTATCGGCACTGCCGTCGGCACGTGGCTTCCCCTAAGCTGGCGGGCCATCAGGTGCACATCCAAGGCAGGGCGGAACAAGAGATATGCGCGGCCTCACCGAGGCGAACCTCAAGACGCTGGCCGGTGCCCGTTCCTTCGAGCGTGGGCGTGGATACGTCGACGCTGTCTCCGGGGTCGAGGTCGGTGACGGCTGGGTCACCGCGAGCGTTCACGGTACGGAACGGTACGAGGTGCAGCTGACGCTGGAGGGAGCCGGCGGGTTGTCCGGTGAGTGCGACTGCCCGTACGGCATGGAGGGCAACTTCTGCAAGCACCTGGTCGCCCTCGGGCTGACAATGCTCGCCCAACGGGAGAGTCTGCCGCGGCAGCGGAAGGCGGCCCGGGACCGTGCACAGGACCTCGATGGGTGGCTGTCCGCGCTGTCCAAGGACGAACTGCTCGCTCTGGTGCGGGAACAGATCGGCGAGGACCCGCAGTTGCGGCGCCGTATGGAACTGCGGGTCGCGAGCGCCCGAGGGGATCTCGCCACAGTCCGAGCCCGTATCCGTGATCTGCTCGACATCGGCGCCTTCGCACAGTACGGGTACGTCGAGTACGCCGATGCCCGCGCCTATGCCGATCAGGCAGGGCAGGCAATTTCCGCGATCCGCGGGCTCACCGGTTCCAGCCGTGCGGTGGACGCGATCACTCTGGCGCGTGAGGCGATGCGACTGCTGGCCGAGGCGGTCGAGAGCGTCGACGACTCCGACGGCCGGCTCGGCGAGGTCGGCGCTGACCTCGCCGCCGCGCACCTCGACGCGTGCCGCGAGGCGCACCCCGACCCGGAGGAACTGGCCCGCTGGCTGGTCGGCCACGCGCTCGGCGACATGGACGACGGCCTCACCGATCTTGATCCGCTCGACTACGAGGACATCCTCGGTGAAGAGGGAATGGCCGTTCTGCGGAGGCTGGCGGTCGAGGCATGGCAGGGCAACCGCCGCGGCTGGGCGGAGAAGTACCTGATGGAGCGTCTGGCCAAGGCGGGCGGTGATGTCGACGCGGTGATCGCCGTGCACGCGGCCGACCTCTCGCCGAACGGCCATACGCACCTGCTCATCGCCCGCGAGCTGGACACCGCCCGGCGCCCCGACGAGGCCCTGAGCTGGGCGGAACGCGGCATCGGGGAGGCCAGGGATGCCCGGGAGCTCTCCGCCGTCGACACCGCACTCATCGACTACCTGTGCGACCGCTACGCACAGGCGGCCCGGCACCCCGACGCCGTCGCCCTGCGCCGTGACCACTTCAGCGCCCGCCGCTCCCTGCTCACGTACCAGCAACTGCGCGCCGCCGCGCGTGCCGCAGACTGCTGGCCTGCCGAGCGCGAGGGCGCACTGACCCAGCTGCGGACCGACACAGGGCGGTGGCAACAGGGTCCGTACGGCAGGTCCGTCCTGGTGGACGCCCTGCTCGACGACGAGGACGTCGATGCCGCCTGGCAGGCCGCCACCGACACCGGCGCCCACGACCGGCAGTGGCTCGCCCTCGCCGACCAGGCCCGGGCCACCCGTCCCGCCGACGCGCTCGGCGTCTACCTGCGCCTGGCCGAGCCGCTGACCCGGGAGACCGGCAACACGGTCTACGAGCGGCTTGTCAGCCTGCTGCTGAGCATCCGGGACTGCCACCGCCGCCTGGGCACGCCGGACGATTTCACCGGGTATGTCACCGTCCTGCGCACCGCCCAGAAACGCAAGCGGAACCTGATGCGTCTGATGGACGAGCACAGTCTGTGAGCCACGAGACGGTGCTTTTGCAGCTTGAGGCTGGCGGCTTACTTGGACTCGACTCGTCCGAGCGGGTTGGGGTCGGCCGTCAGCGCGTCACGCGCCGCCTGCCAGGCGGAATCCCCGGGGTAGAGCTCGGAGCGGAGGTAGGCGCAGGTGAGCCGCTGAACTGTGGACACTCGTTCGGGGTTCTCGTCCGTGGTCTCGGCGACGTCGTATCCGGCGACTCCGCCGAGCCCGTGCTCCGCGTCGAACAGAGTGAGCAGTGATTTGGGGCCGGGGGAGAGGAAGTACGGGTCGGTGTGCCAGTCCGGGCCACGGACCGTCAGGTGGGCAGAGCTGTCCTTGTCGCCGGCGACCACGAGCGCGGGCGTTGTCATCGTGGAGAAGTCCGTGGTCAGGAAGAACGAATAGTTCTCGGCCACGAACTCGGTGACGGCATCACCGCCCCGGCCGGGCGCGGCAAGCAGTACACCCGCCTTGATGCGGGAGTCGGCCAGGTTCGCTTCCGTACCGTCGTCGGGATCGGTGAGCCGGGCGCCCAGTAGCAGGCTCGCGGTGTGCCCGCCCATCGAGTGCCCGGCCACGGCGACCCTGCTGGGGTCCAGGCGCCCGAGGAGTTGCGGGACGGCGGCCTCGATCTCGTCGAGCCGGTCGAGGATGTGCTGCATGTCCTCGGCCCGTGATCGCCAGTACAGAGGCGCCCCGGGGGTATCGGGATCCAGGCTCAGCGTCCTGGAGCTCAGATGGGTGGGCTGGATCACGACGAAGCCGTGCGCCGCCCAGAAGTTGGCGAGGGGAGCGTAGCCGTTCAGTGAGGAGAGGTGGTTCGAGTAGCCCTGGCCGTGCGAGAGGAGGATGACTGGCAGATCGTTCCCGGTCACGGGCGCGGAGACTCGTAGCTGCAGGTCCACGGCCCGGCCGGGAGTCGGCAGCACTACCGGACTGACCGAGAGGACGGGAGTGGGCGAGCTGGAGGGGTCGGCTGTGTAAGCCGGTTCAGTCATGGTGCGTGTCCTTTTCGAGGGCCTCTGCCTCTGCTGCCGGTCTCATTCGGCCGGCGGCGGGGGAGGCGGTCAGGAGCGTCCGGCTTCAGCTAAGCTGAACCGGAGCGTTGTTCCGATTAATATACGGAACAGTGTTCCGTTTCGTCAATGGCCGTCGGAAGGAGAGCACTGTGTCCCCTGAAAGCCAGTCCGGGGAGGTGCCGGCCCGAAGCAAGCGGGCCGACGCGGTGCGCAACCAGCAGACGCTGCTCGCCGCTGCCGCTGAGGTGTTCGTCACCTCCGGCGTCGACGCGCCGATCCGTGAGATCGCGGCCAGGGCGGGCGTCGGGATGGGGACGATCTACCGCCACTTCCCGACTCGGGCTGATCTCGTCGTCGCCGTCTACCGCCACCAGGTCGAGGCATGCGCCGAGGCCGGCCCGAACCTGCTGGACAGTGCCGGCTCCCCGCTCGCGGCACTCCGTCAGTGGGTCGACCTCTTCGTGGATTTCCTGGTCACGAAGCACGGACTCGCCAACGCGCTGCAATCGGACAGCAGCGGCTTCGAGGCGCTGCACGCCTACTTCCTCGACCGCCTGGTGCCCGTCTGTGAGCAGTTGCTCGACGCCGCGGTCGACGCCGGTGAAGTCAGGCCCGGTACGCACGCCTACGAACTGATGCGCGGTATCGGCAACCTCTGCATCGGACGTGACAGTGATCCCCGCTACGACCCCCGCCGATTGGTCGAACTGCTGCTTCAGGGACTACAGCGACCGCAGTCGTCCTGAGCCACGTACTGGACCCACCCTCGGGCCGTGCTGGCGAGCCCGGACGTTGGACCTTCCTGCCGTTTGGTCCTGGCGCTGGTCCGTCCTGCCGTTCGCTCCGTCCTGGCGTCGAGCGCCCGTGCCGTCAGTCGGAGACAACGTGGAGGATCGCCGTGCCGTCCTCGCCGGTCGTGGCCTGGATCACCACCGCGCCGGGCTGGGGGCTCGGGCGGGTGGCGTTCACCAGGCCACCGCAGGAATGGTCGCCCCCGTTGCTGCGGAGGACCGTGATGCACCCTTGCCCGGTTCCGGTCGCTCCACCCTTGGACTGGCTGTGGCCCGACCGCACCGTGTATTCGACCTTGTTCGCGCCGACCTCGGTCACGGACAGCGTCGCCGGACCGGCCGGGCCCTGGAAACGGATCGTCACCGGCTCGGATACCGCGATCTCGCAGTTGCCATCCGCGCAGGCGCCGACACCACGCCCGTCCGCCGCCGACACCGGTGGCTCCCCCGAAGAGGGCTGCCCGGAAGGGGACTTGGAGGTCCACCAATTGGGTGAGGACGCCTCGTCTCCCTCGTCCGGGCTGCAGCCGGTCATCGTCAGGGCGACCAGTGCCGCGACCACGATGCCCGTTCCCCACTGATACGAACGCTCTCCTCGCCGCCTGCGTGTCGATGTCGTCGTGGTCATGGTGCTTCCCTGCCATTCCGGCGTGCCTGGTTCGGTGTTCAGCGGCCAGTCTTCCCTCTTGCCAGCGGCGTCGGGCGCTGCGACAGCAGGAAGGACAGGGACGTACACCCAGGAGGGTGAACCGGCGGCGATACTGTCGTGAGTGAGGCAACGGCTCTCCGGGCAGATCGTGCCGGTCGCAGCCTCAGTCCTCAACAAATTGCTGTGAACAGCACGTTCCCAACAGACCCTAGCCCGCCCTCTCCTCCATGCCGTGAGCGATCGACCGCTCACGGCCCCAGGCGGCCAGTGGCTGGAGTGCGTCGTTGAGGCGCCTGCCGTCGTCGGTCAGCGAGTACTCGACGCGGGGCGGCACCTCGTCGTAGGAGACGCGGTGCACGATGCCGTCCGCCTCCAACTCGCGCAGGTGCGACGCCAGCACCTTCTCGGTGATCCCCGGAAGCAGCCGCCGCAGCTCGCCGAAACGGCGGAAAGGCTGCTCATGGAGCGCCCAGAGGATCAGCACCTTCCACTTGCCGCCGATGACCTCCATCGCCATGTCGATCCCGCAGACGTGTCCGTCCGGTGCGCCCGGCCGGTTCAGCGTTGCCATACCCCACCCTTCCGCATCCGTCGGCACCCTTCCGACGTGCTCGCTAACCCCAAGGTAACCACCCACTCCGAAGTACGTACTTGATCATCTCCGGGCCTGTGACCAGCCTGATCGGCATGACACAGAACACCGTTGAGAAGACCAGGACCTCCGTCACGATCCTCGGCCTCGGCGCGATGGGCACCGCGCTGGCCCGTACCTGGCTTGCCGCCGGCCACCCGCTCGCCGTCTGGAACCGCACCCCGGCCCGCGCCGCGGTGCTCGCCGCCGAAGGCGCCAGGGCCGCTGACAGCGCCGCCGAAGCCGTCGCAGCGAACAGCCTCGTCATCGCCTGCCTGCTGGACGACGCCTCGGTCGACGAGGCACTGGCCGGCACCGACCTGGCCGGCAGGGACCTGGTCAACCTGACCACCAGCACCCCTGCTCAGGCCCGCGCTCGCGCCGAGTGGGCCCGCGAGCGCGGCGCCCGCTACCTGGACGGCGGGATCATGGCGGTCCCCCCGATGATCGGCGTCCCTGAAGCCGGCGGTTACGTCTTCTACAGCGGCTCGCGGGAGCTGTTCGAGCGGCACCAGGAGACTCTGGGCGTTCCGGTCGGCACCAGGTACGTCGGCGAGGACGCGGGCTTTGCGGCCCTGTACGACGTGGCCCTGCTCAGCGCCATGTACGGGATGTTCGCCGGAGCCGCACATGCCTTCGCCCTGATCCGCAAGGAGGACATCGACCCCGCCTCGCTCGCTCCGCTGCTCGCCGACTGGCTCGTCGCGATGGCCCCGTCGGTTCACCAGACCGCCGGCCAACTGCGAAGCGGCGACTACACCAAGGGCGTCGTCTCCCATCTCGCGATGCAGGTGGCCGGTATGCCGACCTTCGTGAGCACCGCCGAGGGGCAGGGCGTGAGCCCGGAACTGCTCAGCCCCTACTTCGAGCTGATGCGCCGCCGCCTGTCCGAAGGCAGCGGCGAGGAGGGCCTGACGGGCGTGATCGACCTACTGGTGCACTGACCGATCGACCGCTTGAAGCACTGGGACGGTACCGCTCACCACGGTTCTTCGAACGTGCTGCCGAGGTGCTGGAGGAGGCCTTCGCGCTGCTCGGCCGTGGCCAGGACCATGACATCGTCGATGGACTTGGGGCGGAAATCGGGGCCGTGGTCGACGCAGCGGAAGGACCGGGGATCGTCGTCGGGGCTGAGTGCTTCGATGGCGGCCTGGGGCGCGCACATGTCGAGGTAGTCGTTCGACATCTGCTCTACGACGAAGGAGAGCTCTTTGCCGTTGCGTTCTATGTGAGAGCGCGGCCTCGGTCCTTCGAGTGCGAGCGATTGGTTTTTCGCCATGGCTTCATCCTGCCAGTCGGAGAACTGTCCCAAGGCGGCATCGTTGCCTCGTGAGCGGTGCCGGAACCGGCCATGGCGACGGTCGAGAGCATACGTTCGGGCACCTTGCGCCGACCAAAGCTGACATGCTCACACCTGGTCCCTGGTTTCCGAGTCCCGTCCCGCACACGGAAGGAACGACGGCCCGTGTTCGCACGCATGCCCCGCCGCACTCCAGGCACTCTGCTCGCCCTCACCGCCGCCCTGCTCACCGGACTGCTCGCTCTGTTGGCCACGCACCCCTCGACCGCCGCGCCGCCGGGCTCGGACGGGGCCTGGACCGGCACCTGGGCGTCCGGGGTGAGCGGAGTTCCGGCCAGTATCGACACCGTCTTCACGGACCAGACCGTCCGCCAGATCGTGCACACCAGTGTCCCCGGACACAGGGTCCGGGTCCGACTGACCAACGAGTACGGCACGAAGCCTCTGGTCGTCGGCGAGGCACGCCTCGCGCTCGGCGCCGACGGACCGACGGGCACCGAGATCGTGCCGGACAGCGATCGCGTCCTGCGCTTCGGCGGCCGCCCGTCCGTCACCCTCGCACCGGGCGAGCGGCGCTGGAGCGACCCGGTCGCCCTGCGCACCCCAGCCGCCGCGGACCTGGTCGTCAGCTTCCACCTCCCGCACCGGACGCGCGCCACGACCGTCCACTCCAGTGCCTTCGAGCGGACGTACGTCGCCGCGGGCAACGTCACGGGCAAGCCGAGCGTGGAGCCGACCACGACCACGGCGAGTTGGTACTTCCTGTCCGGGGTGAGCGTGACCGGCGGCGCCGCACGCTCCTCCCTGGTCGCCTTCGGGGACTCGATCACCGACGGAGCCGTCACGGAGACCGGCGCCAACCACCGCTGGCCGGACCTGCTGGCCGAGCGCCTTCGCCAGGACCCCGCACTGGCCCGGATCGGCGTCCTGAACACCGGCATCGGGGGCAACCGCCTGCTGCGCGACCCGAACCCGCCCACGGGCAATCCGGCCGAGACGTTCGCCGCGTACTTCGGCGAGGCCGGTCTCAAGCGCTTCGACCGCGACGTCACCTCCCAGCCGGGCGCCCGCTACGCGATCGTCCTGATCGGCGTCAACGACCTCGGCCACCCTGGGAACATCGCCCCCGCCGATGAGGAAGTCACGGCCGCGGACCTCATCGCCGGGTACCGGAAGCTCATCCAGCGCGCCCACGATCACGGGCTGAAGATCTTCGGCGCCACGATCCTGCCCTTCGAGGGCGACACCCTGAACTTCTACACGCCCGGGCGGGAGGCGGCCCGGCAGACCGTGAACCAGTGGATCCGCACCAGCGGCGCCTATGACGGTGTCGTCGACTTCGACGCCGCGGTACGCGACCCCGAGCACCCCGGCCGACTGCTTCCGGCGTACGACAGCGGCGACCACCTCCACCCGAACGACGCAGGCATGGCCGCGATGGCCCGGGCGGTACCGCTGCACCTGTTCCGCTGATCGCTCCCAGTGCGGCGGTGGTGATGGGCGCCTCGGGGTGAGCTGCGTGGCGGGTGGCTCAGGCGGCGTACACCCTGCCCTGCTTCACGACGAAGTCTGTCGGCTGTGAGCAGCCGAGGGACGGTGTGAGCAGCAGGCTCACGGTGAGCGGGGCGGGCTCGGTGCCGGCGGTCGAGAACTGGCAGACGGCACCGGTGCCCGTGAGCGGATACCAGAACCAGCCGTTCACGTCGCCCACGGTCACGCGGTCCGACTCCTTCCAGGCGCCACCCGCCCGTGTGTAGACCTGGAGGAGCACAGAGGCGGCGTACTCGTCCTCCGTCGAACGCTGCGCGGTCAGGGTGATCTTGTAGTCGGTTCCGAGGACAGAAGAGGCGATCTGTCGTGTCTGCTGCGCGTCCGCGTCCGCGTCCGCGTTCGTGTTCGCGTTCGAGGCGCCGGCACCGGTGCCTCCGAGGACAGCTGCCATCAGGACGGTGAGCGCTGCGGCCGCGCCGCGGCGGGCGTGTGTGCGAGGCAAGCTCATGTGATCCCCCGTTGGAGCGAGTTGGGATGGAAGGTCGGATTGTTCCCTTCGGTGGTGAAGACGGGCGGCATGGCCCAGGGGTTGTACGGCTACCGGTCGGCTGCTGCCTCGCAGGGAGGTGAGGTGGCGCGGGAGCCGGGTGCGCAAGTGGCGGGCTCGGCGGGGAAGCGCCACCGGAAGCGGACACCGTTGCAGTCGTCGGCGAGGTGACGATCGGATTCGGGGCCGAACAGGATCAGCAGGCCCCAAGGGCGTTGAGGTCCCATCAGGCTCCGGGCACGGAAACATCCGCGGCTTGGCCGTTTGCTCGATCCCCGGCCCTGCACGATGTCCTGGGGTATGCGCCGCCGGCGTCCCCGTGCCGTGCCTGGCACGGCCCGTTTCAGGTGCGTGGCGGTTCCAGGGTTGCGGGGGTGGGGCCGTCGGGGCGGACGGTGATGCCGTACAGCGTCTTCGTGGGGGTGGAGTGGAAGGCCACCGTGTGCACCGGAAGCAGGTGTTCGAGAAGGACGGTCGATTCACGGAGCGCGAATTGCAGACCGAGGCAGGCGCGGGGACCGAGGCCGAAGGGGTAGTAGGCGCCTGGGTGGGTGGGTCGGCTGTCCGGGGTGATGAAGCGACGCGGGTCGAAGTGCTCGGGGTCTGGCCACAGTTCGGGATCGCGATGCGTGAGGTACGGGCTGATCAGGATGTCGGTGCCCGCCTCGACCGCGTAGCCGCCGGCGAGGATGTCGTCCTCGGTGGCGTGGCGGGGCAGGATCCAGGCGGACGGGTAGAGCCGGAGCGTCTCGTGGACCAGGGCCTGGATCGCCTGGCGGCGTTGTGCCGAGCCTTCACCACCGGCGGTGAGAGCGTGTTCGCGGGCGGCCGGGTGCCGGTCGAGGAGTAGATAGAGCCAGGTCAGGGTGGTGGCGGTGGTCTCGTGCCCGGCCACGAGCAGAGTGACCAGCTCATCACGGATCAACCGGTCGGTGTACTCGGGGCGTTCGTTGGCGGCGTCGATCAGGACGTGCAGCAGGTCGGGGCCGTCGGGGCCGACCGCCCCGCTGCGGGCGGCCTCGATGGCGTGCCGGGCGATCGCATCGATCCGGGCGAGATCGGCGGCGACGGCGTCGTGGGCGTCGGTGACATCAGCGGGCAGAGTGGGAAGGGCCGCCGCCACCGTTGCCACGGCGCCCACTTCGCGCTCGGTTTCGTCGTCGAGAGGGTGCCCGGTCAGGGCGCGCCAGATGGCGTCCAGGGCGAAGCTGCGCATCTCCTGCCCGACATCGAGGGTCTGCCCGGTACGGGCGTACTCGCCCCAGCGCCCGGCGGCGGTCCGGGCAGCCTCGGTGATCCGCTGTTCGTAGCGGCGCATTCCCGTACCGGTGAACTGGGCCTGCAACAGGCGGCGTTGCCGTTTCCACGCCGCACCGCCGGCAGCGAGGACACCGTCGCCGATCAGTAGACGGGCACGGTGGGAACGCTTGACATACCGCTCCGGGTGACGGGCGAGTACATGTTGGACCGCCTGCGGCTCGGTGACGAGAACAGTGGGGGCCGGCCCGAGACGGAACGAGACGACGACGCCGAACCGCTCGCGCACCTGGGACAGCAACTCGACCAGTTCGCCTCCCTGTGAACGCCACCGCTCCACGAGCCCCGGCTCGGCTTCGGGGACCGGCCGCTCTGTTCCGGGAACGTCACGAAAGGAGTCGGGAGTGGCTTCGGGGTTCATGCTCTTCTCCTGGTCAACCGCTGGGCTCGGCCGTAACGGAGCGCTGGCACCACGGACTGAGCGCTGGCACCACGGACTGTACGGGAGTAGCCACATCTGGTGACAGTCTGCCTCTGGGCGGTCGCAGTCCGGGCGTGCCTGGATTCCGCAGCCCCTGAGCCACGCGGCCGGACCCTGGAAGAACAACGGCCATGAGCGTCGCGGGCGGTGAACAGCGGCGGCGGGAGGGGACCGGGGCGGGTCCCGTGGGCCGTGCCGCCGCTGTCACCAGGTGGGCTCAGCAGCGCTTGTTGGAGTGGCCCGAGACGGGTGCGGGGTCGCCGGCGGCCCGTACGGAGCCCGTCGCGGCCGTGCACTCGGTGACTGTGCTGGTGCCGTTGGACCAGAACTCCTGGGCGGTGGTGTTGGTCCAGGAGCGCTTCCCCAGGATCTCGTCCCGCGAGTAGCTGTAGACGGCGGCGGTGACGTCGTAGTCTCCGGCGATGTCGCGGAAGCTCTGCCAGACCCAGACGTAGCCGTAGTTCTCGGCGCAGGACGGCGAGTAGAACTGCTTGACGGAAGCGATGGTTTTGCCGCTGCGGGTGACGTAGCCGGTGGTGCCGATCTGGTAGGCGTCCGTGCACACCCCGGCGGCCTGCGCCCGCGTGCTTGCCGGGTTCCCGGCCGGGGACGGCGCGGTGGACGTGGCCGCTTTGGTGGCGGGTGAGCCAGGAGCGGGCGCGGGGCCGGTTCCGGCGGAGGCGATTCCGGCCGGGATGAGCGCGAAGGCGCAGCTCAAGGCTACGGCGGCGGTCTTCAGGTAACGCATGGTGAGATCCCCCTGGTGTGGTGTTGGCCAAGGCGCAACGTCCGTGGCGGGAAACACGCAAATACGTCGTGCGTGGTCGGCGCAGGTCCAAGTTGCGCGAAGCGGCGGTTTCCGGATGACCGGGAATGCTTCGGACATATGGTGAGACCTGCGGGGCGGCCGAAGGGTTGTACACGATGACGTGCGCCCGCTCCTCGCAACGGTGCACGACGCCGCGACCCTCAGGGTGACCGAGGGGTCCGTCTGGGACTGAGGGAGCCCGGCGGCGGTGTCGTGCGGGCCCTCGTCGCCACCAGGCCACTGCCACACGCCGCCACCGCCACACGCCGCCGCTACAAGTGGCGCGCCGACGAACACCAATCTCACCCCATGACGGCCCATCAGCTCCCGACACTCGGGAACAGGCTCCTGACCAGCGCTGACAGCCAACTTCAACTGGAGTACTAGGAGTTCTGCAGTGCCTTCAGCAGGGCTACGCCGTCGGGTACGCCCCAGCCGGTGACGGCGTCGTACCCGGCTGTCACCGGGTAGCCCATCGCCGGCGGATGGGAGCGGTTGTCATGGCCGGTCGCGATGTCGCGACAGGCGGCCCGCGCGAGAGGACGGCCGTTGGAGCCGCTCCGGTAGAGCAGCGGCGTGAGGAATCGCTGCTGCTTGCTCGCCGGCAGCGAGGCGTTGACGCGGGCGATCATGGAAGCCCACACTGGGGCGGCTGCGCTGGTGCCGCCGTTGGGGGCGGGTTTGCCCAGCAGCGTCAGGTCGTACCCGGGTGGGCCGGCGAGTGCCGCCACGTCCGGCACGACCCGCCCCTTGATGCCGTCCGGGTTCAGAGAGTCCACCTGGATCTGCTGTTGCCACTCAGGGCGTTGGACCAGGGCGCTGACGCCTCCTCCACTCGCGCCGGTGCCGCCGACCGTGTTGGTCCGGTGACCGGGCGCCTGCCACCAGGCCACCTCCTGGCCGGACGTGTCGATCATCGTGCCGCCGACACCCAGTACGAACGCGCTGACGCTGGGGAAGTCGGCATGCGCCCGCCCGTCCGCCAGCCCGTCCCCGCATCCGTCGTCGCCGGAGGCGACACAGACCGTGATGCCGAGCTTCGCCAAACCTTCGAGGCGCTTGTCGATCTCGGCTGGGCCGATCTGTGCCCAGTCGGGATCGTCCTCCGGGAAACCCCAGCTGACGGAGAGGCACACCGGCCTGTCGGCGATGACCTGGTCGAGCAGATCGATCCACCCCTTCTGGCTGAACGGGGCGAAGTAGACCGAGATCTGGGCCTCCGGGCAGAGACCGGCGATAATCTGCACATCCATCATCACTTCGGGCAGACCCTCTGCCGCGTCCCGCATCTGCTGGGCCGGCAACTGCCGGAGGGCCTGAAGGCTTCGCGGCGGGTTGTAGCCCAGAGGCACCACGGTGACCTGGGGCGTCGGCAGGTTGTGCCCGGTGCAGAAGGCCTGCAGATCGTCGTCGAAGTAGCCGCCGGGAAACTCGGCGATGCCGATCTTCTGCCCCTCCCCGTGGCCGGCCGGGAAGTTGTACTGCTTTTCGAGATCGTCCGGTGTGAACGTTCCCATGAAGCCCGAGCCCTTGGTGACGGCGCGCCGGGCCACCCGCCGCTGATCCAGCCCGAAGACACCGGTCACGATTCCGTCGAGTTCGGCCGGGATCTTCAGCTCGCCCTCGCGGCCGCGGAACTCGCCCTGCTCGGCACTGCGGTAGATGCCGAGGTCCGCGTGGAAGGCGGCATTCATGGCGGACACCGAGCCGCTCGCCTCGATGCTGCCGGGCTGCAGCCTGACGTCGTCGACGGTGAGGCCGTACCGCTCGAGTACCGTCTTCGTCTTCTCGGCGTCCTCGCGCCGCTCGTTCGGGACCCCCTCGGTGGCCACCTTCCCGCGCAGGGAGACGGTCACTTTCACTGGCGCCTCAGGGTCCGCGTCCCTCACCCGGGTCGCGTCGGCCTTGGCCGGGCGGGCGCTCCCCACCAGCACCCTGTGCTGTTCACTCATCGTCATCTCCTCGGTGCTGACAGGTCTCGAGCAAGCCGACGGTGGGGTGCCTGTACCGCACTCGGCAGCCGCGCTCGCATCGCGCTTCGATCCGGACTGGCTCAGCGGAGACCGTTGTCTCCGGCGGAACCAGCAGGGGCACACCATCCGTATCCGGACGACGCCGGAATCACATGCCGGGAGCGGCACCGGCCACCTGGATAGGGGCATCGCTTGCTCGGGATGGAGTACGCGGGATGGAGTACGGGCCGGGGGTCGTTCCGCCAGAGGAGTACGGCGCCGTCAGCCCCCGGGAACCAGTGGGGTCATGCATGGAAGGCGTCAGAAGCCATCTACGCCCAGTTCGGTGATGCCTGCGTAGAGCCAGCTCCACACCATGCCGCCGGGCGTGTTCGGGTCGAGGAGGCCCGGGGCCAGTTCGTCGATCTCATCAAGGAACACCCGCGACACTGCCTCCTGGTCCTCCTCCACCGGATAGGGGTGCCAGCAGGCGTTGCTGTAGCGGTAGATGGCCTCAAGGACGCGAGTGAAGACATCGAGGTCCGGCGCGAGCGGCACCAGCACCTGGTTGGCCGGACCGTCCAGCCGGCTCCAGATGTGCACGGACCCGTCGTGACGGTGCAGATACAGCTCGCCATAGTCGCACACGGCGAAGGCGATCAGGTCCTCGGCGGTCACACTGGGCCATGAACCAGTTGGCCGGCCGCCACCACGCCCACACGGTTCGCCACGGCATCCCCGGTTCGGCCGTCGCGATCCGCTCGGCGTACTCCTCATGGCCGGTTGCCTTGGCCGCGAAGTGCAGCCAGGAGGCGAACTCGGCCGGCGTCACATCCGCGCCGCCGAAGATCGCTTCGGCTTGCAGGAAGACCTCGTGCCCCACACTCTCCGCGCCGTTCGCAGCGGCGATGTGATCCCGCACCGCCGCGCGATCAGCGGTCAACAGCCGTGCAGGGTTGGCCAGTCGTCCAGATCCTCAATCACACGGTCATCCTGTCACCGGCCGCCCACTGGCCTTGAACACGGCCACAATTCCAGGTATTGGCAGGGCCGAGATGTAGCTGACTAGGCGGATTGGCGTGCTGGGGGGCGCGTGGCATGGCAGGCGCGCTGGTATGTGGTGGAAGTGCGCCGGAGGTACAGGGGGTGTGACGCAGAACACGGCGGGATTGTGGAGAGTTGTTCGCCACGTCCCTCGGCCGGATTACGCCTGGCCAGAGGGATACGGAGGGTCACTAGCAGCGCTTGTTGAACATTGCACAGTGCTGTCGGCTGGGGACGCTCGGTGATTTTTCTGGGGGAGGGATGAGTGATCGGCCTCGTGAATCACTTAGGTAGTGGGCAGACCCAACGGGCCATCGGCGCATGCGAGTTGGTGCCGGTTCCCTGCTGACCCTCAATGGAGAGGATCTCTGCCCATGTCCCCTGTCGACGGGAGGCTGGCGTGAGCCACGACGACGCCCTGGAGGGCGACCCGCCTTCGGAGTACGGCCTGGGGCTGTCCCAGTCGATGTTCGTGCCGCTGGATCTGCCGCTGGACTTCGAGGCCTTCTACCTCGGCCACCAGACGGCCTTCCACGCGTACGCGGAGGTCCACTTCGGCACCCGCGCGGCCGCGGAAGAGGTCATACACGAGGTCTTCCTGGAGATCCACGCCGGCTGGACGGAGCTGCTGAGCGCGGGCAACCTCGAACAGGGCGCGTGGGCGATCGTGCGGCGGGCCGTGCACGACCGCCTGGAGCTGGAGGGGCGGGCACCGGCGTTCGTCATCAACGGCCCCATCGCCCAAGCCCTGGCCGCCACCCGGGACAAGCTGCAGAAGATGGAGTCCACCAGCGGCTTGTACGAGGCAATAGCGGAGCTGCCGAACCGCCAGTTCGAGGTGATCGTGCTGCGCTACCTGCTGGGCTACCCCACCACCAAGGTCGCCTGGTTCGTGGGCATCGACGAGCGCACCGTCGGCCACCATCTGCGGCGCGGCAAGGAACGTCTGCGGATCAAGCTGGGTCTGCCCGACGACCGAAAGAAGCCGAAGAAGAAGGGAGAAGGAACGTGACTGCCACCATCGAGGCCCTGCTGGCCGACGCGCAGATTCCCGTCTCCGCCCCGCGGCGCTTCGACGTCGCCGCCGCGCTGCGCCGTCTTGCCGCGGACGCATCCCGCCGTACGCCCACCGTGGAGATCGCCCGCGCGGCGCAGGCCGGGCAACGCCTGGGCGTGGTGTGCCGGTGGGTGCTGAACGAGCCCGACGCCGCCGAACACGTCGACAGGATCGCCGAAGGGCCGGACCGCGGGCCGCTGACCGGGGAGGAAATGGATGTCGAGGGGGCCCTGGTCTTCGCCTGCCTGCTGTATCTGACCGGGCATCCGGAGTCCGCGCAGTTCTGGTGGCAGCTCGCCGCAGGCGCGGGCAGCCGCGCCGCCGCCTACTGCCTGCACCTGTACCACCTCTCCATGGGCGAGTCGCGGCGGGCGTGGCACTGGTTCCACCAGCTCACCCACTCCATGGCCGACACCGCCCCGCCGGACGCCGCGTTCATCGAGGGCCTGGAGCTCTTCGCCCGGTACGTACGTACCAACGGCTCCCGTGCGATAGCCCCGACCGGCCTGCTGGAGTGCGAGGTCGACCGGCTCGCCGCGCGCACACCGGGCTCTTCCGTGATAGTTGCCCGGCCCGACCGCCAACTGGTCGCTCGTCTACAGGAGTTCGGCGCAGGCCGCTGAGACGGCATCCACCACACGCAGTGACGGAGAGGAGAGCCGTGTCCAGCCACCGGTTCCGAGGCCATGAGCCGGACAGGGCTCCCCATCACGACGCCATCAGAAGGAGACGTCCTCCATGCACCCTAGCCGTCGACCATCGCGGAGGGGCCCGAACCGCCTCGCCGACTGCCGCACGAAGAGCGCCCGCCGTAGGAGCGCGGCGCTCAACCAGATCCTGCACGGCGCCTGCTACGCCATCGGCACCGGCCTGATCGGACTCGCTTTCCTGTGGGCCGAACGCCTCTGGTGACCGGGAGCCAACCTCCGGGGCTTGGCCCTTTCCGTTCCCGGCGTCGGGCGGCCGCGGGAGTCGGGTGCGACGGTGCTGATCTTGATCGCGGGTTGTCCCTCCGGAACGCCGGTACGCCGGTACTCCGACATGCCGGTCGCGCGGTGACACCCGGAGAGCGTCGCCGCACGACCGACATACCGGTTCACCCGTCATCGTCGCGATCGCTCACCCCGCGATCGAGTCCAACTGCTCAGCCGCGGGCCTCAGAGCCCAGAGGTCACCGCCGGGCGGCGGCTCCAATCGGGCCACGACTGCCCGCGCTTCGGGGTTTCCGGCGTCCGCCGCCGCGTGCACCACGTCGGTGGCCGCGTACCGGCGGAACTCCAGGTCCGGATGCGGCCAGGGCGCCGCCCCGGAGGCGGCGGGCAGCAGGTAGTCGACCGCCTTGAACAGGCTCTGCCCGTCGGGCCCTTCGTACGACCACAGGTCCACGCCCACGTGCCGTCCGACGGCGGCCAAGCGTACGTACGCCACCAGGGCGAAGGTCGAGTAGTGCCAGCTCCGTGTCCGGGTGAGTTCCTGCGGCTGGCCTCCGTCCGGGGCGATCTGCGCGTCGATACGTTTGGCGCGGGCGTCGAGGACGATCCGGCGCGTCAGCGCCTTGTCGCCGGTCGCATGCGCGAGGGCGGCGAGTTGCATGTCGTAGAAGGTGCCGTGGTTGTTCTTCGCGGCGCCTTCCTCCTTGCCGAAGGCGCTGTACGCCAGCCAGTCGCGGAAGTCGACGTTCCACGCGTGCATCGCTGAACGGTCCTGACGGGTCCAGCCCGGTGCCCCCGTGTTGAGGATCGCGATCGCGTCGAGGACGCTGGTGAAGGACTGCGAGAAGTCGATGATGCCGATTGCCCGGCCGTCGTACTTGCAGGGGATGAACTGGGCGTGGTTCAGGTTGGGGTTCATCCGGGTGGCCGGGTCGAGGAACCAGGTGCGCAGCACCGATGCGGCCTTCTCCGCGTACTTCCGTTCCCCGGTGTAGTACCAGGCGAGGGAGAGGTCGTACGTGGAGTCGAAGACCTTCTCCACGTCCTGACGGTCGGTTCCGGTGTCGACCTCCGGGTTGCGCTCGCCGTCGCGCTGGACGTACGGGCAGCCCCAGGGGTTGTCGGTGGTCGCGGGCTGCGAGGGCCACCAGTACGGGGCCTGGCTGAGGTAGTCGTGGACGTCACCACTGGGCGCGGGCCGCGGCTTGTCGACGACGGTCCAGGGGCCCTTGTCGAGCCAGGTGTCGGCGCGCGTGGTCAACTGCTGGAGCGTACGTCGTAGTCGGTGATCGCCGCGGTCGAGCCGGAGCTTCGTCTGCTGGAGCCGCACGCCGTCGAGGACCGTCGTCTTGGGGACCCTCGGCGCCGGGTGGGCCGAGGCGGTGGGGAGGAGGACCGCCGTGAAGGTGGCCACCGCCACCAGCAGCGCGACCAATCGAGGTCTTGCACTCATCAAGCTCTCCAATCATCTATGTGAACGGAGTTCATGAGAAAGACCGCGTGAGCGTAGGGGCAGCTGATTGCCGTTGCAATGCATCTGGCAGAAGTTCATGGATGCGTTGGTTGGTTACGTAGGTGGTAAACCGGCGCACGGAGGCACTCAGTAGCGCCCATCGAGGCCGCGCACGAGTGGGACTTTCGGGCTTCCCCGTCAGGAAGGCAGCGATCGTCCTCTTTGGGTGAGAGACCGGCCGGACGGGCTGTGAAGCGACGAGAACTTCGCCGAACGGCACCCAGCCTTCCGCCCGCCCGGTTTGCCACCGTCTGTGTGCTGCTACATCGCAGTCGTACCGCCCGGGCCGCCGGCCCGCGCGCTGGTCAGGGACCGGTGTGAAGGTATGGCGCCCACAGAGTGGGAGCCTCGGGGCGGGCGTCTCGGAGCCTGCGGACCGCCTGGCGGAGGGCAGAGGCCGCGTGGAGTGTTTCATCGGTGGTGCGCGGAGTTGCTTGGAGTGCTCGATAGAAGTCCCTTGCGACCTGGGGAGCCCGCAGATCGCTGATGGACCACTGTGTCGCGATCACATGCCGGAAGCCGGCGATGTGGAGCCCGCCGGCCAGGTGGGCGAACTCGTCCGCCAGGCGGGCGACTCCGCTGGCTGTTTCGCATGCGGAGAGGAAGGCGAGTTCCGCCGTGGTCAGTCGGAGTGCGGTCACCTCACGCAAACTGATCACGTGGTCCGTGCAGTGCAATGCGGCACCGACGAGGGAGTACTGCGATCCGTGACCGGCGAAGTGCAGCCAGCTGTGGGAAAGCAACTGTTGCAGGACGGTGTCACGAGTCGCCTCAGGACCGAGGACGGCTGTCATCGTGGGGAACTCCTCGCGCAGGGAGCCGATTTCCGATACAGCGTGACGCAGCTCGGTCATTCCTGGAGCGCTGGGCACGGCGACGCCCAACAGTTCAGTCGTGACGGAGGTTGGGCGACTGTCGGCCTCCAAGAGTGCGCGAAGCGTGGGCGCGTAGGAGCAGATGGCGCGGTCGAGCAGGTTGCTGTTCGGGGTAGGGGACGGCGTGTCCGGCTCGTCGTCCGGTGCGGCGTAGAGACCTGCGGCGTGCAGGGGGAGCAGAGTCAGGGCGCCGGTGGGGCACCACCACAGGCGAGGTTCCTGGCCCTCCGCCGGCTGGGCAGGCAGGTCCAGCTTGGTCAGGACCGGGGCTGTGATGTCGTTCCAGAGCCAGGCGAGAATGGACCGGAGGATGTTATTCCGCTCTTGTGGGGCCGTCGTCTCGGGCCCACGCAACGTGGTGATCAGCTCTCGCGCCCGGCCGTTGACCACAGGGCGGGAGATCCGCTCCAAGCGGACGAGGAGAGGGGACTCTTCCGCGTCGGCGGTCACCAGCAGGGCGTCGCAGCGGTAACGGGCGATGTTGACGATGACGACCGGACCGTTGCGCGCCGCTTCACGGAGGCGGGCAAAGGGGCGCGGACGGAGAAAGTCCGGCACCAGGGTCCTGGCCCGCTCCAGGAGGCGGTCCCATTCGGCCGCCGCTTCCCGACGACGCTGGGACTCCACTGCCGCCTGGCCCGCCGAGACGTCACGCACCTCTCCACCGGCTCCGGCGGCGCCCACTGAGTCGAGTCGGCGCCGGACTCCGTCGACGGCCCGTGCCAGGTCATCGTCCAGGGCTCGGAGTTCGTCCAGGTCCGTACGAGCATCGAAAGCCTGCGCCAGCAGGACACCACGTCCCTGTTCCAGGAGCTCCACGGCCCGTGCGAGGTCCCCACGCTCGATGGCGACAGCGGCGGCGTCCGATGCGAGGCCGTTGGCCATGGACAGAAAGTGCTCGCGGTCTTCGCGTTCCAGACCGTGCCAGGCCGCCTGGGGCAGCAGCTCGATGGCGTACTCGTAGCCCCGCTGCGCCTCCTCCCACCGCTCGTCCGCCGAGGCCACCTCGCCCCAACTCCGTGCCGCACGGAGTCGTACGCTCAGCTGGCCCGTGGGGAGCTGGGCGGCTTCCCGGAAGGCGTCGATCGTCTCGGTGACGCGCCGCGCGTCGTGGAGGACATCCCCGAGGATCACCAGACACCTGGCACGGCTCTCGTGATCGGCAGGGCATCGTGCGACGGAGACACGGCCCACGCGTACGGCCTCGTCGAGATCGCTGTCCTGACCCGTGTGCTGGTACCTCTGATGCAGCATCCCGCTGAGGTTGGAGAGGAACTTCGCCTGGTCGGGGTGGTCGTCGGAGGCCTCGTCGATGGCTTCGCGGATGGCCCGGATCGCGGCTTCCAGATCGTCATGGTTCTGCGATTCCGAGAAGTGGGCACGGATGACGATCGCGAGATTGCACAGGTTCATCGGTCGCCGATGCGACCGTCGCGGTGTCGCTTCGACCGCGAGCCGCGCTGTTTCGACGGCCTTGTCGAGATCATCGCGCTGCCCGTGGCGGCGGTAGGAGGTTCCCAGGGCGAGGCTGAGGTTCGCGAGGTACCGATCCTGGTGCGGGTCACCGGCCCGCACGGTTCGTACGGCCTCCGCGCAGACGTCGATCGAGGCCGTCAGGTCCGCCGCGTCCCCGGTGTGTTCGAAGCGGGTTCTCAGCGAGTTGCCGAGTCCGCTGAGGTGCATTGCCCGTTGCGTGGCGGAGAGCCCGCCGGATCGCGTCGCCGCGCGTTTGGTGTCGATGGCCGCGTGCAGATCGTCGAGCGCGCCGCCATGCTCGTAGCGCGCCTGGAGGGCGCTGCCCAGGTTGTTCAGCGCGATGGCCCTGTCACGTCGGCCCAGCCCGGTGCCCCGCGCGCTTTCGCGTGCGAAGTCGACCGCGGCTGTGAAGTCGGCCCCGGCTCCGGTGTGCTGGGCACGAACCCGCAGTACGCCACCGACCGCGTTGACGACCAGCGGGCGGTACGGCGCGCTCGCGGGGGTGTCCCGCTCCGCCCGCAGAGCCGCCGCCACCGCGGCTTCCAGGTCGGCGGCGTCAGTGCGGTCCTCGAAGCGGCAGCGCAGGATCTCGCTGAGGGCCGACCGCAGGAGGGAGATCGCGTCGCTGCCCTCGGCGGAGAGGGAGATGCCTCGCCGTACGACGTCCGCCGCCTCGTCCAGGTCCCTTGCTTCCGCGATGTGTTCGTCGTAGAGCGTGTAAAGGGCCATCCCCTGAGCGAGCAGCATCCTGGCGAGGGCCGGTGACGAGTCCGGCAGGCCGCGGGCTGCGAGACACAACAGGTCCACGGCGGTGCGGAGGTCGCGGGCGTCGTTCGTCCGATGGTGGCGGAGCATGAGGCAGATGGCGAGGTCCTCGTGCGTGGAGTTGTGGCGGTCGTGCTGGGGGTACTCCGCGAGAAAGCTCTCGTAGCAGGCGACCGCCTCGTCGAGGTTCGCCTGATCGTCGGTGAGTTCACCGCGTCGGCGCAATCCACCGGCGAGGCGGAGGAGATGGTCGGCGCGCTCCGGGTCGTTCGGGTCGCCCTGTTCCATGGCGTGCCGCGCGGACTCGATCAGGTCATCGAGGTCGGCGCTGACCACAGCGCTCTCCTCCTCCACCGACTGGACCCTGAGCCACAGCCCCTTGGCCAACCCTCCCCAGGCCACGGCGCGTAACGGAGCGCCCGGCTGGGACAATGCGACGGCGCTGCGGGCCATGTCGATCGACTCGTCGAGAAGGGTGATGGCGTGCGTTTCCCGGTACGTCTCCCGCAGGAGCTCCCCGAGGTGAAAGCGGGTGAGGGCACCGCTCGGATGGCCCGGGGGCGTGTCCGCCACGGCTTCGCGCGTGACGTCGAGGGCTTCCCGGAGATGCGCGGGGGCGCCGGTACGTTCGTGCCTGTGCATGAGCATCTGGGAGAGGTTGTTACGGCGGAGGGGGCGGCGTTCGTGCCCTGGGGGAGTGGCGGCAATGCTGCGGCGCCCCGCGGCGATACCCGCTTCCAGGTCGGGCAGCCGGTGGCTTGTCCGGAAGCGCTCCCAGTGAGCCAGCGCGAGATTGGACAGCTGCTCGTCAAGGAACTTGTCGCCGAACGCCTCGGTCTCCCTCACCGCGGTCGCGCTCACCTCGACCGCCTGGTCGAGCGCGGCGTGGTCTCCGGTCAGCTGAAACCATCCACGCAGAGCCCGGCCCAGCTCCGTGAGGCAGACCGGCCGGAAGGGGGAGGCGGGTGGAAGTGCCTCGACGAGGACGGACCACAGCCGTAAGGAGGTGCGCAGGGCGTCGGGGTCGCCCAGTCCCTGCCATTTCTCAAAGCTCGCCACCGCCTCCTCGACCATCTGCTGTGCCGTCGCCCGGTCGCCCTGCGGGTGTGCCATGAACAGCCCCTGTCACCGGTACTCAAGTGCACGGTCTGGCGTAATTTCCCTATGATTGCACGCGGTTCACGGCAACCGGAGACGTGAGGAGTGCCCACGTGAGCGACTGGTCGGACGCCCTGCGAGACGCACGTTTCCTGCTGGGCACGCTGTCCGGGACAGCCCTCGCGGAACCCGCGGTCTGGACGCGGCTGGAGGTGACGCTCGCGGATCTGGAGAGTGCTCTGGACGACGGGGATGCAGACCGACTCCGGCTCGCCCTGTACACGCTGGAGGATTCGCTCGCGGGTGACAGGATGCGGATGCTCGGCGGGCCGGACACCCGGACGCCGCCTCCGCCCCCGCTGGCAGACCGGCTCGACCGGCTGGTCCACCAGATCCGAGTACCCGGGGCGAGGAATGAAGGTGCCTCCGCCCCACCCGGCTCGAACGCCCCCGCCGATTCGACCGGCTCCGCGGACGACGATGCGACGTAACCGCTTCGAAGGCCAAGCCCTGATCGTCCACACCTTCGCATCCCTGGCCCGTGTCGCCGAGGATGAAGAGAATGGCATCAACTCCGTTGGGCAGATGTGGTCACGGATGTGCGACCGGCTCGGCATGCGTGACCCGGTACCCCACTACGGCTCCGCCGACCTGCCCGCACTGGCGCCCCTCGCCCAGTCGCTTCCCGCCAACGGGCGCCGACTGCTCGCGGCCCGCCAGTGCACGGGGTCGCGTCCGGCGCAGGCTTTCGCCTACGTACGCCATGACGTCATCGGCATCACGGTGGTGCTGTTCCCCACCCCCGACGTCTCCTGGAGCGATCTGCGCTCCCGTTGGGAGGCCGCAGCGCCGCCCCTTCCCGAACAGACCGTCCTCGGCACCGCCTACATCTACCGAGCGCTCGACGGTCGGCGCGCCGGGCACGGCACCGGCGGTCTGAGCCGGCTCCTTGCCTCTGTACCCTCACCGGCCGCATCGCTGGACGGGACATGGCGACGGACCTCCGACAACTACCTGATCCTGTACTCCGACCCTCCCGGGCAGGCTCCATTCGTGTGGGAGGCAGTCGCGGTGGGGCCTGCCGCGCGGGAGGACGCCTTCGACGCCTGGACCTGGCACGTTCACCGCACCGGGGCTTCGGCTCCGTTCACCCGCTATCTGGAGGGTGCGGCACGCCTGCACCACCAGGCCTCGGTACACCGTGCACACCAACACAGCTTCCATGCCCTGTGTCAGCGCCTGTCAGTTGCCTCTCAGCGATTGGCGGAACTGTGCGGCGAAGTGCTGGCCAACGAGGCGGGACCGGACGACCTGCTCATGGCTGAGGCCGCCATCAGCGCGCTGTACGTGGGCGACCAAGGGCTCAACCAGGCGCTGCGGGACCTCCGCGAAATGCGGCACTCGGTACGGATCACAGTCGACACGATGGCCGAGCTTCTCCCACCCGATCCTGTCAACGACACCGGCGGCGAACGAGAGTTGGGCCGCGGCCTCATCGCCCTCCTCGACGACGACATCTCCCACGCGGAATCGGTCAAGCAGGAAGCAGACGAAATCACCCGCACCGCGGCAGTGATAGTGCAGCAGCGTCTGCACCTCCATCAGCAGCGTACGACCGTCATCCAGGGCGCGGTGCTCGGCTCCCTGCTCATGGCGCTTGCCGCCGTTCAGACCCTGGACTACCGTCTGCCGCTGCCCGGTTCCCTGCACGCGCCGCTGATCACCTGGCTCTCTGTACTGGCCCTGTTGCTGCCTGTGCAATTGCTCCGCTGGCGACGTGCGGACGGTGGGAATCGCCGGCCGACTTGGTTCGATCAACTGTCTCTGCTCAGCGTGGGTGCGGCGACAGGCTGGCTGGGCGCATCGGTGGGGGCCCATCTCCTGGCCGACGCATCGGCCACGCCCGCGGTGAGTGGTAGCTGCGCCGTGCTCCTGGGGCTTGCCGCACTACTGGCGGACTGGCTACGCACATCGCGCGGCGCATGAGGCTGGGGTGAGAAGCCGTCTGCGGCGGCCACCGCCGGATCGCCCACGTCGCGGGCAACCACGCAGCCGTCGTCGACATCCGCAGCCGGCCTACGAGACGATCATGCGCGAGCACGGCCATGAGGACGACATCCTCGTCGAGACCTGCGACACCACCGAGGACGGGCCCCCTTCGGTCGGGGAGCCGTTGCGCTGTCGTGGTCAGTCGTCGGTGGTGGCGAGGGCGGTGCTGTACTGCTCGTCGGTGACCGGCTCCAGCCAGGTGGTGCCGTCGCCGGTGCCGTCACCGACCACGAGGGCGATGTGGGCCATGAGGTTGGTGTCGGTGGCGCCGTGCCAGTGCTCTTCTCCCGCCGGGCACTTGACGATCTCACCGGCGCTGACCCGGATGGCCTTGCCGTCGCGGGTGCCGACCAGGCCGACGCCGTCGGTGATGTACAGAACCTGACCCAGGGCGTGGGAGTGCCAGTTGGTGCGGGCGCCCGGTGTGAAGCGCACCAGACCGGCGGCCAGGCGCGACGGCTCTGCGGGGGCCTCGATCATGTTGAGGTAGACATTGCCGGTGAAGCGCTCGGCCGGGGCCTTGAGGGTGGGGGTGTCGGTGATGTGTTCCATGGCTCTTTTCCTTGAACGGGCTGGATGACGGTGGGTCGGCGGACGTGGACCGGCGGAGGACGGCGGGACCGGCGTCAGGAGGCGTTCGCGTGGGCGAGGTTCGTGCCCAGCTCGCGTGAGGCATCAACCTGTGCGAGGAGTTGCCTGGCCTTGGCCTCGACGGCTTCGAGGCAGTCGTCGCCGGCGACGAACCGCTGCGGCGGCTGCTCCAGGCCGGCGACTCCGGCGCCGGTGACGAAGAAGACCTTGCGCATGAGGGGTATCGCGCTCCATGAGGTACTGGGGGGAGGTACTGGGGGAGATCCGTGAGGTAAATGGGAGATGGGTTCAGGCTGCGGTGCGCTCGTCGGTGATCTTCTTGAGCTGGTTGATCGCGCTCATCGCGTTGGGCCAGCCCGCGTAGAAGGCCAGGTGCGTGATCGCCTCGGACAGCTCCTCGACACTCAGGCCGTTGTCCAGGGCCACCCCCAGGTGGTAGCCGAGCTGCTCGCTGCGATACAGGGCGGACAGCACGCTCACCGTGACCAGGCTGCGGTCCCGCGGGGACAGCCCGGGGCGCTCCCAGACATCGGAGAAGAGGACGTTGTTGGTGACCTCGACCAGCTTCGGCGCGATCTCGGCAAGCTCCTGGGGTGCGGATTGCTGCGGCATGGGAACTCCTCGATCAAAACGGTACGAACCGGTAAGACCCACTGTGTGGCCAAGCCGGGCTTGCGGCAGCCGCCGCTGCCTCGAATCCGGTGACACCCGACGGCCTCAACTACTGCCACTGTCGAGGAAACCGCAGGTCAACAAGGTGGAGAAGGGTCTGCCGTTACAGGTACTGACAGACCCCCCCCGCACGCACATGCACCAGGCCGCCCAGCCCGGGATGCGTGATCACTGAGCGGACACTTCGCCGGAGCCTCCGGGAAAGTCCTCGGCGTCGTCGCGAACGCACTATGGCAATGGCCGCCAAGGAGCGGTGCACCCGTCCCGGCGCCGCGGTGCACCGTCCGCGAGCTCGTAGCCTCCTCGCGGAGCCTCGTTCTCGGTCCGCAGATCCTCGGCTGTCGGCCAGGGCGCCCACCGTTTTCTTCCTCCGCGTGCTCGTCTGCCCGGTGCGGAGGGCTGCGACAGCGTGACGGCGGCATACCTCATGCCAACCCGCCTGGCGGGCCGCGGTGTCACGCCAGGGGCGTTTGGCGTCCGACCGCCTGGTTGAGCTTGTCCTCGATCCGGTCCAGTACGCGGATCATGTTGTCCTGTTCCTCTGCGGCCAGGCCGGCGGCGACGCTGTTCTCGAGTTCCGCCCACACAAGCTCGACTTCTTTGCGCAGGGCGAGGCTGGCGATGGTCGGTTCGATGATGGTGGCGCGCTTGTCGGTCTCGCTGGGACGGCGGCGGACGAAGCCGGCGTTCTCCAGCCGCTTGACCGTACGGGTCATGGTGGCGGCGTCCGAGCCGAGCAGACGCACGAGGTCCGTCTGCCGTTGTGGGCCGAGATCCCACAGCTGCATCATCACGAGCTCCTGGCCCGGATGCAGTCCCACGCGCCGCAGAAGTTGTGCGGCGAGCAGCCGGTGGAGGCGGGCCACGCGGAAGATGGCGTGGGTCATGGCCCCGGCCTGAACCGAGGGCGGCATCGGGGGGCACGCGAGGTCCGTAGGGGACTCGGCGGCCGATTCGACTCCCGAAGCCTTCGCCACGTGGCCTCACGCCCTTCCCGAGTCACTGCCTGAACAGGTGGATTCTACCGCCGACCCTCTTTCTGTTTTCGTTCGCGTTCACTAGGAACGACGAGTGCAGAAGTGACGCAGCTCACATTCGCTCGGGAATCGTCGATGCGATTTACCTGTTCGAGCAAGTAATGGCATTGTGTGATGCCGCGTAACCGATTCGAACAGGACTCGATCATGACCACGGTCTTCGACCCCCACGACCTCGGCGGCCTCCGGCTCGCCAACCGCATCGTGATGGCTCCCATGACCCGCAGTCGCGCGTACGGCCCCGGGCAGAGCCCCACCGATCTGATGGCCACCTACTACGCGCAGCGCGCGAGCGCCGGGCTGATCGTCACCGAGGGCACGCAGCCGTCTGTCGTCGGTCAGGGCTACCCGGACACCCCCGGTATCCACTCCGCCGAGCAGGTCGCGGCCTGGCGCAAGGTCACCGACGCCGTGCACGCCGAAGGCGGCAGGATCTTCCTCCAGTTGATGCACACCGGACGCGTCGGCCACCCGAGCCTGATGGGCCTCACGCCGGTCGGCCCCTCCGCGGTCAGGGCCGCGGGCCAGGTGTACACACAGGAAGGGCCGCAGGACTTCGTCACGCCGTACGAACTGACCGATGCGGAGATCACGGAGACGATCGCGGACTTCGCCGCCGCGGCGCGCAACGCAGTCGAGGCCGGCTTCGACGGTGTGGAACTGCATGGCGCGAACGGCTACCTCATCCACCAGTTCCTCGCCCCGAACTCCAACCAGCGCTCCGACGCCTGGGGCGGCAGCCCCGAGCGGAGGATCCGCTTCGCCGTCGAGACCGCGAAGGCGGTGGCCGAGGCCATCGGCGCCGACAAGGTCGGCTTCCGTATCTCGCCCGCCAACCCCTACAACGACATCGACGAGAGCGACCCGACGGACGTCGAGGCCACCTACGCCGCCCTCGTGGAGGACCTCGCCCCGCTCTCTCTGGCGTACCTGCACCAGATGGAGGCCCCCGGCGTTCGCGACCTGGTCCTGCGGCTGCGCAAGGCGTGGCCGGGCACCTTCGTCCTCAACCCCTTCACGGGGACGGAGCCCACGGGCCCCGATGCCCTGTCGCTCATCGAGGACGGCACCGCCGACCTGATCGCCTACGGGGCCCTCTTCCTGGCCAACCCCGACCTCCCCGCCCGCCTCGCCGTCGGCGGCCCCTTCAACACCCCGGACCGTGCCACCTCCTTCGGTGGCGATCACCGCGGCTACACCGACTACACCACCCTCGGCTGACCCCGTCCCCGGCTGACACCGCCCGGGTGCGGGTGCCCAGGACAAGGGCACCCGCACCCGTGGTGCACCCTCGCGCAGTCATACCCGCAGCCTGCCGTGCCGGTCCGTCGTCGCACTTCTGCGCGGCAGGCGGCCCGCATAATTGTCCGAACAAGTAAATCCCTCGGCATGACATCCGGAGACACCATGACCTTCACCTCTCGACCCGGCACCTACGGAGCCCGGCAGCCTGGCACCGCGGTGCGCTGGCTGAACAAGCTGACCATGCGGCGCATCCTCCGCAAGGGCGGCGGGAAGATGCTCGGAGGCCTGGATGCTCTCGTCCTGACGACTCTGGGGAAGAAGAGCGGAGAGCCACGTGTCTCCCCGGTGTGCTGGTTCCCCGGCGACAGCGGAAGCTGGCTCATCGTGGCCTCGGCCAACGGAGCCCCGAAGAACCCCGCCTGGTACTACAACCTGGCCGCCCACCCCGACAAGGCGCAGATCACCATCGACGGCCGAACCGTGCCCGTCACCGCCGAACAACTCCATGGCGAAGAACGCGCACGTGCCTGGCAGAAGATCGCCGACTCGTCGGCACGCTTCGCCGCGTACCAGAACAAGACCGACCGTGAGCTGCCCGTCATCCGCCTCACCCCGCGCTCCGCTTAGGCCTCGTGTCCTGGGTGAGGCGTGGGTCGGCCTGTGTGGTGAGCGAAGTGCTACGGCTCTCACGGCTCATGCCGTGCCCAGGGGCCGACTCATCTCTCGTCGCCCGTACGCCGCTTCGAGCGGAGGGTCTCCAGAAGCCGGAGCCAGATCTCGCTGGCCGTCGGATAGCTGGGGACGATGTGCCACAGGGTGGAAACAGGAATCCGGCCCACGATCGCTGTGGTCGCCGAGTGCACGAGTTCGGCGATGCCGGCGCCGACGAAGGTGGCTCCCACCACCACGTCGTCGGTGCGGTCGACGACAAGCTTGGCAAGACCTCGGTAGTCCGCGCGCATGACGTAGGTTCCGGCGAGTGCGGCGAGGTCGTACTCGACGGTTTCCACGTCCAAACCGGCGTCTCGTGCCTGCTGTTCGGTCATTCCGGCGCTGCCGACCTCAGGGTTGGTGAAGACGACTTGGGGCAGCCCGATGTGTCCGACGGCGGAAGAGGGCAGTTCGGCGGAGCCTTGTGCGCGTGCGGCGATCACCTCTCCGGCGATACGGGCCTGGTACTTGCCCATGTGCGTCAGCAGTGCGCGGCCGCACGCGTCGCCGATGGCGTACAGCCAGCTGCCGTTCACCTGCCGCAGGCACTGATGGTCGTCGACAGAGAGGTATCCGCCGGGGTGGAGGCCCACGGTGTCGAGACCGATGTCGTCGGTGTTCGGGATGCGCCCGGTGGCTACGACGACCTCGTCGGCGACCATGATCGTGCCGTCGTCGAGCGTCACGCTGACTTCCCCGCCATGAATGCGACCGTGCCCGGTGTCACGGGGATCGGCCCGCTTGACCTGAGACAGGTTGAGCCTCGGGTACAACTGCACGCCACTGTCCTGCAGGGCCTGGCCGACGAGTGCGCCTGCGAAGGGTTCCTGCCGGGCCAGCAGCCGGTCGTCGCGATACACGATCGACACCTCGCTCGCTCCCAGCCCGCGCAGCCAGGTTGCCGACTCACAGGCGACCACGCCGCCGCCCTGGACGATCACCCGACGTGGCACCTCACGCATCGTGGTCACGTCGCGCGACGTCCATGGCAGAGCTGCACGTAATCCGGGAACGTCCGGCACGGCCGGGCGGGAGCCCGTGTCGATGACCACGGCATGGTTGGCGGTCAGCGTCGTGGTTGAACCGTCCGGGCGGACCACAACCACTGTGCGCTCGCCCGCCAGCCGTCCGTAACCGCGGACGACGTCGATACCGGTGGAGAGGGCCCAGGATATTTGCGAGCTGTCGTTCAGTTGATTGATCACACGGTCACGTCGTGCGAGAACCCCGGGGGCCTCCAGGCGGGCTGACAATCCCGGCAGATGCTCAGCCGAGTCCACGACCTCGACCGGCCGCAGCAGTGCCTTGCTGGGCATGCAGGCCCAGTAAGAGCATTCGCCCCCAAGCAGGCTGTTCTCAACAATCACCGAAGACAGGCCGGAGAACTGGCTTGCGTACTGAGCGGCGTTCTCACCGGCAGCGGCACCACCCAGAACGATGACATCCCACGTTGAGCGGTCCGGATCCACAGTCGCGGCCATGCGTATCCCTCCCATCACCGCTCAGTGCCCTTCACCTGCCTGTGCCTCATGGAATGGGGCGTACGAGGGCGGCGGGCGGTCAGTTCAGGTCACGGTCCCTTCTGGCAGTTGTGCGCGTCGCCTGTGGCCACGAGTCCCGTCTGGGCGTGGGGGTGCGCCTACGAAGCACCTGGTGGGGGTTGTGTGAGCACCGGAGCAGAGTTGTTGTGGAAGCCCCTGCCATGCGGGGTGCGCGCGCCGAAGAGTTTCCTCCACGATACTGCTCTGCCACAGCAGCGCCACTCGTGCCTCAGGGCAACGTCAGTCGGCAACCGCCGTAGCTGTTCGGGCCGCAGGCTGCCCCCATGGGTGCGCACGCCCGTCGCCCAGGAGAAGGAGAGGGTCAGCTACGGCCGGCCATGACTCCGCCGTCGACGTCCCAGACCGCGCCGGTCACCCAGCCTGCCTGATCCGACAGCAGGAACGTCACAGCGGTGGCGACGTCGTCCGGAGTACCTGTACGGCCGAGCGGGTGGAAGTCGTTGAACCCGTCCAGGGCGGTGTCGACCTCTCCCTTGGGGATGAACTCCTCGTAGATGGGGGTACGCACCACGGCGGGAGCGACCGCGTTGACCCGGATGCCGTTGGGGGCGAGTTCCATGGCCAGGTGCTGAGTGAGCGAGTGCAGACCGGCCTTCGCCATCGAATACGCCGAGGACGGCGTCGCCGCGATGGCCTGGTGGGCCCACATGGAACCGATGTTGACCACCGATCCCTTCGTGCCACGGGTGATCATGTTGCCGGTGACGGTCTGGGTGATGAAGAAGAAGGCCCGGTTGAGTGCTTGGTAGCGGTCGTAGTCTTCGGCCGTGTGCTCCAGGAAGCGCTTGGGTGCGAAGACGCCGGCAGCGTTGACGAGGAGGCCGGCGTCGGCGTGCTCGTCGTTGAGGATGCTGCGCAGACCCTCAACGGCTTCGGGGTCGTTGAGGTCGGCCGTCAGGGCGGTGACCTCGCCGGGCTACCCCGGCGGCTGGGCGACGACGATCACCGTTCCGGCCAACGCCCTGATCCGCATTCCGGAGGGGCGTTCCATGGCGGAGGCCGCACCCTTCGGATGCGCGGGAGTCACCACGTTCAACGCGCTGCGCTGCAGCGGAGCCGAGCCTGGCGACCGGGTGGCCGTCCTGGGAATCGGCGGCCTCGGCCACCTGGCCGTGCAGTTCGCGGCGGCCATGGGTTTCGAGGCCGTGGCCATCGCCCGGGGCGAGGACAAGCGGAAGGATGCCCTGGAACTCGGGGCCCACCGTTACATCGACTCCTCCCAGGAAGACGCCGGACAGGCGCTGCGCGACATGGGGGGCTGTCGGTTGATCCTGTCCACCGCCGCCAGCAGTAAGCCGCTGGCAGGCCTCGTCGACGGCCTGGTGCCACACGGCTGCCTCACCGTCGTCGGCTTCGACGGCACCCCGCTGCAACTGCCTCTGGACAAGCTTCGTCCTGGCTCCCGTCCACGCACCGCCCTGGCACGACACAACGGCACTGGGGCGATCAGACCGCCATGCCTACCATTCCGTCTGCTCTGAGCACAGACGCCCAGCCGCGACCAGAGATGAAAGGAAGGCGCGCATGCCACACCCTGACGAGCGTTCCGTCGTCGTGATCGGCGCGGGCGCCGCGGGACTGGCCGCGGCGACCGCCCTGATCGGCGCCGGATACGACACGTTGTGCCTGGAAGCGCGTGACCGTCGGCTTTCCTCAGCACACTGCCGGCAGCGCCCTCTACCAGGACGCAAGCGGCACCCGCAGGTTGCCGGGCAACCCCGTCGACGGCCCAGCCCATCGTTACACCGCGGGCGCCGATGCACTGACCGACCACCTCGCTGCCGCGCTGCCCGCAGGAACACTGCGTCTGAGTTCCCCAGTGACCGGCATCGGTGTCGCCGACGGAGGCATGGCCGTGCACACCGTCGACACGGTTCACCACGCCGCCTACGTGGTGCTCGCCGTGCCGCCCGCTCTGGCCCTTGCCCGCATCGACTTCGGGGGCGCTCTTCCCTCCGAGCTCGTCGGTCCTGCCCGTGCCACCCCCGTCTGGATGGGGGCTGTGATCAAGGTCGTCGCGGTGTATCGCGAGGCGTTCCGGCGCGCTCAGGGTCTTGCCGGTGCGGCGTTCTCACGGACCGGATCGCTGCAGGAGGTGCACGACATGTCGGGCCCGCATGGCAGGCCGGCGGCTCTGTTCGGGTTCGCCCCTGCTAGCGCCGGCGGCCCCGGCTTCCGCCTGGCCGTGACCGACCAGCTCACCGAGTTGTTCGGCCCGACGGCGGCGCACCCCGACGCGTTGTACGTCCAGGATTGGAGCGCCGAGCAGTGGACGTCACCGCCCGGGGTGGAACGCCTCAACGACTACAGCCTCCTCGGGCACGCGCTGTACCGGCAGCCGGCTCTCGGAGGACGCTTGCACTGGGCGTCGACAGAGACCGCGGCCGCCGAACACGCCGGTCACATCGAAGGTGCCCTGGCCGGCGGCGAGCGCGCGGTCCGTGCCGTCCTGACCGCGGCCACCTCCGAACCCACCGTCCCCCGTCAGACTCCCACTCCGATCACACACAGGTGACCTCCATGTACGAAGTAGAAGCACTCCTGCGGGAGTACGACCGAGCCCGCGCCTACACGGACGAACTGTGGAAGGACCTCAGCCCGGACGAGGTCGTCTGGCGCCCGCACGAGAACTCCAGCGCCATCGGCTGGCACCTGGGCCACCAGGCGCACGTCGCACACTTCATGATCCGCAACCTGACCGCGGCGGAGCCCAGCCCCGACCCCGCGCTGGACGCCATCATGGACTCCGCACAGCCCGAGCAGTTCCGGGGAGCACTGCCCACCATCGAACGGCTCACCGTGTTCCGCGACACCGTCGCCGAACGCGTCCACGCACGCCTCGGCGACATCGTCGGCGGACGGGTCAAGGCCCCTGACCAGCTCAGCGTCGTCGGGACTCACCTGCTGGTCGCCCTGATCAACCACGAATACCAGCACGACCAGTGGATCGGGGAAGTCCGCTCAGAGGCTCTCGGTCACCCTCTGCCGCCCGACCCGGAGACCAGCCAGGTCACCCGCCTGGACGGATACCTCGTCCTCAGCCCCCTCGCCTGAGCCTCGCTCGTCCGACGAGCAGCCCACCACCAACACTCAGTGAAGACAGGGATCATCACGTGAGGTGCGGACGTGCGCCGCACGCGCGCCGGGGCGGCCCGGCGCAACCTTGCTGTCGGCGCCCCCCTCGCGGCCGGCGAAACTCGTACCCGCTCCCGGAGCAGACTCCAGCAGCAAGATCACGAGCTGGCGCGATCTACAGCTGGGCGTCATGTTCCGCCTCACCGGGGCCTGTTCAGGCCGGGTCCGGGCGCTCGGGTTGCGTATCGCGGTGGCCCCGTCAGGATGGAAAGCGAAAGAGATTTCGTCACAGGTTGCCGTGCGGGGCGTGTCGTATGTGCGGATTCCCCCGCGGCCGGTTCGTCGCGTACCAGGGCAGCTCTGGCCGGGCGTCAGCGTGGGGACGGGCGAAGGACGTTCAGCGACTCGCACGACTCGCACGACGCGCCCAGCGGGAGGGCGTCGGCGGTGGAAAGTATTTCCTTTCTCCTGATCGCGGTCATTCTGACCGCATTGGCCTTCGATTTCACCAATGGTTTCCACGACACCGCCAATTCCATGGCGACCTCCATCGCGACCGGGGCACTCAAACCACGGGTGGCCGTCGCCGTCGCCGGCGTACTGAACCTCGCCGGCGCCTTTCTCTCCACCAAGGTGGCCGCGACGATCTCGAACGGGCTCGTCAACGACTCCAAGGTCTCCCTCGTGATGATTTTCGCCGGTCTGGTCGGCGCGATCCTGTGGAACCTGACGACCTGGCTCTTCGGATTGCCGTCCAGTTCGTCGCACGCACTGTTCGGCGGACTGATCGGTGCGGTGTGGGTGGGAGCGGGCGGATCGGCGATCCGCTTCACTCAGTTGGTGGAGAAGATCGTGATCCCGGCGATCGCCTCACCGATCCTGGCGTGTGGGGTGGCCCTGGTCGCGACGTACCTGGCTTACAAGATCACCCAGCGCACCGCCAAGCGCAAGGTCAACAAGGGTTTCCGTGCGGGCCAGGTCGGATCGGCCTCCCTGGTGGCCCTGGCTCACGGCACCAATGACGCGCAGAAGACCATGGGTGTCATCACCCTCGCGCTGATCTCCACCGGCATCCTGGCCCACGGCTCGCAACCGCCGTGGTGGGTGGTGCTCAGCGCCGGGCTGGCGATCTCCCTGGGTACCTACGTCGGCGGATGGCGGATCATCCGGACCATGGGCAAGGGCCTGACCGACATCCAGGCCCCGCAGGGATTCGCCGCGGAGACGACGGCGACGGCGGTCATCCTTGCCTCGTCGCACCTGGGGTTCGCACTGTCCACCACGCAGGTCTGCACCGGCGGCATCCTGGGATCGGGGCTCGGCCGCAAGCTGGCCAAGGTGCGGTGGGGCATCGCCGGGCGGATCGCGGTGTCCTGGGTTCTGACACTGCCGGCCGCCGCTGCGGCAGGCGGCGTCTCGGCATGGGTGGCCGACCAGGGCGACCTGGGGGTGGCCATAGTGGCGGGAGTGGCCGTGGCCGCTGCGGTCGGCTTCTACGTCCTGTCCCGGCGCCGGCCCGTCAACCCGGACAACGTCAACGAGGTGCCGTCCCGGGAGCGCGAGCTCGCCGGCCCGTCCACCGTGTGATCACCGCAGTCCCAGAAGGAGCGCGAGATGGGCATCAAATGGGACAACCTCGTGGATGTGTCCCTCGCCAGCTTCGGCATCACGATCGTGGTGGTGGTGCTGTTCTCGCTCGGTATCGCGGCCTGGAGTCGCGCCGGCGGCCCGAGCGACGACTCGGCGGGTGGCGGACCGGCGCGGGTGGCCGCAGTGCTCTGCTTTGCCGCGTGCCTGGCGGTGGCGGCGTACGGGATCGACATCATCGTGCCCGATTAGGCGGCACAAACAGACCCGTGAAATGGAGGCGGCCACGAGCGGAGGGAGCCCCCGGACGCGCCGCGGTTTCTGGTCCTCGCCATTCAGTCCAGGTCGGACATGTCGAGTACGAAGCGGTAGCGGACCTCGTTGCGCCGGAGACGGTCGAGGGCCTCGTTCACCTGCGTCGAGGGGAGCACCTCGATGTCGGCGGTGATGCCGTGTTCGGCGCAGAAGTCGAGCATGGCGGCGGTCGCGGGCCTGCCGCCGCTACCTCCGGAGCTGAGTTTCTTGCGTCCCGCGAGCAGGTCGGTGGTCTCCACAGTGATGGATCCGAGGTGCCCGAGGTGGCTGAGCGTTCCGTCCATGGCGACCAGATGCAGGTAGGGGCCGAGGTCGTGCGGGGCGGAGATGGTGTCGATCACGACGTCGAACCGGTCGCGGGCGTCAGCCATCTGTTCCGGGTTCGTGGAGACGATGAGACCGTGGGCGCCGAGACGACGAGCGTCATCGACCTTGTCCGGTGAGCGGCTGACAACCGAGGTGTCGGCGCCGAGCGCCACGGCGATCTTGACCGCGAGATGGCCCAGGCCGCCCAGTCCCGCCACGGCGACGCGGGTCCCTGGCCCCACTCCGAGGGCGTGCATCGGTTCCCAGACGGTGATCCCGGCACAGAGGAGAGGAGCGGCCGCGGCCGGATCCAGGCCGGCGGGAAGCGGGTAGGCGAAGCGGTCGCGGACGACGTACTCGCGGGAGTAACCCCCCAGGGTGGTCGATCCGTCGTGGCGGTCGATGCCGTCGTAGGTCAGAGTCGGGAACGCGTGGCAGAAGTTCTCCTGACCGGCCCGGCACATGGCGCACTCACCGCACGAATCGACGATGTTGCCCACCGCGACCGGGTCGCCGACGGTGAAGCGGGTGACCGCAGGTCCGGCCTCGGTCACCACGCCCGTGAACTCGTGCCCCGGTACCAGGGGCCGGCCTTCTTCGCCATCCCGGGCGCCGACGGCGTGTGCGTCGGTGTGGCAGACGCCGCAGTAGTCGACCCGGACCGCGATGTCGTCGGGGCGCAGGTCTCGCCGTTCCAGTGACGTCCGCCGCAGTGTCGACGACGAGCCTTCCACCTGCCAGCCAACCGTGCTCCTCATGACGCCTCCTCGTAGACAGACTGTTCGGTCTATTGACCGTAAGCGCATCCGGCCCGTGCAGGCAAACTGACTGTTCTGTCTGGTAGCGTCGGGGCATGGCTGATCAGCCCCTGACCTCGCGTGGAGCCGCGACGTACCAACGCATCCTCGACGTGGCGACCCAGGAGTTCGCCGAGCATGGGATCGCCGGTGCGCGCGTCGAGCGGATCGTGGCCGCGGCACGCACGAACAAGGCGCAGCTCTACGCCTACTTCGGCAGCAAGGAAGGGCTCTTCGACGCCGTCTTCTTCGGCTCGCTCGAGCGGATCGTGAACGTCGTCCCGATCGACGCCACCGACCTCGCGGACTGGGCCGTACGCCTCTACGACGAGTATCTCCGCCGCCCCGACCTCATCCGACTGGCCACCTGGGCACGTCTGGAGCGACGCCCGGCCGGCCACCTGGTCGACGACCCCGACCGCCTCGACGACCGCAAGCTGCGTGCCATCGCCGAGGCCCAGGCCGCCGGTCTGGTGCGCCAAGGCGACCCGTTCGACGTGATGGCCATGGTGATCGCCATGTCCATGGCGTGGTCACCGGTCAGCAACGTCTACGCGGCGACTGCGCAGGAGCCTCCCGAACTGCACGAGCAGCGTCGAACCCTGCTCCATGAGAGCGTCCGCCGTGCCATGACGGCCGACCACATCTAGTTTTGCCCCCTCCAGCCATCTGCGTGCCCGGATGAGGGCGGCCGCGCAGCGCGAACCACACGTGCGGGAACGCGACTGGGCGACCAGGGCCCTGTTGGAGGCGACTGCGACAAGACCGCCCGCGCGTTCGACGCCGCCGCAATCACCCACGCGGTGCTGCTGATGTGGCCATCACGTGCATGGAACCCGCGGCCTGGCCGCCGGACAGTGCCTAGGAACGTCCTCGCATCGCCAACGCAACGCCTGTCCCGATCCCCGCGATCAACAGCCCGAGCCCACCGAAGATCAGCGGCAGCAGCCACAGCGAGGCGAACCCGTTGATCCGCGCGTCCTCGGGGGAGTCTGCGCGGTAGAGCACCTCGACCTGCTCACCCACCTCGTACGACGGCGGATTGGAACCCGTGGAGTCCCGGAACTCCCTCGGCGTGCCATCCGCCGACGTGAACTCGACCACCGGGTACGCCGAGGGCTTGTCGTTCCCTCGCGTCTTGCGAGATGCGCCGTTGTGGTCGTCGTTCCGCCACTCCAGGGCCACCACCGAGCCCCGGGCACGCTCCGCATCCGTCAGGAACGAGACCGACACCCCGGCAAGGATCAGCCCGATGACGAAGAACAGCGCCCCGAACGCGATCGTCCCGATCGTGATCCACCGGCGAGCGCCCTGCCCACGTACCTGAACCTTCACGATGTCCCTCTCACTTGTCCGGAGTGAGAGGGACGCTATCCCAGGCAGCCCGGTCGCCGTGCTCCCGCCCTCCGGTGATCCGGCAACGGGCCGCCGGCTGCCGTTGAAAAACGGCGCGGCTCGGTCAGGTCCGCAACCCCTTCGACCAGTTGAGCCGCCCCACCTTCGTGACCCGGCGCGCACAGCCGGCCTCCTCCCGCCGTCTGCCCGGCCCTTAATTGCCTTTCGTGCCCTGGCGAACGGGAGCTAGTGTTCGCGCAGCGAGTGACTCACGAGGAGAGAAGACATGCCCGGTCGTCCGAGCACGCGTTGACGTTTGAGGCCGTGAGCGGCCCGTCATCGCGTGCTGCCCTTGATGCGCGGCACAGCGAGCCTTCCCTTCCCGCTGCCTGAAATGGTCGGCGCACCTGTCGTGTGCCGGGTGGCGGGTCTCGTCTTCGGTCACCCGAGGGGTCCCTGTGCCGTCTTCTTCCTCCGCTGTATCCGATTCCGGTCGACCTGTTCCGTCAAGCCTGTGGCGGGACGGCGACTTCCGCAGGCTCTGGGTGGGCCAGACGGCTTCCCAACTGGGTGAACATGCAAGTCTGGTGGTTCTGCCGCTCTTCGCCGTCCTGACACTCCACGCCGGTGCCGGCCAGTTGGGCGTCCTGCGCGCGGTGGGGCAGGCGCCGATCCTGTTGCTCTCGCTCTTCGTTGGCGCGTGGGTTGACAGGTGGCGGGCCAGCACGGTGATGGTGCTGACGGACGTCGGCCGGACCCTGGCACTGGGCGCCGCCGCCGTGGCCGGCTTCCTCGGTTGGCTGGGCCTGCCCGCGCTGTTCGTGGTCGCCTTTGCCGTCGGGGCCCTGTCAGTGTTCTTCGACGTGGCATACCAGGCGTCTTTGGTACGGCTGGTGAAACGCGATCAGTTGGTGCGGGGCAACAGCGCGCTTGAGGGCAGTCGGTCCGCTGCGCAGATCGGCGGTCCCGCCCTCGGCGGCGCGTTGGTGTCCGTGCTGTCGGCGCCGATCGCTGCCGCCTCCAGCGCAGTTTTTTTCGCGCTGTCGTTCCTGTCGATCCGACGGATCGGTCGCCGCGAATCCATCCCGGAACGCTCGGAACGTCCTCCTCGGGTCTGGCGGCGGATCCATGAGGGCCTTCGCTTTGTCGCCGGCGACACATCGCTGCGGACTGTGTGCCTCGCATCAGCCGCCTTCCAGTTCTTCTTCGCGGCTGTGATGACCGTCTATCTGCTGTTCCTGCCACGGGACCTGCACCTGTCGGGCACCGCCGTTGGGCTGGCACTCGCGGCGGTGGGGCCGGGCGCGCTCCTGGGCGCGCTCCTGGCCGCCCGCCTACCGAGCCGCTTCGGACATGGCGCTGTGCTCGTGTCCGCGGCAGCACTCGGCGACGGCGTGTTCCTGTTTGTGTCTGCACTGCACGGCCCCGCTGTGGTGACGGTTCCCGCGCTCCTTACGGTCAACTTCGTCTTCGGGATCTTCAGTCAGCTGGTGAATGTCACGGTCATGGCCGTCCGGCAGACTGTTACTCCCGACGGGATGCAAGGCCGAGTGGCCGCGACGATCAACTTTGTCGGCATGGGGCTGACCCCGCTCGGCTCGCTGCTCGGCGGCTTTCTCGCGGAAGTGTGGGGGACGCGCACCAGCCTCCTGGTAACAGCCGCAGGCATGCTGCTGTCGCCGGCACTGATGGCCCTGTCCCCACTCGCCCGCCTGGGACGGACGCTTCCCGCCCCGCCGGAGACTCCGGTCCGGTCTGTGTGACGGTTTCTATCGCCGGAACAGCCGACACAACTCCATCAGCGGGTAGCCCATGGCGATATCCACGCTGCCCCCTCGGCTGCGGTCCGGCGTTCGTCGATTCGGGCTGTGGCGCGCAACACATTCTGCCTGTGTCACGTCCAGGCCACCTGCTCCCCTCTGGTGGGTGTCAGCAAGCGGGCCGAGGAGGACGGAACGATGAGCGCACAGCGGGAGAACAGCACGGCGACCGCGCACCGTGTGGTGGTTCTGGGGGCTGGGTACGCGGGCGTGGCCGCGGCCGTCCAACTCGCGGCCCGGGTCAAGGGGCGCGAGGGGGTGCAGGTGTCCGTGGTGAACGCGCAGGAGCGGTTCACCGAGCGCATGCGGCTGCACATGACGGCGACCGGGCAGCGGCTCGCCGAGCTGAGCATCCCGGAACTGCTGGAGGGCACGGGGGCGCAGTTCGTACGCGGCTGGGTGACGGCGATGGACGCGGACGCCAAGACCGTGCGGTCGACGACGACCGGGTGCTGCCCTACGACACGTTGGTGTACGGATTGGGCACTGTGGCCGACACGTCGGCGGTGCCGGGGGGCGAGGACCATGCGTACACCCTCCCGCGAGCACGTGCGGGCCCGAAGGCCGCGCTTCGCCGCCGACCGGTCCCGGCAGCGCGAGGCCACCGAGCGGTTCTTCGCCGCCGCGACCGGCGGTGACGTCAACGCCCTGATGGAACTGCTGTCCCCGGACGCCACCCTGTGGACCGACGGCGGCGGCAAGGTCCGCCAGGCCCTGCGCCCGGTGGTGGGCGCGACCACGGTGGCCGCCTGGGTCGCGGCCATCGGCACTGTCACCGCGTGCTGCCACCGGGCCCGAGTAGGGCTTCTTGGGCCGGGACTTCGCCATGAGCATCAGCTGCGAGGCGCCCTGCACACCGAGGCGGGTCGGGGCGCAGTGGCGGTACTCGTGCACGCAGTCGTGGCCCGACTGCACCACCAAGCACGTCTTCCATCGCAGGGTCCATGTGGGCCGGCTTGCGGAAAGCGCAAGATTCCTCGCCACCTTGTGCCCCTCGGCTGAGACTGGCCACACCGAAACCGAGGGAAGGAACCCGATGGAGCGCGCTGACGCGGTGAGGTACTGGGACAAGGTGTATGCGGAGCGGCCCGCGCCCGCTGATCCGCAGCCGAACGACCGCCTCGTCGAGACGGCCACCGCATTGCCCCCAGGGGATGCGCTGGACCTCGGATGTGGTGGCGGCGGCGACGCACTGTGGCTCGCGCGCCGCGGCTGGCAGGTCACAGCACTCGACGTCTCGGCCGTGGCGACCAAGCGACTTGCCCAGCTGGCGCGCTCACGCGGCCTGAGTGACCGGGTCACCGCCCAGCAGCACGACGTACGCGACTCGTTGCCCGAACGGCAATTCGATCTGGTTACCGCCCACTACTTCCACACCCCCTACGCGCAGGACAGGACAGCCATCCTCCGCTCCGCCGCCCACCTGCTGCGTCAGGGCGGACGAATCCTGGTTGTCGATCACGGATCAACAGCACCGTGGTCATGGAATCAGGACCCGGACGTGCGGTATCCGAGTCCTCAAGAGGTCGCAGCCCTGATGCGCCTTTCCCCTGCGGGGTGGACGGTCGAACGCGCGGATGCGCCACACCGGACCGCGGTCGGCCCCGACGGCCGCACCGCCGAGGTCGTCGACCACGTCCTGCTCATCCGCCGGATCCAGTGATACCGATCCAACAAGCCCCCCAGGAGAACGCCGTGCCCACCGCCTCCCGTCGCCGTGACACCCCTCCGCCCCGCACCGCGAACAGCGAAGCCGAGGTCCTGCGCGGATTCCTCGACTACCTGCGTGCCTCGATCGCCACGAAAGTCGAAGGAGCCGCGGAACCTCAAGTCCGGACGCCCGCGGTGCCCTCAGGCACGAGCCTGCTCGGACTGCTCAACCATCTGATCGCCGTCGAGAGCGCGACCTTCCTCGGCGAAAAGGTCACTGACTGGCAGGCGACACTCCAGCCCGCCCCTCAGGACAGCGTCTCCGATGTCGTCACTCGCTACCAGGCCACCGTCGACCGCGCGAACAAGGTCCTCGACGAATGCACGGATCTCGGCGCACCACTGCCCCGACCTGGGCGTTCAGGCCCGTCGCCGAGCGTTCGCTGGGCACTTACCCACATGATCGAGGAAACCGGTCGCCACGCAGGTCACGCAGACATCCTCCGCGAACTCATCGACGGCACCACCGGGCGCTGAGCCGCGTTCCACCTCTCACGTCCACCTGGCACCAGCGCACGTCCGGCCTTCGCTCTGCTCCCGGCTCCGGCTCCGCTGGGCTGTAGGCAGCAAGGCAGCATGGCCCCCAGAACTCAAGTACCACCTATGGCCGGGTCGTTCGGACCCTGCCCGCCCACGCCGCATGCGCTGTGATCCGGTTGCGATCACGAGCCTCGACGGACACGTGGTCACCCTCGTGTCCGTCGCCGGAAACCAGGTGGAGCGCTACCGATCTTGCTGGTTAGTGTCGTGGGATGAGTACTCGTACCTTCCGTATCACCGTCCGCGGTGTCTTCGACGGACTCAGCGCCGATCAGCGGGCCGAGCTTCTGGCCCGCGCCGCAGAGCACGATGTCCTGCGCGCGGCCTTCACGCCCGAGGGGCATCTCAGTTACGACCTGGCAGCGCGATCCGCCTTCACCTTCCGTTTCCTGGATTCCGGGGAGGAAGAGGAGGACATCCTGGAGGCCTCCGAACGCGCTGAGGAGGCGGCGAAGACGTGGCTGACCGAGCGTGGCTACGGCTACAAGAACCTCAGGTCCCAGGCCGAGGACCTCTCCCAGGCGCCACTGGGCAAACGGCAGCGCCGCGCCGCAGCCCAGAAGAACGTCTGATCCTGCAGCTTCACTTTCGCAGCCCCGCCGGCGAGTGCTTTCTCGCCCCGCCGATCCTGGCACGCAGGCGGTTCGTCCCTTCAATCTGTGGAATCCATGGCCACCTGCTACTCCTTGCCACTCTTTCACCTCCGGACAGCAGGGAGCGGCCGCTACGGGCTGATGACCATAAGGGCTCGTGCCTACGGGGTGAGCGCTCGGTGCAGTGCCTGGTCCAGGAGGCGCCGCAGCCGGGTGGCGGTGTCGGCCACCACCGTGGCGAGGAGAGCCGGGCCGCCGAGGGGGACCAGCACGCCGTGGGCCGGGGTGTCGGGGTTGCCGAGGAGGACCGTTGGGCGGGCCGCGGGGGTGAGGGACGGGTCGACGACGAGGAGTTGGCCGCAGGCGCGGTGCGAGCCCACGACGGCCGGGCCGTTCCAGGCGGGGTGGGGATGACCGTAGGAGGTGTGCTGGTCGAGAAGGGGGCGGCCGGCGCGGAGCACGGTGAGGTGGGAGGTCAGGTGGCCGCAGGTCTCACCGGTGCGGCCGAGGACCTGTTCGTCTCTCAGGACGAGGCGGGCGGTGGGGGCGAGGTCGACGGCGCAGGTCTGGCGGAGGTTGCTGCCGGCGGTGCTGATCAGGGGCTGCGGTAGCCAGTGCAGGGCGGCGTCGTCGCCGATGGTGAGGCGGATGTCGTAGGTGGCGGCGTCATCGCTGGGGCCACGCAGGGCGATGGTGGAGGTGGCTGCGGTGATTTCGAGTCGGGCCTGCGGGCCGACGTCGGCGTGGAGGGCGAGTTGGTCGCCGCCGAGGGGGCCGCTCATGGCGCCGATGACGTCTACGCGAGCCAGGTCGCCGCGGGGGCGGAGCTTTTGAAGTTGGAAGGGACCGTCGCTGCTGAGCAGCGGGAGGGTGGTGGCGCGGCCGTTGTGCCCGGCGCGCACCCGGGCGGTCGCCACGACGCCGGATGTGTCCGGGAGGGGTGGGCGGTCTTCGGCGAGCGTGCTCATGTCTCCTGCCGGGTCGGTCAGTGTGCGGTGACGGCGGGTTCGGGGCGTGCGGTCTGCTCGCGCCAGGCGGCGAGGCGTTCGAGTACCCAGTCGGTGACCGGTCGGACGCCGTCGTCGGCGGTGAGGGAGGTGAAGACGACGGGGAGGTTGCCGCGTCGCTGGGCCGCGTCGGAGGCCATGGTGCCCAGGTCTGCGCCGACGTACGGGGCGAGGTCGGTTTTGTTGACGACGAGGAGGTCGGCGCTGGTGATACCGGGGCCGCCCTTGCGGGGGATGTCGTCGCCGCTGGAGACGTCGATGACGAAGATCTGCGTGTCGACCAGGCCCTTGGAGAAGGTGGCGGTGAGGTTGTCGCCGCCGGACTCGACGAGGATCAGGTCGACGGCGCCAAGGCGGTCTTCGAGCGCTTCCACGGCTTCCAGGTTGGCGGAGATGTCGTCGCGGATCGCGGTGTGCGGGCAGGCGCCGGTCTCCACGGCGGTGATCCGTTCGGGGGCCAGGACAGCCTCGCGGAGCAGGAACTCGGCGTCTTCACAGGTGTAGATGTCGTTGGTGACGACGGCCAGCGCATACCGGTCGCGCAGGGTGCGGCACAGTGCGGCGACGGTGGCGGTCTTGCCGGAGCCGACCGGACCGCCGAGGCCGATCCTGAGGGCGCGACGGGTGCCGTCGGGGCGGTGGGCGTCGGCGGAGACGGCGCCGGGGGCGTCGTGCGTGTGGTCGAGGTGCATGGGCGTGAGTTCCTTGGTTCCTTGTGATGTTGGGACGGAAAGGCTCAGGAGGCGAAGAGACGCATCGGCCAGGCGGCGTGCTGTTCGGCGGTGATGTCGAGCAGTGGAGACGAGGCGGCCGGCAGGACGCCGACTCCCTCGTCGGCGACACGAGCGGCGGCGTCGGCGGCCTGGCAGGCAACGGCGTCGATGTCGTCGCAGAGACGGGCGATGACCGCGGTGGCGTCGAACGGGTCGAGGCCGAGCAGCCGTACGGCCGCGGTCGCGGGGGTTGTGACGCTGTCGAAGGCCGCGGCGTGTGCGGCGTCCAGCGCGGTGAGGCCTGCGGCGTGGGCGGCGATGCCCAGTACGACGGGCTGGTGGGCGCCGCCGGGCAGGTCGCGTGCGAGCCGATCAAGCGCCGGGCACGGCCAGGCCGCGCGGGCCGCCCGCAGCATCTGCCGGCCCAGCTTGCGGGACGTGGCCCGCAGCGCCGGGGCGGGCGTACGGGCGTCGGCGGCCTCGTCCAGGACGAGCGGGTCGCATCCGGTGGTGGCCGCGGCGGCCAATGAGGCGGCGGTGAGGCCCGCGGTGTGCAGGCGGCCACGGCAGAACGAGTCGAGGGTGACAGGATCACGGACAGCTTGGGCGGCGACGGCGGCCTCGACGCCGCCGGAATGCGCGTGGCCTCCTGCGGGGAAGCGGCCGTCGGCGAGGACGAGGAGAGCGGTACGGCTCATGGACGACTGGCCATGCCTTTCGAGGGCGCGGCGGATGGGACGGGACGGGCGGCGTCCGGCCTGCTCGGGCCGCCCGTCTCGTCGTTCGCCAGGCGGTCAGAAGATGAAGTAGCGCTGGGCCAGGGGAAGTTCCGACGCGTAGTGCGTGGGGGCCGGCCGCTGGGGGCAGCGCGCCTCGGCCTGCGCCTGTTTCACCTTGCGTCGGCGCAGTTCGGAGATGCAGGTGTCCTCGATGAACACCTCGTAGGTGTCCGGGTCGACTCGGATGTTCGGGGTGGCGTTGTTGAGGATCATGTGCTCTTTGAACACCTGGCGGGTGTCCTTGATCTCGTACAGGGACTTGTTGATGCCGAGTTCCTGCGCGGTGACCGTGGCCTGTGGGCTGACGAAATTGAACGAGTTGACACCCGGCGCGTTCCCCGTGGCGCCCCACACCGGGCGGGGCAGGACGGGCTGCGGCGTGGGGATGGAGGCGTTGGCGTCACCGACCTGCGCGTAGGCGATCTGCCCGCCCTTGAGAACGAGGTGTGGCTTCACGCCGAAGAACTTCGGCTCCCACAGCACCAGATCCGCCAGCTTGCCTGTCTCCACGGAGCCGATCAGGTCGTCCACGCCGTGGGCGATGGCCGGGTTGATCGTGTACTTGGCGACGTAGCGGCGGGCGCGGAAGTTGTCCGCCTCTTCCCGCTGCTGCTTCTGCTGCGCGTCGAGGCCTTCGCGCAGCTGACCGTAACGTGTCCTCATCACATGGGCGGTCTGCCAGGTCCGCATGATCATCTCGCCGATGCGGCCCATGGCCTGCGCGTCGGACGACATGATCGAGATCGCGCCCATGTCGTGCAGTAGATCCTCGGCCGCCATCGTCGAGGGCCGCACCCGGGAGTCGGCGAAGGCCCGGTCGGCCTCCAGCTCCGGGTTGAGGTGGTGGCAGACCATCATCATGTCGATGTGTTCCTTGACGGTGTTGACCGTCAGGGGGCGGGTCGGATTGGTCGACGCGGGCAGGACGTTCTTCTCCCCGCACAGGGTGATCATGTCCGGGGCGTGGCCGCCGCCCGCACCCTCGATATGGAAGATGTGCAGGGGACGGTCCTTGAACGCCGCCTTGGTGCTCTGCACGAAGCCCGCCTCGTTCAGCGAGTCCGCGTGCAGGGCCAGTTGCACGTTGGTGGACTCGCACACCTTCAGGCAGGCGTCGATGACCTGCGGGGTGGCGCCCCAGTCCTCGTGGATCTTGAAGCCGATCACGCCGGCCTTCACCTGGTCGAGCATGGACGTGCGGGACATGGTGCTGCCCTTGCCCAGCACCCCGACGTTCACCGGGAAGTCGTCGAGCGCCTTGAAGAGACGTTCGACGTGCCATTTGCCCGGGGTGACCGTGGTCGCGGTGGACCCCTCGGCCGGTCCGGTGCCACCGCCGATCAGGGTCGTCACCCCGGACGCGAGGGCCTCGCCGACCTGCTCCGGGCAGATGAAATGGACATGGGTGTCCACCCCGCCCGCGGTCAGGATGCGGCCTTTCCCAGAGATCACCTCGGTCTCCGGGCCGATCACGAAGTCCGTCGGCCGGACCCGCGTCGGCCAGTCCGTCCGACCCTCATGGATCTTGTCCATGGTCTCCGGGTTGTACGCCTTGCCGAGGGCGGTGATCCTCCCGTCGCGGATCGCGACATCCGCCTTGACCACGCCCCAGTGATCCAGGATCACCACGCCAGTGATCACTGTGTCCGGAGGGCCGTCCTTCCCGTCGCCGCGTGGCGTAGCCGACTGGCCCATCGACTCACGGATCACCTTGCCGCCGCCGAAGACCATCTCGTTCCCGCTTCTGCTCACCAGCGGGCTGACCTTTTCCTCGTCCTCGCCCTGGCAGTCGTCCTTGCCGTCGGACGTGTCTTTGCCGTCGGGCGCGGGAACGACGGGAAGGCCTGCCCGCCGGTCTCTGGACAGACCGCCGGACCAGTCGTCGGTGACCTTGATACGCAGCGCGGTGTCCGCCAACCGGATCTCGTCCCCGGTCGTCGGGCCGAAGAGGTCTACGTACACCTCGCGCCTGGTCGTCCTGGTGTTCTTCCGCTCAACCACGGTCATCAGCTCCGTCACCGTCCGACTCGTCCAGGGCTCCGCTTCTTCAGCTGCCCGCCGACCTGCCCGCGCAGCCCCAGCACCTTCCGCTCGCCCTCGATGCGGACCAGCTCCACCGTGCGGCGATCACCCGGCTCGAACCGTTCGGACGTGCCGGCCGCGACGTTGAGCCGCTTGCCGTACGCCTGTTTCCGGTCGAACTCAAGCCCTTCGTTGACCTCGAAGAAGTGGTAGTGCGACCCGACCTGCACCGGCCGGTCGGTCGGGTTGTGCACCTCGATCTCAGTGACACCCGACTCCGGGTTCAAAGGCACCGACTCGTCGACGAAGTCGACTTTGCCGGGGTGGAGTTCGACCTCACCGCGCGGTGCGTCGAACGGGTCGTGGATCGTCACCAGCTTCGTGCCGTCCGGGAACGTCGTCTCGACCTGGACGTTGTCGATCATCTCCGGGACACCGTCCATGACGTCGTCCCGGGTCAGGACCCCCCGACCCGAGTCCATGATCTCGCCGACACTCCGGCCGATCCGCGCCTGGTCGTAGACGTAGGCAGTGAGCAGCGCGACCGCCTCCGGGTAGTTCAGCTTGATTCCCTGCTCCCTGCGCTGCCGTGCCACACCGGCCGCCACATGGACCAGCAGGCGTTCCTGCTCATGGGGACTGAAATGCATGGTGCCCTTCTCGGATCCAGCGACGAACGTATGTCGACGGCGCGGAGCGGGCCCACCGGATCCCAAAGCCGAACCACGCTGCGCCGCAGTCGATCGTCCTGGGCCGAATCGGTGCGTCGGCACCGAACCATCCCTTTCACCTCGGACGGACGGCGGGGCGAACACTTCGACGAGAGCAACAGGAGCCGGACTTCAGAGCGCGAATCAGCGATTCCCGGCCATCAGGGTTCGCCTCACTCGGGGGCGCAACACGCGAACGTTTCTCCGCCAGATCCCTGGGCGCCTCGGAGTGGGGGCGCACTCGCGGCAGGACAGGAGCCGCCCCCTACGGCTTTCACAAACGTTCCTTCTACTGCTCTCCGACTGCCGATGCCCGATCAGGAACCGGCATGCCACACGGATGTCCGGTCCAGGCGGTGGTCTGGGCAGTGGCCGGTTCACGCCCACCCAATCGAGCCTGCGCGAGCGGGAATGTACGCGTATGTGCCCCTACGCCGCCGACGGTCTTTGGCAGCTGGTGTTGAATTCAGGCGGCTTCGATTCATGCCGTAACGTGAGCCCGGCAAATCCAGCGCGGCACAGGAAGCCGCCCCGCTGTCCGGGTCCACGGCGCTGGTCATGGACCGCAGTGGGACCGGATCACAGCCACCCGCGTCGGCCGCGTACTTGAGCAGTACAACCTCACCTGGATCGAAGAGCCGCTGGACGCCTACGACGCGGAAGGACACGCGGCTTTCGCCGCCACGCTCGACACACCCATCGCGACCGGCGAGATGCTCACCGGCGTGGGCGAGCACACCACGCTCATCGAGGCCGGCTCCTCCGACTCCGTACAGCCCGACGCTCCTCGGGTGGGTGGCATCACTCCCTTCCTGCAGATCGCGGCGCCGGCCGACCACAAGGGCCGTGCCATGGCACCGCATTTCGTCATGGAGATCCACGTCCACCCGTCCGCCGCCTCCCCGCGTACGGCCTGGGTGGAGCACTTGGAGTGGCCTGAGCCGATGTTCAACGAGCGTCTGGAAGTACGGGACGGACGCAACGGGTGGCGGCTTCGCCGCACGGCCCCGGTGTCCGTAACGCTGGGGCAACTGCGGAACGTCGGGCGTTGATTGGGCGCCGGTTCCACAAGAGCCTGACGCTTCCGGCCATCGCGCGGATGCAATCCCAACAGATATCGTATGCCTTCGAGTTGAAGGGCTCGTTGAGCGTTCCGGAACGCATCCAACGTAATGTGCGTGCCGCCGACGGGCGTTTCAACTCCATCGAAAGATGTCCAGCTAGTGGATCGGTCGAGGGCGCCGCGCGTTGCGGTCTCCCCAAGCCCTCCCGGCCACCAGCCGAAACCTATTCATTGGTCGTTACACATTCGGTCAGAGCTCTGACATCAGGCCGTTGCGGAGATCCATAGATCCTTTCTGCGGGTCCGGACCCACTGAACCCCATGTCGATCCTTATGGATGCGAGGATTCCGGCCTTGTCGAACGATGAATCCGAACGCCCTGCCATGCAGGGGTCCAGCCGCCGCAACTTCCTGATCGTGTCGAGTGCCGCCGTGGCCGCCACAGCCGTCGGGGGAGTCACCGCCACCCCCGCCCTGGCCGCCACGACGGGCACGAGTCCCGGCATCGGTAACTTCAGCTCGTACCCGTTCTCTCTCGGTGTCGCCTCCGGCGATCCCCTGCCCGATTCGGTGATCCTCTGGACGCGTATCGCGCCCGAGCCGCTGATGATCGGCTCCGGGATGCCCAACCGGCCGGTACCCGTCCACTGGCAGGTCGCCGACGACGAGGCCTTCACCCAGATCGCGGTCGAGGGCGAGACCTTCGCCCGGCCCGAGAACAACCACGCCGTACACGTCGATGTGCGAGGCCTGCGGCCTGGCCGCTGGTACTTCTACCGCTTCCGTTGCGGCTCCGAGCTCAGCCCGGTCGGCCGTACGCGCACCCTGCCCGCACCCGGTGCGCCCGTCTCGTCCTTCACGGTCACCCACATCTCCTGCCAGAACTGGGCCGTGGGCTACTTCACCGCTCTGAAGTACATGGCCGAGGACAACATCGACCTGGCGTTCCACCTGGGTGACTACATCTACGAGGGTGCGATCAACGGCGTGGTGCGGGGCGGCGCCTACGTGCCCGACACGATCCGGGCCGCGTGCCGTTCCGTCGATGAGTACCGTCTGCGCTACTCGCTCTACAAGACCGACCCGGAGCTTCAGGCCGCGCACGCCGCGTATCCGTGGGCGATCGTCTGGGACGACCACGAGGTGAGCAACGACTACGCCGGCGGAGTCGACCACGGTCCGGCCCAGCTTGCCCGCCGGGCCGCCGGGTACAGGGCGTGGTGGGAGAACACCCCCACCCGGGTCGACCCGCCTGTCGGACCGGACGAACGCATCTACCGCCGGTTCGCGGTCGGCAATCTGGTGCAGTTCGACATGCTCGACAGTCGCGAGTACCGGACCGCCGACAATGACCCGCTGATCTCCAAGCTCGGCGACGAGCAGGAGACGTGGCTGATCGACGGCATCAACGCCTACGACACCACGTGGAACGTCGCGGCGGTCGGCCAGCAGCTCGGTGGCGTGAATGCCAACAGCCCCACTCGTAACCGCATTTACGAGGCCTACTACGACCGGGGTGTCGCCCCGGTCATCCTGGCCGGCGACCTGCACTGGACCATCGTGTCGGACGCGCTGCTCGCGATCCCGGACGCTTCCAGCCCGGTCGTGGGCGAGCAGTTCATCGTCACGTCCGTCACCTCGACGGGCGACGGTCCGGGTAGCCAGGCGACCAAGAACGGGTGGCTGAAGAACCCGTGGGTGAAGTACGTCGACGGCTACCGAGGCTACATCCGCTCGACGTTCACGCCGACCGGTGTTTACAGCACTCAGCGGGACGTCCAGTTCGTCACCCGGCCGAACGCGCCGGTCTGGGACGCCCAGAACTTCTTCATCGACGCCAAGAAGCCCGGCATCCAGCTGGCTTAGTACTCCCACCCGACGTCGCGATCTTGCGTCGGAACCCGGCGGGGTACAGGTGCGGCCACCGCGTGACGGTCGGGAGTCGTGTGGACTCCTGAGGATCGTGCGGTGGCCGCGGGCCATGGCACAAACCTGTCCGTTGGCGGGCTATGTCCTCGCGCTGCGGAGGCCGGACGAGTCGTGACTGGACCGTGCGCCGGCCGAGTGGGCGATCGTGGCGTAGAGGTGTGGCTACGATAAGTGACCTGGACGTGCTGCGGCCCTCGAAGGGCACCGGAATCAGGTCCGATAGACCGCCTGGGCTGCAGCGGCTCCGTCCGCGTTCCGGCGGCACAGGTGACGGCCGATGACGTGGGCCGTCCCGCGCGGTGAGTCAACCGCCGGTCGTTCCCACACGCCCCGGCCCAACCAACGCAACCACCGTTCCCACGGAAGGCCTTCTGGGCGCTGGACGTACGCACCCGCTGAACAGGGGGACTCGCGTGGCGGTTGTCGCTCCGTGCCCAGCCCCCTGTTCCCGTTCCCGATCCTGACTAGCGGACGTGGACGAAGACGGGGTTGGAGTAGAACCACAGATCGTCCCAGGGGTTTTCCAGCCCGTCGGCGAGCGGCTCGATCTCGTCGGTGCTCGTGCCGCGCACGCGCGCGTAGAGGTCACCTTCCACATTGCGCAGGGTGTAGCGGATCACGTAGTCCTTGCCCTGCTTGCGCCAGTCGCGCGGGCCGAACCTCGCCACCACCTTCGTAGTGGGGTTGGTGTCCGCGTCGAGGTCGGCGCTCGGGCCGGTGATACCGCCGACGATCAGGTCGACGCGCGTGACTTCCGGACGGTCTCCGTTGGCGTTCTTGCCGTCCAGCGGCCGGAACTTGATCTCTATGTCGACATCGGTGCGGTTGCGGGCACTGACGGTGAGCGTCTCGCCCATGGCTGCTTCCCGGTCCTGGTTGCTCGCCGTGAGGTCGAGGCTGGTGATCAGGTCCCCTGTACCGACCCACACGCGCCCGTTGCGGAGCCCGTCCATGATGTCGGCGTAGTCCTGCCGGGCCAGCACATGGGTCTTGCTGTACTCACCGGGCCAGAAGTCGGAGCCGCCGCGCGTCCAGTGCACGTGCGAATCCGAGGTCGCGGTGATCCACCAGCGCCGACCCTCGCCGAGCAGCGCGTCCCACAGGCCACCGACGCGAGCCGTCATCTGGTCGAAGCCACCGTGGGTGGGGTAGCTGCCGTAACCCCCGCGTGCCTCGCCGATGAGCGGGCCCGCCTGGTGACCGGGAGCCCCCTCGAAACCGACGTAGATGTCCGGTGCGACGTTGTTGCCGTTGCGGAACTCCCGGGGAGTGTCCTGCCCGTACACGCCCAGCCCCGTCGCGGAACGCGAGGCATGGTGTGCGATGACCAGCGGCTTGCGTCTCATGTCCTTCGCGGCCTTCAGGAACTCGATCATCTTGGCCTCGGTGTCACGGCCCGGATCGTTGGGGAAGGCGTCGCGCTTGGCGAAGCGGCTCTCCAGTTCGAAGAGCTGCTGGGCCTCGTCACGGTGGTGAGGGATCATCAGCGTGTGGTGGTCCAGGGCGGGCGCGTCGAACTCCATTCCCCAGAACTGAAGGACCTCCGGTACCAGGACGCGTGAGCGCAGGAGGTCGGGGTAGGCCTGCTCAAGGTTCACCTTGGAGTGCGTCGGTCCGCCGTGGTCGGTGCACATCACCCAGGTCAGACCGAAGTGCTTGGCCATGATCGCATTGGTGACGATCGGGTAGACGGCGTCCCCGCCCTTCTGGAACGTCGGCGGATTCGTCGTCGTGTCGAACGTGCCGCTGTATTCCGAGTGCACATGGTGGTCGCCGGCGCGCCACACCCTGCCACGAGAGCTGGAGCTGCCGTTCGTGCGCTCGGCATCGTCGGCCGCCGCCGCGGGGCCACCGCCCACCAACGGGCTTGCCGCTGCCAGCGTCGCCCCGGCGCCGGCGTACTTGACCAACCGGCGGCGCGAGATCGCCGCGCCCTCGGAACCGTCGAAACCCTTGTCCATCAGCCTTAGGCCCTTCAGTCAACTGGGGTGGGGACTACCGTCGTTGAGCCTCGAACGAGGAACCGAATGCGGCGTGAACGCGGAGCGGAGTCGCGACAAACAACAAAGGCCATGGCCGCGAGGCCGGGCAAGCGGGCCCAGTCGTACGCCCCGCTCCACAAGGCCGTGATGGCCCGCACGTCCGATGGCGCACAGCAGCGCGCCGCCTGGATGTGCACATCGACGGCACGACCCGGCGCAGCGGTACACGGAGTCGCCGGTCGGGCACCAGGCCCACCAGGACAGCCGGCGACGACGGGACCAACGGCTGGGGATGCCTGCCGGGAACCCAGCTCTGATGACCCCGGACGCAGTGGCAGCCGTCTACCGGCTGAAGATGAACTCCCAGGCCCAGACCAACCAGGACACCCTAACGCCGACCACCCCGAAGGCGAGCGGCTTACCGTGTGGAAGCCCGACGGTGCTCGACGCCCCGGCCCTGGCCACACGGGACAAGCCCGGCCTGATCGGTGGGACCCTGGTGTGGCTCAGCGGCATCGACCCCGCGCGGGAAGACCGGTGGCAGCCTCTGACCGGCTGATCACAGGAGAGGGGGGCCAGCCCTCGCGGACTGGCCCCCTTCCTGCTTCACTTGCCGGCGCTGAGACAACGTCAGCCGACCAGCCGACGTCACCCGCTCCCGCTGCCCGCAGCGGGGCTGACCGGCTGGCGTACGGCCGAACCCCTGGGCCGCACGTCAGTCAGTTGGACACAGGACCCCTACTGCGGACGCACGCCCGCTACTGCTGTGCCGGGGACGAAGGCAACCGGCACAGCCGATCAGTAACGGTCCAGGATCAGCTGGGTCTTGAGGATGTCGCCGCGATACAGCCAGCCGCGTGCCTCGGCGACCGCGATGGCGTCGCTGTGCAGTTGGGCGGCGTCGTTGTATTTGTCGGTCTTGAAGGACAACTCGATGACGTACTCGGTGCCGGTCCCGCTCGCGTTCACGACAGGAAGGACCTCGATGCTGGCGTCGTCCGAGGACTTCCACGCGCCCGACCAGACCTGCGAGGTCACCGGGCCGTGGGCGCGTGAGGCCTTGAGCGTGTCCGAACCCCAGTTGTTGTAGAGCCAGTCGTCGAGCTTGCCGGGGGTGTCGTTGACCAGCCAGTTGCGGCCGGTGCTGCTCGGCGGCATCGAGGTGCCGGAGTAACCGCTGGCGCTGTGGCTCTTCTCGTTGGAGAAGCTGAGGGTCTGCTTGGCGTAGCCCCAGTCCACCTCGGCGTCGTAGTTGGTGTCGCTGCTGTCGAACCCCGCGTCATTCGCCTCGTCCAGGGCGGCGTTGATGTCGCCGTTGACCACGGGGAACCGCTTCTTGTAGGTCTCCTCGAAGGACGAGCCCGACTTGTGGCGGAGGCGGACGCTCCAGCCCTCGGCGTTGAGGTCGAGTGCGTCGGTGTCGAAGTATTCGTACGACCGCACCTTGGCAGAGCCAGTGATGCCGAAGGCCGATTTCACGGCCGACGTCGGGTTGTGCGACGAGTCGAGCGCGGCAGTGGTCAGGTTGATCTTGACTTCGTACGTCGGCACAGCGTTGGACGCGGCGAACGCCGTCGGCGCGGGGGCGAGCACGGTGACAGCGACGGTGAAGGAAGCGGCCAGGGCGATCGCCGACGAGGTGCGCAGGCGACGGGCCCGCGAAGCGGTTATGTTCATGCCAAGATCGTGTGCTCGGTGAGTGGTCATCAGGCGAGCGGCTGGAGAGGACCTCCTGAACCCGGGATGTCGGGGAGAGAACGCGGCGCCCGTCTCACCGCCGCCGACCGCCTCCGCGGCGCCGGACGCCGCTCACACACAACTGATGCCCGTTCAGTCCCGCACGACGAGTGCTCCACCCGTTGGTCAACTCCGCGTCACTTGATCAGCGGGTGCCCGCAAGTCCCCTTTGCCGCACAGGACATGTGGGCTCGCGAAACTCGCCAGTCGTGCGTCCCGCAAGGAGACGCACGGACAGACGCACGGACCAGGAGGAACACATGTCTCGTCTGAGAATGGCGACTGCCGCGGCCACCGCTGTGGTGCTGGCGATGGTCGGCAGCAACTTGGCGGGTGCCGTGGAGACGGCCCACCACGGCGGAGAACACACGCTCGTGGCACGCGCCGACACCTACGCCGCCCACGCGGGCCGGACCCTGACCGTGCGCGGGCAGGGTTTCCTGGGCAACGACAGCGGCAAGCCGGCGACCCTCGTCTCGCACACGAGGACCGCGCACGGTTCCCTGACCGTGCATCAGGACGGCTCGTTCAGCTACACCCCGGACCCCGGTTTCAAGGGCACCGACAGCTTCGACTACACAGTCAGCGACGCCGTCCGGCTGTACCAGACCCATCTTCCGCCGCTCGCCACGATCGACGGGGTGAAGGTGGCGGGCGGGGCGTACGGATCGTCGCTGTACCCGGTGCCCGGCTCGAAGAACGAGTTCTACGGGCTCACCGACCGCGGCCCCAACGTGGACAGCCCCGACGGCAAGAAGGTCCTGCCGTTGCCGGACTTCACCCCGACGATCGCCAAGATCCGCATGGTCGGCACCAAGGCGGAGGTCGTCAAGACGATCCCGCTGCGCGCCGCCGACGGCACCCCGTACAACGGGCATGTCAGCACCGAGGCGAACACGGGCGAATCCCTGATCGACCTCGCCGGCAATGCGCTGCCGGCGTCGCCGTACGGCTACGACCCCGAGGGCCTGGTCGCCCTGCGCGACGGCACCTTCTGGGTGTCCGACGAGTACGGGCCGTACATCACGCACTTCGCCGCCGACGGCCGGGCGATCGAGCGCCTGTCGCCCTTCGACGGCTCGCTCCCGGCCGAACTGGCCAACCGGATGCCGAACAGGGGCATGGAGGGCCTGACCATCACCCCTGACGGCAGCACGCTCGTCGGCATGATGCAGTCCGCGCTCCAGCAGCCCAGTCTGCCCGCCGGTGTCAAGGCCAAGAACGTCACCGCGCTGCGCATCGTGACGTACAACCTGCGCACCCATGCCACGCACGAGTACGTCTACCTGCTCGACAACCCCAAGACGAACGTCGGGGCGGTCAGCGAGATCACCGCGCTCAGCGACACGACCTTCCTGGTCGACGAGCGGGACGGCAACATGCAGCCCGGCGGGTACAAGAAGCTGTTCAAGATCGACATCAGCGGCGCGACCGATGTGGGGCCCTCGGCCAACGTACAGGGGAGCACGTACGACGGATCCAAGGGCGGGCTGCTCGTCGGCCAGGACCGCCGGACGATCGAGGCGTACGTCGGCGAGGGCGACACCGCCACGGCCCAGGCTGCCCTGAAGACAGCCGGCATCACCCCGGTCACCAAGACCACGTACCTGGACCTGGGAGCCCTGGTCACCGGTCTCGACCCGGCCGGCGGTTTCTTCGGCCACGACAAGATCGAGGGCGTCGCCACCACCGACGGCGGCCGTACGGTCGTCATCAGCAATGACAACGACTTCGGCATCGATGGTGTCACCAACGACACGGCGCCCTACACCCTGCACCGCAAGACCCTGCCCGACGGCCGACAGGACGACGGCGCGTTCCTGGCTGTGGACACCACCAGGCTGCCGGCCGCGACCAGCACGGCCAAGGTCACCATCCAGGTACGGTGACGACGCCCCGCAGCAGCGGCTGAGGACGGCGGCTCCCACACGTCCCGGCCTGGCGCCAGCGCCGGTCCTCCCAGAGCCTCCGGCTGAGAGCGCGATCGGGGTGATCCACCCGCCGCGGAGGGTCACATCGAGTCACCACGAGGCCCGGCAAAGCGCGTAAACGGCCCGGAACGCTCCGAGGAGCGACCGGGCCGATTACCGTCCGACCTGCATGACAGGGCACTCGCACTGCCGACACCAAGGCCCCCGGAGACGGCGAGGCCCCCGGAGACGGCGAGGCTCCCGCAGGGGGCGAGGCCGTCGGGCGCTCACCGGTCGACCGCCCACGGTGATCAGGGTTCCCCGTCCGGGGCCGGCTTGGGACCATGCGCTCCAGCCGACCCGAATCAGGAGGCGTCTGTGACGAGCCTTGATGAGCTGCTGCGGCAGGCGTGAAGCACGCCGTCAAGCAGCCATCGCAGTGAAACCCGCTCGACCTCGTTACCCCCGTGAAGAGATCCTTGGGTATGGAGTTCCTCTGCTACCACCGCGACCGGACCGACTCCCTGCCGCTGCGCTACGAGCTGCTCGCAGAGCATTGGGCCTACATGGACCGGTACGCGAAGGAGATGATCGCCCGGGGGCCGACCCTCGCCGCCGACAGCGAGACACCCACCGGAAGCGTGCACATCGTCGACCTGCCCGATCCCGCCGCGGCCCGCACCTTCGCCTTCGACGAGCCGAACTATCAGGCCGGCGTCTACCGGGACGTGCTGCTGTGACGGTGGCGCAACATGCTGGGGCACACCATGTGGGACTTCCCCGGCGGCCGGACCGGCGGCAACCGGTACCTGATGCTCGGCCTAGGCGCGGGGCAGGCAGCGGACCTTGAGGTGCCGCCCGACCGGGACGAGCTGATCGCCTACGGGCCGCTGCTGTCCGACGACGGCGCCATCTGGCTGGGCACGGCGGCGTTGGTACGGGCGCCGGACCCGGACACGGCACGCGCCATCCTCACCCCGGACGGGTACGCCGAACTTGAGGTGCACAACTGGCAGTTCGGCGGGCGGCCGTCATGACCGAGGACGTCTGGCCGACGTCACCGTCGAAACCGGCGGGCTGAGGCGTGCCGTCAGACGGCGGTGCGACCGCCGTCGACGGGCAGGACCGCGCCCTGCACGAAGCTCGCCTCGTCGTCGGCCAGGTACACGATCGCCGCCGCGACCTCGGCGACGGATGCCGGCCGTCCGGCAGGCGCCTTGGCGGCCAGGCTCTGCAGGTCCTCCTCGGCCTGAGCGGTGGTCTCGGTCAGCGTGGGACCGACCTGTACGGCGTTGACCCGTACTCCCCGCGGGCCGTACTCGGCTGCCCACGCCTTCGTCAGCAGGTTCAGTGCCGCCTTGCTCGACCCGTACAGCGCCATGCCGGGGAACCCGAGCGCGGCCGCGATGGTGCTCACGTTCACGATCACTCCGCTGCCGCGGTCGGCCATCCCCGGGGCGAGTTCGGCCACCAGGTAGAACGGGGCCTTGACGTTGAGCGCGTACACCGCGTCGAAAAGGCTCTCCTCCGTGTCGTCCGTCGGTCCGAAGGGGTAGATCCCGGCGTTGTTGACCACAACGTCGACGCGGCCGCCGCCCAGTTCCAGGGCGTCATGGGCGAGCCGTCGTACTGCCTGGACATCACCCAGCTCGGCGCCCACGAAGTCCGCCTCCCCACCGCGCTCCCTGATCGCCCCTACGACGGCGTCACCGCGAGCGGCGTCGCGGCCGGCCACCAGCACACGCGCGCCGCGCCTGCCCAGGGCCTCTGCCACGGCCGCGCCGATGCCGCTGGTTGCCCCGGTCACGAGCGCGACCTTTCCCTGCATGGAGGCAGATGCAGATGCGGGTGCAGGTGAAGATGTCATGACCGGATCCTTTCGTTACTGACGAGATCGACATCTCGAAGCCCAGGCTCGGCCTTGCTGCGCGGTCCCCATGATGTGCTCGCCATGACGGGGTCGCCGTCGTCGCCGCTCCGGCACGGCGGCTCGTCGAGTGATTGATACCGAGTTGCACGGTGCTTTGTATCAGCGTGCTCCAGGCGCTCCTGCCAAGCAGCTCGTGCGGTCGGCCGAACGGAGCAGTAGCCCCCGCACCCGGTGCGACCAGAGTCGGCCCCGCGCCTCCCCCCGGCGTCGGCGTGAATGGGGAAGAGCGGCGCGGGTAGTCGGTCAAATATGACAAAGATGGGCCTTCCGGACAGAGTCCGAGTGTGTCTGTTCGATCTCGACGGCGTACTGACCGAGACCGCAGTCGTGCATGCCGCCGCGTGGAAGGAAGCCTTCGACGGCTTCCTGCGGCGGCGGGAGGGGCCCGACTTCCGTCCCTTCGACGCGACGGCCGACTATGAGCGGTACGTCGACGGGCGTCCCCGCGTCGACGGGGTGCGTGTTTTCCTGGCCTCCCGCGGAATCGAGCTGCCGGAGGGAAAGGATGACGATCCACCGGAGGCGGAAACGGTGCGCGGGCTCGGCAACCGCAAGAACGCGTTGTTTCTGGAGAAGATCCGCACGCAAGGTGTCGAGCCGTATCCGGGGTCGGTCCGCTATGTCGATGCCGTACGGGCAGCCGGGCTCGGCACGGCCGTCGTCTCCTCCAGCGCCAACTGCCGTGAAATCCTGATCTCCGCCGGCATGGAAGACCGTTTCGACGTGCGGATCGACGGCCGAGTCGCGGTTGAGCGCGGGCTCCCTGGCAAGCCGCACCCGGACACCTTCCTGGAAGCCGCGCACGACCTGGGGGCCGAACCCGGGGCTGCGGCCGTGTTCGAGGACGCCCTGGCCGGTATGGACGCAGGACGGTCCGGTGGCTTCGGGGCCGTGGTGGGCGTCGACCGCGTCGGCCAGGCGGACGCGCTGCGCCGGCACGGCGCCGACATCGTGGTGTCGGACCTCTCCGAGCTGTTGGGGAGCGGGACGTGATCAGCCACCCCGCCTACGCCGTCGAGCCATGGTGCCTGCGCGAGACCGAACTGAACCTCGACGTGCTGGCCCAGAGCGAATCCGTCTTCTCCCTGTCCAACGGACATGTCGGCTGGCGCGGCAACCTCGACGAGGGCGAGCCGCACGGCCTGCCAGGCAGCTACCTCAACGGCGTGTACGAGCAGCATCCGATGCCGTACGCGGAAGCGGGCTATGGATTCCCGGAATCCGACCAGACGGTGATCAACGTGACCAACGGCAAGGTCATCCGGCTGCTGGTCGACGACGAACCGTTCGACCTGCGCTACGGACAGTTGCGTTCCCATGAGCGCGTGCTCGACCTGCGCAGCGGACTGCTCCACCGCGTCTGCGAGTGGACATCGCCGGTCGGCAGGACGGTACGTGTGCACTCCACCCGGCTGGTCTCCTTCACCCATCGGGCCATCGCGGCCATCGCGTACGAAGTGGAGCCACTGGACGCCCGGACGAACGTGGTGGTCCAGTCGGAACTCGTCGCCAACGAGCAACTGCCCCCGCTCACCGGCGATCCCCGGACGGCCGCTGCCCTGGAGTCGCCCCTGCGGCCCGAGGAGCACTACGCGCACGACACGCGGTTGCGCCTGGTGCACCACACGGAACGCAGTCATCAGCGTGTCGCGGCCGCGGCCGACCATGTGGTGCGTGGCCCCGGATCCACCCAGACGTCCGGTGAGAGCGCGCACGACGTGGGCCGTGTCACCGTCACCGCTGTCCTGGACCCCGGCGAGACACTGCGCATCGAGAAGTTCGTCTCTTACGGCTGGTCGGCGGAGCGATCGCTGCCGGCGGTCCGGGACCAGGTCGAGGCCGCGCTCGCCGGTGCCCGCAGCACCGGCTGGCAGGGCCTGGTCGACCAGCAGCGAGAGTTTCTCGACGGCTTCTGGCGGTACGCCGACATCGAGGTCGAAGGCGATGCCGAGATCCAGCAAGCCGTCCGCTTCGCCGTCTTCCACGTCCTGCAGGCCGGTGCCCGGGCCGAGCACCGGGCGATCCCGGCCAAGGGCCTCACCGGCTCCGGATACGACGGACACGCCTTCTGGGACACCGAGACGTTCGTCCTGCCGGTACTCACGTACACCTCGCCGAACTGCGTCGCCGAGGCTCTGGGCTGGCGGCAGACCACCCTGCCGGCGGCGCGTGACCGCGCCCGCCAGCTCGGACTGCGGGGCGCGGCCTTCCCGTGGCGGACGATCGAGGGAGCGGAATGCTCCGGGTACTGGCCGGCCGGCACCGCGGCGTTCCACATCAACGCCGACATCGCCGCAGCCGTCGTGCGCTACGTCCGGGTCACCGGCGACGAGGACTTCGAACGGCGGACCGGTCTGGAACTCCTGGTGGAGACCGCCCGGCTGTGGCACTCCCTCGGCCACCAAGACTCCGGGGGCCGCTTCCACATCGACGGCGTCACCGGCCCCGACGAGTACAGCGCGCTCGCCAACGACAACGCCTACACCAACCTCATGGCCCGGGTGAATCTGCGGGCCGCCGCCGACGCGGCCGGGCGCCACGCGGCGCAGGCCGCAGAACTCGGCGTCGACGAGGCGGAGACCGCGGCCTGGCGTGAAGCGGCCAAGGCGATGTCCGTGCCCTACAACCGCGCCCTGGGAGTCCACGAGCAGTCGGCGGGCTACACCCGTCTCGACATGTGGGATTTCAAGGGCACGCCGCCCGAGCGGTACCCCCTGATGCTGCACTTCCCCTATTTCGACCTGTACAGGAAGCAGGTGGTCAAACAAGCGGACCTGGTCCTGGCGATGCTCCTGTGCGGTGATGCCTTCGAAGAGGACCAGAAGGCGCGGAACTTCTCCTACTACGAACCGCTGACCGTCCGGGACTCCTCGCTGTCGGCCTGCGTCCAGTGTGTTCTGGCCGCCGACGTGGGCCACCTGCGTCTGGCCTACGACTATCTGGGGGAGGCCGCGCTGATGGACCTGGAGGACCTGGAGAGGAACACCCGCGACGGCCTGCACATCGCCTCCCTCGCAGGGACCTGGTTCGGTCTGGTCGCAGGCTTCGGCGGCATGCGCGACCACGGGGACATCCCGTACTTCGCCCCCAGGCTTCCCGAACAGCTCAGCCGGCTGGCGTTCTCCCTGCGGTTCCGGCAACGCTGCCTGCGGATCGACGTCACCCGTTCACACGTCACCTACACGGTGGTGGAGGGCGAACCCGTACAGATCAGCCACGGCGGTGAACTGATCGACCTCTCCAAAGGAGCCCCGCAGACCCGTCCCGTCGAGTGGCCGACCGCTCTCCCCGAGCCCGCACAACCGCCGGGCAGGCAACCCGTACCACGCCACTGAGCCACCGTCGGCTCAGTTGAACCCTGTGATCCACGTGGCCCGGCACGCGCCACAATGTCATCATGCCCACGCTCTTCACCAAGATCATAAACGGCGAGCTGCCCGGCCGGTTCGTCTGGACCGATGACCGAGCGGTCGCCTTCCTGACCATCGCTCCGGTCACCACGGGGCACACCCTCGTGGTTCCGCGCGAAGAGGTCGACGACTGGACAACGATCGACCCCGACCTGATGGGCCACCTGATGACCGTCGGCGCCAGGATCGGCGCCGCGGTCCGGCGCGCCTTCGACGCGCCTCGCGCCGGTCTGGTGGTGGCCGGTTTTGAAGTCCCGCACTGTCACTTGCATGTCTTTCCGGCGTGGGGACTGGACGACTTCGACTTCCGCCGTGCGCACAGCGACGTGCCGGCATCGGAGCTGGACGAAGCCCGGGCGCGCCTCGTTGCCGCCCTTGAGTGAGACCGGGACCGCCCCGGCTCCGCCACACCGCAATGCGCCAAGCCGTCGCCGGCCGTTGCGTGCGTATCAACTCGACTTCGCGGGGCAGCCGTCGACGTGGTCGTCGACAACTCCCACTGCTTGAAGGTACGCGTAGACGATCGAGGTGCCCACGAAGGTGAAACCGCGGCGCTTGAGGTCCTTGCTGATGCGGTCGGAGAGGTCGGTGCTCGCGGGCGGCGGATCACCGGGCGTCGGGTGATGCACGACTGGTTTCCCCTCCACCCAGTTCCACAGGTAGGTGTCGAAGGAACCGAAGGCTTCCTTTGCCTGAAGGAAGGCGTGGGCGTTTCTCACGGCTGATGCGATCTTCAGGCGATTGCGGATGATTCCGTCGTTCGCCAGGAGTTCGTCGAGCTTTGGCTGGTCGTAGGACGCGATTTTCCTGGGATCGAACCCGTCGAGGGCGCGCCGGTAGTTCTCGCGCTTGCTCAGCACGGTCGACCAGGACAGCCCCGCCTGCGCGCTTTCCAGGAGCAGCATCTCGAACAGGTACTGATCGTCGTGCGCGGGACGACCCCACTCCCTGTCGTGGTACGCCGCCATCAGGTCGGAGCCCAGTGCCCAGGGGCAGCGGGGGTCACCCATGAGGCGACCCACCGGCGGGCCGATCGATGGCATCCTCGCCAACGGCCGGCAGATACCACTGGTGGGGCTCGATGAGTTCGTTGACGGCCGGGTCGGGGCCCCACGTGCCGGGGGCGTACGGATGTAGCGGAGGTGGGTTCTCCAGGAGAGGGGTCGAGGCCTGCCAGATGCGCTCGATGCCGTCCGCCGCGGTGAACAGCGCCTGGTCGCCCAGCAGGGCGTCGAGAATCAGCCGTTCGTAGCCTTCGAGGCCGTTGTCCTGGCAGAAGGATCGGGCGTAGCGGAAGGTCATCGATGCCGGTGTGAGCTGCATGGCGGGGCCGGGCTCTTTCGCGAGGAACCGGGCGGCGATCCAACCGGGGTCCCCGAAGTCGATCACCAGCTTGTTGCCCTGGTCCTCCTCCTGCCGGCGCAGATCGGTACGGAACATCCTCAGGGGCGGCTCGCGCAGGCCGAGGGTGATGACCTCGCGCTGCTGTGCGAGGTTCTTGCCGGAGCGCAGGTAGAACGGCACTCCCGCCCACCGCCAGTTGTCCACCTCCAGCCGCAGCGCGATGAACGTCTCGGTCGGCGAATCGGGGGCGACATCCGGTTCGCCACGGTAGCCCTCGTACTGGCCGCGTACGACGTGCCCGGGTTCGATGGGGCGCAGTGCCTCGAAGACCTTGGTCTTCTCGTCGCGCAGCGGCTGGGCGGCGAGCGAGACCGGTGGTTCCATCGCCACGATGCCGAGTACTTGGATCAGATGCGTGACGATCATGTCCCGGAAGGCTCCGGTGCCTTCGTAGAAGTGGCCGCGGCCTTCGAGACCGAGTGTCTCGGGCACGTCGATCTGCACATGGCTGATGTGGTCCCGGTTCCAGATGGGTTCGAGCAAGCCGTTGGCGAAGCGGAGGGCGAGGATGTTGTCCACCGACTCCTTGCCGAGGAAGTGATCGATGCGGAAGATCCGGGACTCGTCGAAGACGGTGTGGATCGTCTCGTTGAGCGCTTGTGCTGAAGCGAGATCGGTGCCGAAGGGTTTCTCCACGATCACTTTCGAGTTCTCCGCCAGGCCCGTGTCGCCGAGCATTCCGATGAAGGATGCGAACGCCGAGGGCGGAATGGCCAGATGGAACAGTCTGCGTGGCCGCCCGCCGAGGGAGTCCTCGGCCGACCGTACGGCCGCGAGCAACGGGCCGGGATCCTGGGCGTCCGCCGCGCCGAAGGACAGGGATTCCTCGAAGGTCTGCCACGCCGGCCCGGACGGCTCGCACCGCCCGAAGGTGGCGACCGCGTCCTGTGCGTGTTTGCGGAACGCGTCGTCGCTCAGCGAGGGCCGACTGCGGGACGAGCCCACGATGCGGTAGCCGTCCGGGAGGAGGCCTGCCCTGGCGAGGTGGAACAGCCCAGGGAGCAGCTTGCGCTTGGCGAGGTCACCGGTGGCGCCGAAGAGCACGATCACATGGTTGTCCGGGCGTGTCACGGCCGACTCCTCTTCTCCGCGTGTCCGCCGAACTCACTGCGCATGGCGGACAGCACCCTGTCGGCGAACTCCCCAAGGCCCCGGGACTGGAACCGGTCGGTGAGCGCCGTGCTGATCACAGCGGCGGGTACGCCTTCCTCGACTGCCGCCAGTACCGTCCATCGGCCTTCGCCGGAGTCCGAGACGCGCCCGGTGAACTCCTCCAGCTTCGGTGACCGGGCCAGTGCGTCGGCGGTGAGGTCGACGAGCCAGGAGCCCACGACCGAGCCGCGGCGCCATACTTCGGCGACCTCGCCGGCATCGATCTCGTACTGGTAGGCCTCCGGCTCGCGCAGCGGGGCGGTCTCCGCGTCGGCGGTGCGCTTGCGAAGCCCGGCGTCCGCGTGCTCGATGATGCTGAGTCCCTCGGCGATCGCGGCCATCATCCCGTACTCGACCCCGTTGTGGACCATCTTCACGAAGTGCCCGGCCCCACTCGGACCGCAGTGCAGATAGCCGTCCGGCGCTGTCCCGTCGGCGTGTCTGCTCGGTGTCGGCTCGGCGGATCCGGCGCCGGGCGCGATGGTCCGGAAGAGGGGATCGAGCCGGGCGACGGACTCGGGCTCGCCGCCGATCATGAGGCAGTAGCCGCGCTCAAGTCCCCAGACACCGCCCGAAGTTCCGCAGTCCAGATAGTGAATGCGGCGAGGGGCGAGCTGCGCCGCACGCGTGATGTCGTCGCGGTAGTAGGAGTTGCCACCGTCGATGATCGCGTCGTCCGGGGCGAGGAGGTCGGTCAGCTGGTCGAGGGTGGGCTGTACGACGGCGGCGGGCAGCATCAGCCAGACGACCCGTGGCCGCTCCAGCTTCGCCACCAGGTCACGGAGTGAGCCGGCGGCGACGGCGCCCTCGGACTCCAGCTCCCTCACCGAGCTTTCGTTGACGTCGTAGACGACACAGCGGTGGCCGTCGCGCATGAGCCGGCGCACGAGGTTCGCGCCCATCCGGCCGAGCCCGATCATGCCGAGCTGCATGGGAGTGTCGGTGGCCATGGCTGCTCTCCTGGGGGACGGGGCCCTGGGGTCTCAGGGCCCGGTGACGGATGGGGGCGTTGGTCGGGGAGGCGTGCGCGAGGTCCGGTTCGGCGCCGTGGGCAGATCGCTTCGTACGCGAACACGCTGTGCTCGCAGAGCGGGTCCGGGTCGCTTTCATGTCGTCGCCCTCAGTCGGCGGCCACCAGTTCGTGTGCCACCTCCGAAACGCGTTCGGGAGTGAATCCGAACTTGGTGAGCAGCTGTCTGAGGGGTGCGGAAGCGCCGAAGGTGTGCATACCGACGACGGCCCCGCCGCCACCGACATACCGGTCCCAGCCGAACGTGGACGCCTCTTCCACCGCGACCCTGGCCGTCACCGCCGGCGGCAGCACCTGATCCCGGTACTCCCGCGGCTGGCGGTCGAACAGCTCCCAGCACGGCATGCTCACCACCCGTGACGCGATCCCCTCGGCGGTGAGCTCGTCATGCGCGGACAAGGCCAGCGATACTTCGGAGCCGGTGGCGAGCAGGATCACGTCGGGCTCGCCCGCGGGCGCGTCCGCCAGCACGTAGGCGCCTCGTGCGACTCCGCCGGCCGGCGCGAGCCGGCTGCGGTCGAGGGTGGGAAGCGCCTGGCGTGAGAGGACCAGTGCTGCGGGCTCCCGGCGGAGGGCGGTGACCACCCGCCACGTTTCGACGACCTCGTTCGCGTCGGCGGGGCGGAAGACCAGCAACCCGGGCGTGGCGCGTAGCCCTGCGAGCTGCTCGACGGGCTGGTGAGTGGGTCCGTCCTCGCCGACTCCGATGGAGTCGTGGGTGAAGATGTGCACGGTGGGGATCTCCATCAACGCCGAGAGGCGTATGGCCGCCTTGGCGTAGTCGGAGAAGATCAGGAACCCCGACCAGTACGGGCGGAGCTTCGTCAGCGCCAGTCCGTTGGCGACGGCGGCAGCCGCATGCTCCCGGATGCCGAGGTGCAGATTGCGCCCGGACCGGTCACCGGGCTGGAAGTCGCCCGCTCCGCCGAACGTGAGCCGGGTCCTGGTCGACGGTGCCAGGTCGGCGGACCCGCCGAGGACCCAGGGCACCGCCTTGGCCACGGCCTCCAGCACCTGGCCCGACGAATCGCGGGTCGCCAGGCCTTTCGGATCGGCGGGGAAGACGGGCAGCGCAGCGTCCCAGCCGTCCGGGAGCTCCCGCCGCTGGATCCGCTCCACCTCATCGGCGAGATCGGGGTGTGCGCCGCGGTAGGCGTCGAACGTCTTCTCCCAGTCGGTGCGCAACTCGGCGCCCCGCGCACCGATGCCCCGGGCGAACCAGTCGGGCACACCGTCGGGTATGTGGAAGTCGGCGTCCGGCGGAATACCGAGGACGCGCTTGGTGGCCCTGACCCCCTCCGGCCCGAACGGCGCTCCATGCGCTTGCGGTGAGTCCTCCAGCGGCGAGCCGTAGCCGATGTGGCTGTGGACGAGAACCAGGGTGGGACGCTCGGTCTCGGCCCGGAAGGTGTGGAACGCGCGGCTGACCTGGTCGAGGTCGTTGGCATCGGCAACGGTGGTCACGTTCCAGCCGTAAGCCAGGAAACGGGCGGCGGGGTCCTCGGTGAAGGTGATGTCGGTGTGGCCCTCGATGGTGACCCGGTTGGAGTCGTAGATCCAGCACAGGTTGGACAGCTGCAGATGCCCGGCAAGGGAAGCCGCCTCGGAGGAGATGCCCTCCATCATGTCGCCATCGCCGGCGACCGCGTACACGTCGAAGTCGAAGAGTGTGAAGTCGGGACGGTTGAACCTCGCCGCCAGCCACTGGCCGGCGATCGCCATACCGACGGAGGTGGCGACCCCCTGGCCGAGCGGGCCGGTGGTCGTCTCGACGCCACTCGTCCACCGGTACTCGGGGTGGCCGGGGCAGTGCGAATCGAGCTGCCGGAAGGACTTGAGATCGTCGAGGGTCACCGCCGGACGGCCCAGCACCTCGTACGCGGGGTCGACCGAGCGGACACCGGTCAGGTGCAGCAGCGACCACAGCAGGGTGGAGGCGTGGCCCTCGGAGAGCACGAAACGGTCGCGGTTCGGCCAGATGGGATTGGCGGGATCGAAGCGCAGGAACCGCTGCCACAGCGTGTACGCCACGGGCGCCATGCCCATGGGAGTTCCAGGGTGCCCCGAATTCGCCTTCTGGACCGCGTCCATGCAGAGCCCGCGAATCGTGTTCACCGACAGTGTGTCCAGGTCGGTCATCGCTACGCCGCCCTCCGTGCTCTCGATGTATGTCTGCACCGTGTGCTCGCTGCGTCGAGGAGCCTGGCCGAGAAGAGTGAAATGGAGCCGCGACTATGTGATGAGGCAGGTCACCGTGTCGGAAAGAGCCGCCTCGGCAGGCAAGGTGTGGGGCGCTCGGCCGAGCGTGTCATCCCACTCACCCACACTCACCAGCCTAGGTTCGCCCGTAATCCCCCTCAACTCGGCGAGCCCCGGAGCTGCGTGGGCGCCCGGTGAGCCATGACCAGGGCCGGCACTGCTCCGAGGCCGCTCGTGCGGGCTTCACGATCAGTGCTTGGAGGCGTCGTACGACATCGATGTGGTCTGCTGTCCAGATCGTCCTGACCGCCGTCGCGGCTCCGTGTCCGTCCGCCGCGGTGAGGTCGCGGCACACTGCTTCGACGAGGCTGCCGGCTGCGAGGGGCTTGTCGAGTGGGTCGGGAACCGCGCCTTTCCCCTCAAGCGCTCGCGCAGTCTTCTCGTACCACTCCAGCAGCGGCTCGTCGGCGTGGAGGATTTCCGCGCCCGCCGCGGTGTGATCTTCCGCGGGCACACGATCGGCACCCTTCCAGAGCCAGAGGACGGAGTCTGCGGTGAGCTGGACCACCACGACCGCGTTGATCAGTGCGGTCACGCCTGCCAGGGGGACCTGCTTCGTCCCGCGCTCGGCGAGGAAGCCGCGGAAGGCGTCGTCGAGGCGGCTGGCCGCCGAGGCCGCCCGTTGACGGTCGTCGCGCGGAGCGGGAGCCGGCCGCACGAGCGCGTCCCCGCGGGTCAGGACGGAGTCGATCGCGCTGTGCAGATAGCGGGCGCTGCAGCTGAAGGCCTCGGCCAGTGCCTCACCCAGTGCCGAGCTCGCCCCACGTGGCCAGAACAGAGCCCCGACCAGGACGCTCACCGCACAGCCGATGGCCACGTCCTCGACGCGGACGAGACCGATTTCCCAGCCTCCCGGGCTGTTGAGGTTGTAAAGGATCAGCAGCGCCGTGGTGAAACCGGCTTGGCCGACGGTGAACGAAACGGCGTCGGGCGCCAGGCCGGCACAGGCCACGGCCACCGGGAGCAGCAGCCAGTAGACAGTGGTGTCGGTGCCGAGAGCGAAGATGAGCCCGCCACCGATCAGGAACCCGATGCTGGTTCCCAAGAGTCCACGCACGGCGTTCTGGCCAGTGTTCAACGCGGTGGAGCGCAGTACGGCCAGGGCGCCGAAGACAACCCAGAAGGAATGCTGCACGCCGGTCAGGTGCGCGACGAGCACGGCCAGGCCCAATGCGGCCGCTCCACGCACACTGTTGTGGAGCCACACCGCATGCCGCTCCGCATGTGCGCCGAGGTCTTCCCACGCAGAGGAGAGCGGGGACCTCGTTCCGTCGGGGTGGTGGCCCAGAAGTTGCTGCCACCAACTGCGCCGACGGGCGGCGACAACGAGTCCGATATGGCGCGCTATGGCGGAGACCGCGCAGGCCATCTCCTGTGCGCGAAAGCCCGGTTCGAGCGAGCCCGCGAACTCCGTCACCACGTCGTCGGACACCCCTCGCGGTACCCGGGTGAGGCGCTTCGGAAGCCCGGAGGTGACTGCGTGCTCCATGTGCTCCCGTGCCTGGAGCAGCCGCACCAGATCGGAGTCCAGCAGGCGGGGATCGACGGCAGCGGGCTCCTCCAGCAGCGCGGCGCCGTGTTCGAGCAGCGTCGCGGCTTGCGTTTTGACGTCACAGACCGCTAGTGCGATCGATTTCGGCTGCGGCCTCAGCGGCGTTCGCCGCAGGATCGCGTCAAGCCATACCACCTGGTCGATCAGGCGGATGAGGGCGCGCGCAGCCGTGGTGAGCCCGGTGGGCCGGTAGGACGTGCCGAAGAACGACGCACGCAACGCCTTCACCGCCGCCGTGGCGTCGTCGGCCGATGCGTCGAGGGTTGTTCCGCTCGCCGATGCGAAGTCGGTGCGCACGCAGCCGACTTCCGCATGGAGGCGCCGTGCCTGCAGCGCGCAGGCCCGAGCCGCCGACAGCCGCAAGGGTTCTCGAACCGGCGCGGGCCACAGGACGCTGATCGCCGGAAGTGATGCCGCGCCGGCCAGCAGCCAGCCCCCCAGCCGTTCAGGGATCGAGCCCACCGAGCCGGGCATGGTGACCGGCAGGATGAAGCTGACGAGCAGCGCAGTGGTCGCGCTGGCCAGCATGGAGCTGACGACGCCGGCGAACAGCACGCAGAATGCGATGACGAAGGTGGCGGCCGTAGCGGCCCAGATGGTCCGGGACGCCAGGGTTCCCAGACAGATCAGGACGACTCCGGCCAGCACCAGGCCGACCTGCGCCGAGAGCCGTGCGCGCATGGGACCGGAGAAGTCGACGAGCAGCAGGGTCGCGATTCCGCCGAACGCCGCGAAGAGAGTGAGCTCGGGGTTCCCGATGAGCTCCAGGGCGATGGCGACCACTGCGGGCACGACGATTCCTGCCCGGCCCGCTCGTCGCAGTGCCGAGCGTTCGCCGTCGTGATCGCGGAGCCGCTGGAAGACACGCATCTTCGCGGGCCTCCAACTTTCCGGGGGCACGCCTGCGGTACGGCTGTACGCCGGCGGCCTTGTTACGTGTCGGCGTTACGTGTCGGCTCGGACGATCGTGGCGAGAACGTCGTTGAACGCTTCGGTGGAGGTGGGGTGGGTGTAGACGGCGTCGCGGAGTTCGGCCGCCCTGATGCCGTATCGCATGGCCAGCGCGACGGTGTTGATCAGTTCCTGCGCGTCGACGCTGAGCAGGGCGGCGCCGAGGATCTCGTCGGTCTCGGCGTCGATCACGAACTTCATCACCCCGCGGGTGTCCTCGACGATGTACGCACGCGGCATGGCGACGATCTCGGCGACCGGCTGGCTGGCGATCTTCATCCGGTACCCGGCGGCCCGGGCCTGGGCCTCGGTGAGCCCGACAGTCGCCAGTGGCGGGGTGATGAACACGGTGTGGGGGATGGCGACCCGGTCGGCGGTGGAGCGCTTGCCCTCGCCGATGAGCTGGTCGAGGACGATACGGCTGTCGTCGAGGGAGATGTAGGTGAACTGCGGCCCGCCGTTGACGTCGCCGAGGGCGAAGATGTGCGGCTGGCTGGATCGCAGGTGCTCATCGACCTCGACCGCCCCGCGCTCAGTGGTGCGTACTCCGGCCGCCTCCAGCGCCAGGCCGCCGGTGGCCGGTGCGCGGCCGGTGGCGGCCAGGATCGCGTCGGCTTCCAGGGTGTGCTGTCGGCCGTCCTTCTCGTAGACGACGGTCGCGGAGGTCTCGCCGTCACGGACTTCCGTGACGTGCGCAGCGACGACGATCTCGATGCCTTCGTCCACCAGGATTCTCTCGGCGACGGCGGCAACGTCGTCGTCCACGAGGCCGAAGACTCTCGGGGCCGCTTCGAGCACGGTGATCCGGGATCCGAACTGCCCGTAGATCGAGGCGAATTCCAGGCCGAGGTACCCGCCTCCGACGATCGCCAGCCGTCCCGGCAGGATGGTCGTGTCGATCAGTTCGGTGCTGGTCACGGTGTACTGGCTGGCCCGCAGACCGGGGATGTCCAGGACGATCGGCTCGGACCCGGTATTGATCAGGATCGTCTCGGCGGTGACTGTCAGGCGGCCGTCGCCGGTCTCGATGTTCACGGTGTGCGGGTCCGCGAATGTGGCCGTACCGGTGATCACCGTGACGGTGTCCATGCCGTTCAGGTCGTCGTAGTTGCTGCCGCGGAACAGCTTGGTCAGCGCCTGGACCTCGCCGATGGAGCGCTCGTACCACTCCTGTGGCACGTCCTCCGGCCTGCGCTTGCGGGAATGGTGGACAAGGGCCTTGGTCGGCACACAGCCGACGTTCGGGCAGGTGCCCCCGTACATCCTCTCCGACCGTTCGACCAGCACGACGCGTTTGCCGAGCCGGCCCATCGTCGCGGCCACCGTCTTCCCGCCCTTGCCGAATCCGATCACGAGCAGATCGACATGAAGGTCTCGGTCCGTGGTGCCCATATTCGCTCCCACTTCGAAATAGCTGGTGAATGAACCAGATGAAAGGGATCACCAGACAAGCGATTCTCGTCGAACAGATGTTCACAAATGTTCATAGGTGTGGGTCTGCCACGTGCGTAGTCTCCACAGCACCACCAACACCGTGCCGTCGCAACTGGCCACCCGTATGCGAGCAGCGGAGGGACCGCTCCGTCCGGCCGGGGTGGCATTTTGCAGGAGACGAGGGGCGGGCCATCGCGCACTCTGGAGGTGAGAACGCGCAATCGCGGGCACAGTCTCTGCCCCGTCGAACAATGCCCGGGCGATCACTGTCGAACCGGAGGAGAACGCGTCATGACCGCACCGATAGCCGTGTTGTTCGATATCGACGAAACCCTGGTCCACACGGGAGACTCGGGAAGACGCAGTTGGGCCTGGGCATTCGACCGGTTGCACGGTGTAGCCGCCGATATCGGAAAGCACACATCATCCGGAGAAACGGATCCCCAGGTCGGCCGGGAAACATTTCGCGCCGTGCTCGGCCACGAACCCAGTCACGACGAGATGGCTCGCCTGTACGCCGCGTATCTGTGGCACCTGTCGGAGGACATCTGGACCTCTGAGGGGTACCGGGTCCTGGACGGCGTCGAAGAAACGCTGCAGCGGATTGCGGACGCCGGGGTCATCCTCGGGTTGCTGTCCGGTGCGATGGAGGGCGCGGCCAGGATCAAAATGGAGCCGGGCAAGCTCGGTCGCTACTTCGTTTTCGGTGCCTATGGCTCCGACTCCCCGGACAGGGCGGAGATCACCCGCCTGGCGATGGCCAAGGCCGCTCGTCTGCACGGCCGCGATCTGACCCGAGCCGAGGTCTATGTGGTCGGGGACACTCCTCGTGACATCCAGGCCGCGCACGCGGCACAGGCGACTGCGGTCGGAGTTGCCAGCGGGCACTACACCGTCGAGGAACTGCGTGCCGCCGAGGCCGATCACGTGCTCATGTCTCTGACCGACCCCTTCCCGGACATCTGACGCCCGGCAGCCGCGGCTTCAGACATCCAGGTGCCATCGGCGCAGCGCTGGGGCGAGGCGTCGCGCCCATCCGAATATGAAAGACGTAAGTAGCTGATGTCCGAAATCAATGACTTGCGATCCTATGTCGCCGCGCTTGAAGGGCTGGGAGACCTCCAGCGCATCTCGCGCCTGATCGACCCAAACCTGGAAGCGTCTGCCGTCACCCGACGGTCCACCGAGAACGGCCGGCCCGCCCCGTTCTTCGAGCACCTCAGCGGAGTCGCTGAAGGGTTCCGCATGATCGGAGCCCCGGGCGCCCTGTCGAACATTCCCGATCATCCCCTGGCGCGGATCTCCCTTTCTCTCGGCCTGCCGTACACGACGACCGCTGCCGAGCTCGTCGAACATCTGCGGGAGGCGGGCACGGAGGAACTGCTCCCGCCGCGGCGTGTGGCAGCCGACTCGGCGCCCTGCAAGCAGAACATCTTGTTGGGCGAAGCAGCTCGTCTCGACCGATTCCCCATCCCGTTCGTTCACCAGGACGACGGCGGTCCCTACGTCAATACGTGGGGTGTGATCGTCGCGCGGACACCGGACGGCCGGTGGACGAACTGGTCCATTTCCCGAATCATGAAGATCGACGACCGGCACATGACCGGACTGGTGCTGCCGAGTCAGCACCTCGGCATGATCTGGCGCGAATGGGAGGCCATCGGCGAACCGATGCCTTACGCCCTCGTCCAGGCAGGCGACCCGGGCGTTCCCGTCGTCGGCGGAATGACCGTCCCGACCGAGGTCGACGAGGGCGCGTACCTCGGAGCGGTACTGGGCAGGCCGGTGGACGTGGTGAAGTGCGAGACGAACGATCTGGAGGTGCCGGCCTCCGCCGAGGTCGTCATCGAAGGGCAGTTGTCCGCAACGCGAGATGCCGTGGAGGGGCCGTTCGCGGAGTTCCACGGCTGGGCACTGCCCGAGACGTCGCCGCAGCCGCTTTTCAGCATCGAGGCGATCACCTACCGGGACGACCCCATCTGGCCGCTGGCCGCCGCCGGGCGGCCTGTCGACGACTCGCACGTCGCACCGGGTGTCGGCATCTCCGCAGAGGTTGTCGCCGTCCTGCGGAAGTCGGGGCTGCCGATCACGACCGCCTGGCTGCCGCTCGGTGCCGCCTGCTTCTGGACGGTGATCACGGTTCCGCAGAACTGGCGCGACGTGATGCCGGGGATGGACACCGCGCGATTCGTGCACCGTATCGGTGAGGTACTGAACGGCACCCGGGCCGGCCGACTCTCCCCGGTCGTCTATGTGCTCGACGACGACGTGGATCCGTCGAACGACTCGGATCTGCTGTGGGCGCTGGCGACCAGGGTGCATCCGTCGCTCCGTCAGGAGCTGTGGCACGGGCCGATCATGCCGTGGTACCCGTGCTTCCTCGAGGAGGAACTGCACAACGGCTGGGGAGCCGTCGTCGTACACGACGCCCTGCTCCCGGCGGTGGGAAGCGGGCGCGTCCCACCGGCCACCTTCGACGGCGTCTTCCCGGACGACGTGCGAGCCAAGGTCCTCGCCGCCGAATCCGAGTCCGGCCGCTCGGGTGAATGAGGAACGACGAGAAGCCGCTGGCCGAGTGACCGAGGGGATTTGGCGATCACCTGGCGAGGTACCGATCAGCGAGCGTGTCGGACTGGAGCGGCCGACCCGATGAGTCAGGAAAGGGGATGCGGAAATCTTGACGCAGCGGAACGTGACAGTTGCAGTCACGGGAGCGGGCGGCACCGGTGTGGCCAAGGCCTTGCTTGCCGCACTTCAGAGGGACGACCGGGTGGGCCATGTCAATCTTCTGGTGTCGGCCAACGGGCGCAAACTGGTGGCTTTCGAATTTCAGACCGGCGAGGACGCGGGTTCGGTGGTACGGGCCCTGGGGGCGACGTCACCGAAAGTACGCTCCCTCGATCCGGCCGACATGTCCGGAGCGGTGACCAGCGGCAGCTACCCCAGCGACGCAATGATCATCTTGCCGTGTGCGGCCGGTGTCCTCGGACGCATCGCTCACGGCCAGACGGCGAGCCTCATCGAACGAGCCGCGGACGTGATGCTGAAGCAACGGCGCCACCTCGTCCTCTGTCTCCGGGAAACGCCGCTGAACCTCATCCACCTTCGCAACATGGTTGCCGTCACGGAGGCAGGAGCCACCGTGTACCCCATGATCCCCACGTACTACAACGTGCCGGAGACACTCGCGCAACTGCGCGACGAGTTCGTCGAACGCGTCTTGCAGTTCCTGGGCCTTCCCAGCACAGATCGCTACCAGTGGGACGGAAGCGAAACCACGGCGCGACGTGAGCGCACCGGAGAGCGTTGACGGACCCTGCGGCCCCTTTTCTCGAGGTGCTCCTCAATCGGCACTCGTCGACCAACTGCTCGTGGTGGCGACGAACTGGGCGACCAGCCCCGACTGACGCAGTTCCCGGTGGGCGGCGACGACCCGCGCCATGAGGACGGCCGCCGGCCCCGGCCGTTCGGCGGCCAACCGTTTCCCCGTCAGGCGCGGTAGGAGAAACTGGCCAGGACAGTGAGCAACTCGCTCGTCGGTCGACTCCCATGCCGAACCGGCGCCGACGGGAGGAGAGCCATGGGAAGACCCGCAGTTGGGGCGGCTTTACGCCGCTGTGCCGAATGCGGTGGATACGAGTACAGCGGTGCACCTGCCTGTACTGCCTGCCGCGAGCTGGTGGACAGCATCGTTGAAGATGAATGGTCGTCCTTTGTGTACCAGTGGGGCGCTCGCAGCCCTCAAGAAGCTGCGGTGCTTGGTGAGATGGTGGCGGCCGAACCCGACCGTCACGACTGGCGGGTGGTGGACGCCGCGCTCGACAGGCTGGCCTGCTCCGAGTGCGGTGACCGGCTCAGCCGCGGTCCTGTCGGCTGCTCGGCATGCGATCTATCGCACGGCTTCCGCTATGCCGCGATCGAGACGGATCGGCCGGGTGTCCCGCCGGGCAACGAACACGCCATCCGGGTCAACGTCTCGGTCGTGCGTCGGCCGCAGGTCACCTCCGAAAACGAGATCCTTGGGCGCCGCCTTGTGCTACCACACCTCCTGGTGGGTCTCCTGCCGACCATCGAAGAAGCCCAGCGGATGAGCGCCCTGATCAAGAGAAGCCCTCCGGCACAGAAGACCCGCCTCATTGAGCAGGCCATCGAGGAAACGCTCGGGCGCCGACGCGACAGAAGTCGCCCTTCCACATGAGATGACTTCTCGGTCGGGTGAACACATCGCCTACGAATCGGCGACCGGCCGGAGGCGTGCGGCCGCAGATGGTGCGCGGGTGTCCGCGGGGGAGGACCCTGGAGGTATGGAGAAGCCGGTGCAGGCGGTATGGAGGGGCTGGATCTCCTTCGGTCTGGTCAGCATGCCGGTGCGGCTGTTCCCGGCGACCCGGGAACACGGGGTCGAGATGCGCGAGGTTCATGCTGTGGATGGCTCCCGTATCAGACACCGGGGGGTGTGCGAAGCCGAGGGCCGGGAGGTCGACTGGGCGGAGGTCGTCAAGGGGTACCAGACATCCGGCGGGCGCACCGTCGTGCTGCGCGAGGAGGACCTCGCGCGGCTGCCCCTGCCCAGCAGGCAGGTGATCGACGTGATCGGGTTCGTGCCGGTCGACGGCCTGGATCCGATCCTGTTCTCCCGCGCCTACTACGTCGCCCCGGCGCAGGAGGTGGCCCGTCGGCCGTACACGCTGCTGGTGGCGGCACTGGCCCGGGCCGAGCGGGCTGCCCTGGCCAAGGTGACGCTGGGCGCCCGGGAGCGTCTGGCGGCAGTGTGGCCGCGGCGGGAGACGCTGGTGGTCCAGACGCTGCTGTGGCCGGAGGAAGTACGCGAACCTCATGGTCCGGCACAGGCTGTCCCGGTGACCGGGGAGGAACTGGAACTCGCCTCCCTGCTGCTGTCCCAGCTACCCGAACCCGACCTCGCCTCTGTGCACGACGAGTACACCGCCGCCCTCGAACAACTGGTGGCGGCGAAGCAGGCCGGGGAAGACCTCACCCAGCCCGTGGAGCCGAAGCCGGCCGAGGACCTGATCGCCACCCTGGAGGCAAGCCTGCGCGCGGCCGCCGACCGCGGTACCAATCGGTGAACCTGGTAGTCGACGATCGACTGGACGGCCTTGAAGCCCAACGGCAGCGGCAGTTCCTGGTACCAGTTGACCGTCGGCCCCGACCAGGACCGCAAGTCCCAGGCCGGTCCGGGTGATCCAGCTTGGCGTGGAAGCTGTCCCGGCAGGCAGAGACGAGGCCCGTGCCTTGGTGACGCCTGATGGGCCAACTCGTCATCGTCGCCCGGGCAGGCAGCACCTTCGCCGGTCCGCACTCTTCCGGGGCTCCGTGATGCCTCGGGCAGGCGCGGCCGTGGCAGGGGCTCGGGGCGGTGCGGGCTTACCGCGCGCCTGCTCGACCAGGCTCTGGGGGGGGCGTCCGACCGCGGCGTGAGGGCGCTGATCACGTTGACGCGCTGCCCGTCGGGGCGGCTGTGGGCGGGGCTGCCCGGGCCGGTGGACTGTTCCTGGGCGTAGGTTCCGGCGCCGGTCTCGACGCTGGGCTCGACGCGTTCGAATCCTTCGAGGCGGTACATTCCGCCGGCCGCATACGAGACAAGCGGGGCCCTGCCAGCCGGACTGGTCGATCCTTTATGACGCGCTCGCCACGAAGCGATCCGCTCGTATCGTCGGCCGTGATCCGCGGGACCCTATGCCAAGTCGACGGGGCGGGTACGTAGTTTGGCCGCGATGCGGGCCAGGGTCCGCTGGTCAGCGGCGGTCAGCGGGTCGAGCACCAGCTGACGCACCGCGCGCACATGCGTCGGCGCCGCGGCGACGACCACCTCGTAGCCGGTGACGGTCAGAGCGGCGATGGTGAAGCGGCCGTCCTCGGGATCGGGGAAGCGCTCCACCCATCCCCGCTGCTCGAAGCGCTTGACGACATTGGACAGGCGGGAGAGCGAGCCGTTCGCGAGGTACGCCAGTTCACTCATCCGCAGACGGCGCTCCGGGGTCTCGGAGATGTGACTGAGCGTCAGGTACTCGAAAAGCGTCAGGCCGGCCTCACGCTGCAGCGGCGACTCCAGTCGTCCCGGCAGCAGCAGAACAAGTGAGACCAGCCCGGTCCAGGCTTCCTTCTCGGCCGCGGTGAGCCACAGTGGTTCGTCCGCTGTGCCACCGCCGGTGTCCGGGGGTGAGGGGCTGGTCATGAGGACACCTTACCAAGCGGGATTGACTTCACGCGTGAAGTCCAACCGTGGTATTTTGACTTCACACATGAAGTCAATCGAGAGGAATTTCCATGTCTGCCGCCGCCACGAGCACACCGGAGTTCTTCGTCACCCCCGGCTACGGCGAGACACAACTGGTCGCCATGCACTACAGCCAGGCGGTGCGGACCGGGGACCGCGTCGAGACCTCGGGGCAGGGCGGATGGGACGACGACTGGAACTTCCCCGAGGCTCTGGAGGACGAGATCATCCAGGCGTTCGACAACGTCGAGCGGACTCTCGCGCCGGCCGGCGCCACGTGGCGCGACGTCATCGCCGTGAACTCGTACCACATCCCGAGTGCCGCGGACTCCATCGACGAGGATCACAACCGGGTCATGGTCGAGCAGTTCCGCCGACGTATGGGCGACCGCGCGCCCATCTGGACGGAGGTCGGGGTGTCGGCGCTCGGTGCCCCCGGGATGCGCGTCGAGATCCGCGTCACCGCCATCCTCGGCCACGGCGGCTGACCGGCGCCTCGCGGACCGTATCCACGCCAGACGTCGCATGAACCGGCCACGCACATGAACCGGCCATGCGGCAGTGCGGCTGCCCGTGGCATCGGGCGTGACCTATGCGAAACGGCCCAGGTCGCGGGTGCAGGCCTCATGCCAAAGCCGCGAATCAGCGGAGTCCGCCGCCCCCACGAAGGCGCTCACGGCGGCGGTTCGCTGGGCACGTTTCGGCGTGCCCAGCGCCTGGGCGATCCGGTCCGCGGCCACCGGGCGGCGGTGATCGGTTCGTGGGGGAGTGAGGCCCGGATCACGTCCGCGTCCCTCGCCTCCACGGCGGCCTGCGACCACCGCCCGGAGGGGAAGTCCGGAGCCGGAACGAGGCCCGTGTGCCATGCCCACCGGAAGGCGGCAACGGGGACGCGCGGGCGCTTCGCGATCTGGCCGTCGTCGTATGCGGTGAGTCGTGCCATGGGGGATCTTCCTCTCTCGTCGTCCGCCCGGATCGGGCGAAGACGACCGCGACGGAACAGGCACCTGAAAGGCCATCAAGAGCTCCGTTCGCCGGGACGACCTGACCACGGGCTCGCCCTCGCCCCGTACGCCGCATCCATATGCAGTTGTCAACAGCGGAGCGATCGCCCTCGGCCACCCGTTGCGGGCCGCCGCGGCCGGTTCGGGCTCCAAGCAGTGGACGAAGGCGGCGGCCAGGTGAACGTGACGATCACCGAGAGGCTCTGATGAGGAACCCTGGCGCCCGCCTTGCTGATCCACTTCGGCCGCCGAGCCGTGCTAGGGTTTCCGTAGTTGCAGTTGTGGTACCCATGAAACTATGTGCGCCTGACGGGAAACTCCTTCAGGCGCATTATTTGTTTTCCGGCATCTCCGGATGGGGCCTCTGCCTACAGAAGGAGAAGGTCATGGCACAGGGAACCGTGAAGTGGTTCAACGCCGAAAAGGGTTTCGGCTTCATCCAGCAGGACGGCGGCGGTCCCGACGTCTTCGCTCACTACTCGAACATCGCGACCCAGGGCTTCCGTGAGCTCCAGGAGGGCCAGCGGGTCTCCTTCGACGTCACGCAGGGCCAGAAGGGCCCGCAGGCGGAGAACATCGTCCCCGCCTGATCGCCGGACGCGTATCCGCTTACCGGGGTCCGCACCGTCATGGTGCGGACCCCGGTTTGTGCTGTTTCCAGGAAGGCAGATCACTGCATGTCCCGCATGTCCCGCAGGCCCCAGAAGCCGAACCGGCGCGCCTCGTCACCCTCGCCGTCCGCGTCGTCACGGCGTGAGTTCCGGCTGCCGGAAAGCACGACACCCGCACTCCCCGCCGTCGAGGACTTCGCCGGTCTGGACATGCCCGCGGGGCTGCTGAAGACGCTCACCGCGCAAGGCGTGACCACCCCTTTCCCTATCCAGGCCGCCACGCTGCCCAACTCGCTCGCCGGCCGTGATCTGCTGGGCCGGGGACGCACCGGCTCCGGCAAGACCCTCGCGTTCGGCCTGGCGCTCCTGGCCCGCACGGCCGGACTCCGCGCGGAGCCCAAGGCACCCCTCGCCCTCGTGCTGGTGCCCACCCGTGAACTCGCCCAGCAGGTCACGGACGCGCTGACCCCCTACGCGACGGCGGTGAACCTCCGACTGGCCACCGTGGTCGGCGGGCTGTCCATCACCAAGCAGGCCGGTGTGCTCCGGCGCGGCGCCGAGGTGGTTGTGGCGAGTCCCGGCAGGCTCAACGACCTCGTGGAACGCGGGGACTGCGTGCTCGACCAGGTACGCATCACGGTGCTGGACGAAGCCGACCAGATGACCGACATGGGCTTCCTGCCGCAGATCACCAAGCTGATCCAGCAAGTACGGCCCGACGGACAGCGCATGCTCTTCTCGGCCACCCTGGACGGCAACATCGACCGCCTGGTGCAGCGGTTCCTGACCGACCCCGTGGTGCACTCCGTGGACCCGTCCGCGGGAGCGGTGACCACCATGGAGCACCACGTGTTCCATGTCCTGGACGAGACCGACAAGAAGGCCGTCACCACGCGCATCGCGGCCCGTGACGGCCGGGTCATCCTCTTCCTCGACACCAAGAGATCCGCCGACCGGCTCGCCAAGCGGCTCCTGGCCGTCGGTGTCCGCGCGGCGGCACTGCACGGAGGCCGTTCCCAGCCACAGCGCAACCGCACCCTGGAACAGTTCAAGAACGGCCAGGTCACCGCATTGGTGGCGACGAACGTCGCGGCCCGGGGCATACACATCGACGACCTCGACCTCGTCGTGAACGTCGATCCGCCCATCGACCACAAGGACTACCTCCACCGGGGCGGCCGCACGGCCCGCGCCGGCGGCTCCGGCAGCGTGGTCACGCTGGTCCTGCCCACCCAGAAACGGGACGTCACCCGGCTCATGTCGGACGCGGGCATCCGCCCCCGTTCGGCCCGCATCACGTCGAGCGACGCGGAACTGGCCACCATCACCGGCGCCCGCGAGCCTTCCGGCGTTGCCGTCACCATCGAGGTCCCTCAGCCGGCGGCACCGACGGCGTCCCGGCCGGACGGGAAGACCGGTACCAAGCCCGGCAGGCGATCCGGCCGTCGACGCCAGAACGGCGCCGAGGCCAAAACAGCGACAGGTGCCGCCGCCACCAGGACGCAGCGCCGGGGCTCCGACCGCCGGGCCGCGGCCGAGGCGACAGCGCCTGGCGGCACCTCCGCAACCGGTGGACGCGGTTCTGCCCGCCGGACGGGATCCGGCGGGGCCACGGGCGGTGTCGTTGGCGCGGACGGCCGCAGTCCCGACCGCCGGGCCTCGGCCGGTGCGGCGACCGGCGCTGCCTCCGGCAAGGCTGCCCGTGGATCCGGCCGACGGGTAGCGGCCGGCGGAGCCACCGGTGGCGCTGCCGGGACCCGAGGCCGTAGTTCCGACCGCCGAGGCGGCCGCCGCACCTCGGCCACCTGAGCTGCATCAGGCAAAGTTGCCCCTGGTGACGACTTTTCGTAGGCGTTTGCCCTGGGCGTGCTTGTTCTGCCAGTTGATGTAGCGGCCGCCAGGAACTGCTGGTCGGGAGGGGAGGCGATCTCCACAATGTTCGCCTCCCCCCCAGGCCGCGACGCGCCGACACCGTTTCGTCGTCAGGTGCGGGGAGTGGTTGTACCCGGACGCGGCACTGTGCCGCACCAACATCGGCGCCGGGGCGGAGTCATGCGTCTACTCGCCGACGGCCGACGCGTCGCCCTGACTGGGGAGGACAACGACCGGACGCATGGGCCATCGCGGCCCGCGACCCGGAGGACGGCCCCTGCACAAACCATCCGGAGCTGGTGCTGTTTGCCCCCTGGGGCGAACAGCAGGATTGCGCTGCCTACGACCCGGCCGGCCGTGACCTCCGGCCATGTGTCGATCTCGTCGACACTCACGGGGTCGACGCCGTCCTCGCGGCCGTCGATGAGCTGACTGACGAGTCGACCGCCGGCGTCACCGTCTCCAGCGCTCACAAGGCCAAAGGTCGCGAATGGCCTGCAGTGAAGATCGCAGACGCCTTCCCGGAGCCGAAAGGCACCGAGCGGTTTCTTCGGACTTGGCCGGTACGCACAGCCACGCGAGGGCTGCGGCGGTCAGGTAGGCGAGCGCGCCGATGGCCATGCTGGTGCGCAGCCCGGTGTTGTAGTCGGTGGCTGTGGCGAGCAGGCTGCCGCCGAGCGCAACGCCGGTGGCGCTGCCGATCTGACGGGTGGTGTTGAACAGGGCTGAGGCGGCCCCTGAGTAACCGGGGGGTGCGGCACCCATCACGGTGGCAGTTGAGCCGGTGAGGGCGAAGGAGGTACCGAATCCCGCTGCCATCATCGGGACCACCAGCAGCGGGTAGGCGGGGTCGGCTCCCGCCGCAGCCCAGCCGGCCAGCCCCACAGCGGCCAGGAGCATGCCGGAGATCACCAGCGGACGATCGCCGGTGCGGCGGGTCAGCCGCCCGGACAGGACGGAGGCGAACATGGTCGTCGCCACCGCCGGGAACAGCGCCAGCCCGGTGCCGAGAGCGCTGTAGCCGCGTTGGTGCTGGAATTCCACGCTGGCGGTGAACAGCATGCCGTAGAAGGCGAAGTTGAACAGCAGGCCGATGACGGATCCGCCGCTCATCGCACGAGAGCGCAGCAGGCTCAGCGGAAGGACAGGGGACTGGGCCAGCCGCTCGCGCACCGCGAACGCCGCGGCGGCCAGCACGGCCAGGCCCACCCCGGCGAGAAACACCGGATCGGACCAGCCCCGCCGTCCGGCCTCGTTGAGCGCCGCGGTCAGCAGCGCCACCGCTGCCACGACTGCGCACTGCGCCGGCCAGTCCAGGGCCCGGGTGGTGCGCCGGGGGGAGCGCGCCACATGCCGCAGCGTCAGCACCACGCAGGTCACACCGACGGGAAGGTTGATGAGGAACACCCAGCGCCAACCCACCGTGGAGACGAGCAGCCCGCCCAGCAGCGGGCCGACGGAGGCCGCGATGCCCGCCATCGAACCCCACAGCCCGAAGGCCCGCGAGCGTGCGGTCGGCGCCGGGTAGGCCTGCTGGAGCAGGGCCAGGGAACCGGGCACGATCAGCGCTGCGCCGAGCCCCTCGACCAGCCGGGCCGCAACGAGGAAAGGAGCGTTCGGCGCGAGCGCGCACGCGGCCGAGGACGCAGTGAACACGGCTACGCCCGAGCAGAAGACCCGACGGTTGCCCAGCCGGTCGCCCAGCGCACCACCGGTCAGCAGAAACCCGGCGAAGACCAGGGTGTACCCGTCGGTGATCCACTGGATGCCGGTGAGCGAGGCCGACAGTTCCCGGCCGATCACCGGCACGGCGACGTTGATGACTGTCACATCGAGGATCACCATGAAATACCCGGCGCACACCGCCAGCAGTGGTGCCCAGGACTGTTGCTCGGATTCCGGGGCCGCCTCAGGAGACGGCATGGACTCACCGTCACCGGCCGACTCCGCGAACGCCACAGCCCCAACTCCATCCCGTTCACGGAGGAACTTTGATCAAAAGCTACTGAAAGGTACATATACTCCATGGGTCGTGCGACCTCTCGCCAAGAACACGATCAGGCTCTCCTGGCGAGTGCCGGGGTGCCGTCAGAATCAGGCAGGCCACACCCGAGCTGGACGAAACGCTCTGCGGGATGAGGCAGCGACGGCGCCGCCGAAGTCCAAGGTCGACTTGTACGCGGCGATCCGCCGTGATGCCCGGACAGATGTCGTACCTGGCCTTGATGCGTGAATACGGAGTCGGATTCCGCAGGGTCAAGGTCGCGTTGGAGTTTGTCTGGCTGGAGCCGCGGAAGAAGCCGCGGCCGCGCGGGACACGCCTTGACCCCTACAAGCCGTTGATCGATCAGGTGCTGCGCTTGGATGTGGATGCCCCGCGCAAGCAGTGTCACCGTCGTCAAGCGGATCTTCGATCGGCTCCTGGACGAGCACGGATTTCCTCGGGCTGCGGTCACGTACTTCCCCAGTCCGGAGGGTTCGGCGAGCCAGCAGCTGCGCAGTTCCTTTCAGTCGACGTCAGCACCTGCGGGCCGCGCAGTTCGGTCCGCTGGGGATCAGTCCGTCGGCCAGAGCGGGGAATCGGCGTGCCGGACCCGGTACCCGCCCGTCGTGACGATGGCGAAGGGGGCCGGCGCCATGCAGGAGTTCACCGAATCCATGTGCGCGTCAGCGCCGGTAGTCGTCCAATTCACTCCGCCGTCCCAGGAGAATCCCACCCGGTCGCGCGGCACCTTCCCGGGCTTGTCCTCGCCACCATCTTGGACACTGAACCCCAGCCGCTGTCCCACCCAGTCCGGGCCTCCGGTGCTCACCTCGGTGATGACGGCGGTCAGGGTGGCGCTGCCGGGTGCGGTCACCAGGCAGTCGACCGTGCCAGTGGCCGTGTAGGTGGTATCCCGCTCGGCCGAGTAGTGGGAGACCCTTACCGTGCCGTATGCGTCGGTCGGTAACCCGCTGGGCACGCCGGGGACCGGTCTGCTGTAGGGAGCGCCGTGTGCGTCAAAAGTGATCGAACGGATGTCGGCGTCCTTCAGATACGGCAGCCGGAACTCGGCTGCTCCGGTCACACGCGCGGGTAGCGGCGTTTCCGGCGACCTTCCGGACCGCCGCACCGATGACTCCCGTGGCGGCGACCACCAAGGCGATCACCGTGGCTGTGGATGCCGCCTTGCGGGTCGGGAAGAGAGAACGCGCAGGTCTCATGGAGCCTCCAGATTCGTGCCGTACAGGCGGAAGTCCTCCGCTCGTCGAGCCAATCCTCCGGGCCGCGTGGTCGCCGTGTCGTCGGTCCTGAGGCGCAACCACCCCTCTCGCGGTTGAGCCTGTCCTCCGTCTTCCGAGGCCAGAGCGTCGTGCTGCCCGGCGAATGAGATGGGCGACAGGAAGGAAGTGTGATGCTTCACCTCGGGGCGGAGCGCGTTCTTGCCGGACTTCTTGTCCGCGAAGATCTTCAGGCACCAGGCACCAGGCACTAGGCACCCGGCACCCGGCGGCGGTGAGTGCGTCGATCTGTCGTTCGAGCTTCTGCCACCGGTCGAGACCCGGGCGTATCCGATCTTGATTTTGGTGCGGGCGAGGGGGGCGGCCTGGCAGCTCAGCGAACAAATAATTGGTTGCCTGTTGGCGATGGTGGTGGATGCAATGTCCGGCATGATCACCCAGGTGCGCCCGCCACGGCGGGATGAGCTGAGATGAACGCCTACTACCGGGCCTTGCCACTCTGCGATCCGGGCAAACGGCAACCGAATCGTCGCTCGGGGGACGCCAGCGCATGAGTACGCCGCCATCGCCACCTGGAGCGGAGCGGACTGACGGATCATCCGTCCAGATCGGCGCTCTCGTTCCGCTGACTCGGCCTGGCTGGGTCGAGGCAGGCCGGCACTTGCTGGCCGGACTCGAACTGGCCGTTCGCGAAGTCAACGACGCCGGCGGGATCGTCGGAAGACCACTGGAGCTGGTGGTCCGAGACACCGCGGCTGATCCACAGAGGGCCGCGGCGGCCGTAGATGAACTGGCTCGCCTGGGCGTGGCTGCCTTGGCGGGGGAGTATCACAGCGTCGTCGCTCGCGCCGCTGCCGCCAGGGCCGACGCCCTCGGCCTGCCGTTCCTCTGCTCGTCAGCGGTTCTCGACGCCCTCACGGAACAGCCAACGGAATGGGTCGCGCGCCTCGCCCCGGCGCAGTCCCACGGCTGGCAGATCTACGCGGACTTCCTCCTCAGCGCGGGCCACAGTCGAATCGCCGTAGCGGCCGAGTCGAGTGTCTACTGGGCATCCGGGGCCCGCATTCTGCGGGACTACCTCGCTCCACGCGGCGGCACTGTCATCGAACTCGACATGCGAGCGCTCACTCCCACGGCCGTGTGCGACGAACTCGTCGGCAATCGCGCGACAGCCCTCCTTCTTCTGGTCGGCCACCCGGAGCCGGCAGCGTCGATCGTCAAGTCTGTCCGCCGCGACCAGCGCCTCGCCGAGATCATGATGGGTGCTCCGGCCGGGCAACCGGAGTTCGCCGAATGGGCGAGGTTGCTGGGCGACGACGGCGCCGCGATCCCGTTCTTGCGTTACCTGCCCGAGCGCCTCAGCCCACTCGGTGCACGAGTCGAGACGGCCCTCCGCGAGCGGCTGGGCGAAGCGCCATCCTTCGTCGCCTTCGAGGGTTACGACACGGTCGCCGCCCTCGCCGATGTGCTGCGTTCTCAGGGCGCGGACCGGGCGGGCACTGCCGAATCCTGGCCGCGCGTTGCAGTTGAAGGCACCCGCGGGCAGATCCAGTTCTCCCGCACGCCAGGCATCAGCGTTTGGCAATGGGCTTGGACGCCAATCCAAGTCGTTGATCGAGATCCGGCGGAACCCGATCGCTTTCGGATCCTCTACGCCGGCTGAGAGAGCCCGGGGTTCCGACTGCGCAGATCTGTCCGAACTTGAGGCTGTCCACCTGTCCATCTGTCCACCTGCCTACGTGCCAATACGGGCTCTCAGCTTCGCGGCCGGGGGCTCAGCACGACGGAGGCCGGGTGGTCCGCCAAATCCGGCTGTTCGACAACCCCGGAGGCGTCCCGGTCCGGCTTGAGCTGCTCAATGGCGACGATCACTCGGCGGCCGTGAACCTGCGCTGCCACCCGGTCGCGATCAGCTGAAGTTCCGCGCCCTTGAACAGCGGAACGGACGCATCAGCGCTGCCCGCTCGAAACGTCGATGGCACAGGACAGCGTCCTCGCGGGCGACGAGGCAGCGGCAAGTAAAAAGCTCGTTTCTGAACCCTGGAGCTTGGCTGCACCCTGGTTGTGTTCCCGGTCGGTCAGATGTGAACCGGTGAATTCGGCGGACCCCACCCCGCCAGGGCATTCACCAAATGTATAGCCGTGACTGATGGACTTGATGGATTCCCGTCCTGCCTACAACGGGGACAGGCAATGAGGCAAGCCGTTCAGGGGCTCGCAAACGGCGAGGAGGGACATGCTGATCGAGACGGTGTTCCGGAGCGATGATCTACCGGCGGCGGACCGGTTCGACTGCTGGCGCGAACGGGTTGGTCAGACCCATGCTCCGCTGGAGCTGCACAGTGACCACTGGTCCGATTTTCGGGTTTTTCAACGTGTGCTCGACCTCGGCGCCGTATCGGTGTGGCCGATCGCGTTTCAGCCGTTGTGTTTTCGGCGGACGCAGAAGCTGATCCGGCAGTCCGATCCCGAGGGGCTGCACCTTTCTCTGCCGTTGAGCGGCGCGCTGCGCGCCGTCCGGGGTGAGGAGGAGGCCGTGTACGGTCCGGACAGCCTGTGCGTCGTCGACACCTCGCGCCCCGTCGAGATTCATGGCGGCGACGACTTACTTCGGCATACGGGAGTTGGACTGGAGGTCCCGAAAGCGCTGCTGCAGCTGCCACGGAATCGGCTCGACCAGGTGACTGGTCTGCGGTTGTCAGCGCAGGAAGGGTTCGGGGCCTTGTTGGCGCAGCTGCTCCAGCAGCTGGCGCGAGGCACCGATTCCTACCAGCCTGCCGACGGGCCGCGGCTCGGGTCGGTGGTGGTCGACCTACTGTCTGCTCTGTTCGCTCACGCCCTCGAAGCGGACGACTCCCTTTCACCGGAGACTCGTCGGCAGACTCTCGTCCTACAGATTCGTGCCTTCGTGCGGGAGCGCCTTCACGACCCGGACCTGACCCCGCGCGCCATCGCGGCCGCGAACCACATCTCCCGCAGCTACCTGTACCGCCTCTTTGAGCATGAAGAGGAGTCGATCGCTGCCTGGATCCGTGGCCAGCGTTTGGAACATGCTCGCCGTGACCTCGCAGAACCCGCCATGCGCACCACCCCGATCCACGCCGTCGCCGCCCGCTGGGGCTTCCTTCAGGCCGCCGACTTCACGCGCGCCTTCCGTGCCGCTTTCGGTAGCTCGCCCAGGGACTACCGCCACCAAGCGCAGAGGGCCGCCGAGTAGACGCAATGCCAAGAAGGTGTGGACTCACTGCTGACGACACCCTCGCTGGTCGCCCGTCAGGCTGAGGACGACCTCAGATCCATTGTTGGCGCACCGATCCTGACGCCGAGTCGTGCCGCCATACCCAAAGAAGGGTGACCATGACGCACGCAAGGAAGCTTTCACGCAGAATGAAGAAGCTGCTCGCCAGTGGCGCAGCTCCCTCCCTGGCGGTAACCGCCCTGGTTGCCGGAACGCTGGCTGTGGCAACTCCGGCGCACGCCACGGCCTATGACTGTCAGCGGTACCTGTCTGATCGGGGCTACACGGTTACCGCTACCAGGGTGAATGCCTGTGCCAAGGGTTCAGGCGGCGAGCTCATCGACTATGTGGTCTGCTATGCGCGGCTTACTGAAAGCGGCGTCACGAAAAACCACGCCGAAAATGCTTGCGATCTAGCAGATAACTGAATCGGTACCTACCGGTTCCCGGAGTCGGCCATGGAGGTGCCGGCCGCCGCGGTGGAGTACCTGGTTGAGCAGGTGAAGGTGCCGTCGGAAGCACGCAGCGGCACATCGTGCGCCTCCAACAGCGCCAAGTTCGGCTCCCGGTCCTCGAACCTGATGACCGAGTGGCACCAGCGCTATCGCGGCCCGGGCGTGATGATCTGCTGGCACCTCGAGCGGAAGTCGGTGTTGGGCCCGCCGACTGTAGGGCAGCGGGCCTCGATGCCCGGTGAGCGTCACCGGCTGCGTCGCAGTGGGCTGACGCCAGGGGTGGTGGACAGCACCTGGACCAGTGCCAGAACGCTCAGGCCGAACATCAGGGTGCCCAGGGGGACATGGAGCGCCGACATGTGTGCGATACCGAGGACCACCTGCACCGAGGCGAGTACGAGGAACCCGCAGGCGTACAGGACGGGGCGGAGCGAGCCACCGCCCGGACGCCACGCCAGGATCGCAGCGAGCACGTACAGCATCGACGCGCCGTACATCACGCGTGCTCCGACGCTGTGCAGTACCTCGCCGTGGGAGGAGGACAGCAGCAGGCCGGCGGTGGCTGCCTGGAAGAAGAGGGCCAAGGTCTGCAAGGCGATCGCGATGTGCAGGTAGGTGAACCTGCCCGGTGCTGTCGTCGTCTGAACGGCCATGATGTGGTCCTCTCTTCTGCCTCGCGGCGGTGCTCGGTACTCTCTCGGCAGTCCGACGACGCAGGCCCGCGAAATGTGAGGCGAGGCGTCAACCTCACCGTCCGGTACGGAGTTTCGCCGTAGCTCGTAGGGCCGAAGCGGACCAGGGGAACCAGGGGGAGCCAGGGGGGCGGCCGCGGTCATGAGCACACTGTCACCGTCCGAGTCGACGCACGCTCAGTCCAAGACAGGACTGAGCGCGATCGTCGGCGAGCGTCGCCAACTGATCAATCTCGCCTACCGGCTGCTCGGTTCGCTGGCCGAGGCGGAGGACGCCGTGCAGGAGACCTACGCCCGCTGGTACGCGCTGTCGCGGCAGCAGCAGGAGGCCATCGAGTCTCCCGGCGCCTGGCTGACAACGGTGGTCGGCCGCATCTGCCTGGACGTGCTCGGCTCGGCGCGGGCCCGGCGCGAACGCTACGTTGGCACATGGCTACCCGAGCCGTTGCCCAACCGTGCGGAGTGGATCGGCGGGCGGGCCGGCGGCAGCGCCGAACCGGCCGATCCCGCCGACCAGATCACCCTCGACGAGTCGGTGAACATGGCCTTCCTCGTCGTCCTGGAGTCGATGACACCTGCCGAACGCGTGACGTTCATCCTGCATGACGTCTTCCGCTATCCCTTCACCGAGATCGCCGAAATCGTCGGCCGCACGCCCGCGGCCTGTCGGCAGCTGGCGTCCTCGGCCCGTCGGCGCATCCGCGCCACGCAGGCTCCCGCGGTTCCGGCGGCCGGGCAGGCCGGTCTGGTGCGGCGTTTCAAGGAGGCGTGGGAGGTCAAGGACATCGAGGCCCTGGTCCGCCTCCTCGATCCCGACGCCGTGATGGTCGCCGACGGCGGCGGCTTGGTGGGCACCGTCCTGTGCCCGGTCGAAGGCAGCCGGAACATCGCCCAGTACCTGATCCACATCGCCGACAAGGCCTCCGGACTGACGCTCTTGGAACGGACGGTCAACGGCCGGCCTGGCTTGATCGCCCAGCACACCGGCACTACCGTGACCGTGGCCGCCTTCGCGCTCGCCCACGACCGCATCACCCGCATCTGGGCGGTTCGCAACCCGGAGAAGCTCTGGGCGTGGACCGAGAGCGAACAGACCTGATCCGGCGCCGCATCCCGAACGACGACGCCGCGCAGTTCGACAGTCCCTCGCATCGGCGGCGGTGGGCAGGGCAGCGGGCGCACTGATCAGAACCGGGCCACGACTGCCGCGGCAGGGATGAAGTCGGCGACATCGAGAGCCTAACCGGGACTCGTCAGACGGGCCTCGTGATCACCTGGCGAGGACGGGCAGCCGCGCCGACGGTCCTCGTGCTCTGGATCGCGTTCACCTGGTCCATGCGACGCTGACCAGAGCCGGCCAGGGTCTGGTGTAAAAGTGGATCTTGGTCGCAGATGATCACGCCTTGAGGGGCGTGGGTGATCTGACGAATGGCCAGTGGTAGTGGCTGGAGCCCTTGTTGCTGAGGGAGAGCCGGCAACCCTTGCCCTGCACATCGACGACCGCGGGCCGCGCGCAGGGCACTCGCACCTGCTGGAGTTGCCGCTACCTCGCCAGGGTCCACGCCGCGCACAGGCCGCTGCTGACGGCATGACGTCATCTCTTGCGGAGTACGCGGAGTGTGGTGTCCCGAAGTGCCTCGACGAATGGATGGTCGCGCTTTGACGGCAGCCACGACAGTGCAATCGTCCAGGGCGGTACGTCCTCTACCTCGACGTAGGCGACCCCCAGCCGTGGGTAGAGAACCTGGGCCACGGACGGAGGAAGCTGGATGCCCTCTCCCATCGCGATCGCCAGCAGAGCGCTCTCGTAGTCGGCGACGGCATGATTGCTGTATCGGACAGGGGTGCCGTCGGGGAGGGGATCACACGCCCAGAAGTCCTGGAACACCTTCGGAACCCGTGGGGACCAGCCCAGATGCAATCTGTCGGACAGATCGGCCAAGGTGATCCTGCCGCGCTGGGCGAGTGGTTCTGAGGCGCACATCGCAGCGCACCGCGGCCCGCTGGCCAGTTTCAGGTACTGGATGCCATCGGGGACCGGCAGGGGCAGGAACGTCGCGTCCGCCGTCCCTTCGAGCAGGGAAGTTGCGGCGTCGAACGCGACACGCCGAATCTGTATGTCCACGCCGGGCATTCGCCGACGCAGTTCATCCAGAACCTCCGGTATCGGGTCAATCGACACGATCGCTTCGAACGAGCCGATCACCATACGGCCGACCCCGGTCTCCGCCGCACAGCGGGCCTGCTGGCGCAGTTCGTGGGCGGCGTCCACGACGTGCCGTATCTGATCCAGCAGAGCCTGCCCGGCAGGGGCGAGGGCGACGGTGCGGGTACCGCGGTCGATCAGCTTCACGCCGAGGTTGCGTTCCAGGGCGAAGATCTGGCGCGAGAGGGCGGGCTGGGAGATGAAGGCGCGGCGCGCGGCACGGCCGAAGTGCAACTCCTCGGCCAGGTGCAGAAACAATTGCAGTTGGTGGATGCTCGGCTGTTTGGTGTCCCCCGACATGGCCATGCTGGAAACCGTATCAATCCGACCTTATGGCCCATCAGGATCCTCTTTGGTGTCGGGTGAAGGCTGCGTAGGACTTCTCGGGTCGCACCGACACCACCATGGGCGTTCTGTGCAAACGCCGGGTCGGCGGCCGCCGCGCCTGGGACATGGCACTGGATGCACTCGGCGTTTCCCGGCGAGAGATGCGGCAGTGCGACGAACGCCTTCGGGTCGGCCGACCAGGCGCACGTCCTCTCGTCCGGCTCGGCACCGTCCTCCAGACGGAAGGGAGCCCTGACGGCGTTCACCTCCTCGCGGGTGCCGCCCAGGATGGCCGCCCCGGCCTGGTTGACCCACTGGATCGTCCCGTCGCCGCCCACCAGAGCCATGCCCGTCGGTACGCCGTCGAGCGCGGATTCCCATCTGTTGGCCCTCATCGCAGCTCCTTCGCGGTCGCCGGACGCATACGTCATTTGTCCCCACTGGGCAGACCGCGATCAGCGGACTCCTCGCGTCGTACGCCCGATGACCGGGCCAGGGCGCTTCTCTACGGTCGAAACCGTCGAGCGGACGGCGCTCGCGGTGCGTCGCCGCGGCGACGAGAGCGGCGAGGAGAGCGACGACGAGTGCGGCTGCGACGACGCGGTCCCGGCGGTTCATCGCCGTACCCGTATCCGTACCCCTCTTCACCTGGAGAAAGGTGGCCCTCATGGGCGCGATCACGATTCCAGCAGGGCGACCGGCCACCGCCCATCTCCTGGACGGCCGGGCCACCGCACGGACCATCCGGGCGGAACTCAAGGAACGGGTGGCCCGACTCGCCTCCCGGGGTGTGCGGCCCGGCCTCGGGACAGTGCTGGTCGGCAGCGACCCGGGCAGTGCGGCGTACGTGGCCGGTAAGCACCGGGACTGCGAGCAGATAGGCATCCGGTCGCTGCGTGTCGAGCTGCCGGAGTCCGCGACCCGGGCCGACGTGCTCGCCGCGGTCGCCGATCTGAACGGCGATCCGCAATGCACCGGGCTGATCGTCCAACTGCCGTTGCCCGTCGGGATCGACCGCGGAGTGGTCCTGGAGAGCATCGACCCCGCGAAGGACGCTGACGGGTTGCACCCGACGAACCTCGGTCGGCTCGTCATCGGCTCGCCCGGACCGCTGCCGTGCACACCGCGGGGCATCGTGGAGCTCCTTCGCCAGTACTGCGTTCCGCTGACCGGCGCCGACGTCGTGATCGTGGGCTGCGGGGTGACGGTCGGCCGTCCTCTCGCGCTGTTGCTGACCCGGCACACGGAGAGCGCGACGGTGACGATGTGCCACGAGGAGACGCGCGACATGTCCGCGCACATCCGACGTGCCGACATCGTCGTCGCCGCGGCCGGCGCCGCGGAACTGGTGCGTGCCGACGACGTCAGACCCGGTGCGATCGTCCTCGACGTCGGCATCACGCGTACCGAGGCAGGCATCGTCGGTGACGTGGCCGCCGACGTGGCGGGTACCGCCCATATGCTTGCTCCCATGCCCGGTGGGGTGGGGCCCATGACCCGGGCGATGCTCATGACCAATGTCGTCGAGGCCGCCGAGCGGTCCCTGCCTTCCTGCTGATCGTCCGCAGAACCGCCTGCCTGTGGGGGCGCCCCGGGAGCGTGTCCGGGGCGGCCGCGCGGGCGGTTGTCAGTCCGCGAAGACCACGGTCGTGCGCCCGTTGAGGAGCACACGGCTCTCCAGGTGGTGGCGTACGGCCCTCGCCAGCACGCGCCGCTCGATGTCACGTCCCTTGCGAACCAACTGCTGAGGCGTGTCCCGGTGCGTGACGGGCTCGACGTCCTGGGCGATGATCGGCCCCTCGTCGAGGTCGCCGGTCACGTAGTGCGCCGTGGCGCCGATCAGCTTCACCCCGCGCTCGTACGCCTGGTGGTAGGGCTTCGCGCCCTTGAATCCGGGCAGGAACGAGTGGTGGATGTTGATGCAGCGGCCCTCCAGCTTCGCGGAGAGCTCGTTGGACAGGATCTGCATGTACCGGGCGAGGACGACCAGGCCGACCTGGTACTCGTCGACGAGCGCGAGCAACTTGGCCTCCTGCTCGGGCTTGTTGTCCCTGGTGACCGGCAGGTGGTGGAAGGGGATGCCGGCGAGGTCGATGTGCTGGTACACCTCGCGCGGGTGGTTGGACACGATGCCCACCACCTCCATGGGAAGTTCGCCGGTGCGCCGGCGGTAGAGCAGATCCGCGAGGCAGTGGTCGAGTTTCGAGGCCATGATGAGAACCCGCATCCGTGCGTCGTCCCCGGTCACGGTCCATGAGGCGTCCAGCGGGGTGAGACTGGCGGACACGTTCTCCCGCACGACGGTCTCGTTCACTCCGGCCGGGACCGCGAAGGCGAGGCGGCAGAAGAAGCGGCCGGGAAGCGGGTCGTTGAAGTGGCTGGCTTCCTGGATGTTGCCGCCGATCCTGACGAGACCCGTGGTGACCCGGCTGACAATGCCGGGGCGGTCCTCGCAGGCGAATTTCAGGATGAACGTACGGGACATGGGATTGCCGTCCTTCTTCGGGGTGGTCACACCTGGTGCAGGTCCTTGCGGCGCCGGTCGGGCTTGTAGGCCGCGGGGGCGACGGTCGCCCGGATCGCCTTCGGCGGCCCGCCGGGCGTTCCCCAGTCGACGGTCACCTCGGTCCCCGGTTCGCCGTGCCGGACGTCGATGGTGCACAGAGACAGCATCTGCAGGTAGGAGTAGCTGTAGCCGCGGGAGGTGGCGACGCCGACGAGGTCGCCGTTGGCTGAGACCGTGTCCGCCCACATGAAGCCGCGCTGGTCGCGGGGCATGTTCACGAACGGGTAGCGCTCGCCTGGCCGGAACAGGGAGGCGAAGACGGCCACCACGTCGTCGCCGTTCCACACCAGGGTCCGCATGACGCGCCGGGGCGCGGCCCTCTCGGCCTCCAGCGCCTCACGTCCCGGGAAATCGTGATCGAACTTGATGTTGCGGGCCCAGCCGAGTTCGACGGGGCTCGGGTAGTAGTCGCTGATCTCGGCGCCGTCGTAGGAGCCGGCGATGTAGGCGGGCTGACCGAACCGGCTCCAGGCGTACCCCTCCGGGGGCGTGCGCATGCTGCTGACCGTGTAGCTCATATCGTCCCTCGCTGTGCGGGCCGGCCGAAAAGCGCGGCGAGCAACGACGCTAGGCCGGTGCCCTGCGCCTCCGTAACGACCGGATGACTCCGCTCAAAGGGCGCTTTGCCCGGCCGGGGACGCGACAAATGAGGTACGGCTATGTGGCTCGTCGATGCGGCGGCCACCTGGTCGATCAGATGGGTGCCGGCGTCGGAGCGGAGCCGCATGCGGCAGGGAAGGCGGAGAGGTCAGAGCTGTTCGTCGGGGAGGTGAGGCGCGGCGTTGACGACGGCGTGCACGACTCCGGCGACGAGTTGCCGGTTGAGGGGGGCGGCGTCGAAGCGGCGGTGCATGGGCCAGCCCTCGATCAGGGCATCGAGGGCTCGGGCCACTCCGGGAGTGAAGTGCAGGGCGAGGCTCTCCCGGCTGCGGGCTAGCCAGGAGCGGGTGGTTGCGGCTACCGCGGTGTTGTGGTTCGCGTAGGCGTACATCTCGAAGATGAGCGTCATGTCGCGGTCAGTGGCGTAGGCCGGCCCACAGATCAGCTCGACCACGGCTGCCTCGGCCTCGGCGGTCGACCCGGCGCTGTGCAGGGTGCGGCGGTAGAGCTGGGACATCGTGTCGGAGAGACGGGCGAACGCCAGCGCCAGCAGATCGTCCATGCCGTCGAAATAGTACGTCAGCGAGCCCAGAGGGACGTCGGCCTGTGCAGCGATCTTGCGATGGGTCGTCCTGTGAACGCCGCCCTCGGCGATGACATCGAGGGCCGCATCGAGAATCCGGTCCCTGCGTCCGGGGTCGTTCGGGATCTCGCGCCGTGTGCCGCTCACGCCCCCAATGTGTCACAGGGCGACTCCACCCGAGTGTGTACGCTTGTACAGACTTGTGTTCGGTCACCTACTGGAGGCATTCCCTGTGACTGTCACCCTCGGCCGGCGTCGGATCGCCGCGTTCGCCCTGTTCTTCCTGCCCGGCCTCGCCATGGCGTCCTGGGTGACGCGCACCCCCGACGTGCGCGACCTGCTCGGAGCCTCCACCGGACGCATGGGACTGGTCCTGTTCGGGCTCTCGGTCGGGTCCATGGCGGGCATCCTGTGCTCGGGGCCACTGGTGGCCCGCTGGGGCGCCCGGCCCGTCATCGCGGCCGGAACGCTGGCGACCGCCGCGGGGTCCGGCGTCATCGGTCTGGGGGCCGCGGCGGGCACGGATGCGGTGGTGGCACTCGGGCTCGGACTCATCGGCCTCGGGATGGGCGGCGGCGAGGTGGCCCTCAACGTCGAAGGAGCGGAGGTGGAACGGCTGCTCGGCCGTTCCGCCCTCCCCGCGATGCACGGCTTCTACAGTCTCGGCACGGTGGTCGGCGCGGTCGGCGGCATGATACTGACCGCCATCTCGTTCCCCGTCCTGTGGCATCTCGCCGTCGTCGCCGCAGTGGTACTGGCCGTACTGGTGCCGATGATCCGATACGTTCCTTCCGGGGTGGGCCGACGAACCGTCAGCGGCAGCGACACGCACACGCAGGCCTCCGCGCGCCCCGCGGTATGGCGGGAACCGAGACTGCTGCTCATCGGCGGCATCATCCTCGCCCTTGCCATGGCCGAGGGGACGGCGAACGACTGGCTGCCGCTGGTCATGGTCGACGGCCATGGCTTCGACCCCGCGCTCGGATCGGCCGTGTACGCGGCCTTCGCGGCCTCGATGACCGTAGGCCGCTTCGCGGGCGGCCGGTTCATCGACCGCTACGGACGCGCGGCCGCCCTGTGCGCCAGCGCGGTCATCGGCGCCGTCGGCATCGCACTCGTGATCCTGGTCGACAACCAGGCCGTCGCGGCGGCAGCCGCAGTCCTGTGGGGCATCGGCGCGTCCCTGGGCTTCCCCGTCGCGCTCTCCGCAGCCGGCGACTCCGGCGACAACTCCGCCGCAAGGGTTTCCCTCGCCGCCACCGTCGGCTACGTCGCCTTCCTCGTGGGACCGCCCTCACTCGGCCATCTCGGCGAGCAGTTCGGACTCCGCAACGCACTGTTCCTGGTCCTGATACTCGTGGTGGCCGCGTCCTTCGCCACGCCTGCCGCCCGCACAGCCAGCCCTGCACGCACCCCGTGAACGGAGTCGGCGAACGGACGGCACCATGCGAGAGGCGACGACCGGCCCAAGGGTGTGTTGCGAGATTGCGTGCGGCGACGGACGGGCCGTAGTACCCCTGGATAGTCCTGGATCCCTGTCTGTTCTCATCCGGAGTCGTCGATGGCCGTTCGCCGTGTCATGCCCATCATCCAGTCAGAGGCTGCGAAGGAGAGCCGGGAGTTCTATGGACTGCTGGGCTTTGAGGAAGTCATGAATCTCGGCTGGATCATGACGCTGGCCTCGCCGTCCAGTCCGGCGGCGCAGGTCAGCGTTATGACCAGCGACAGAACCGCCCCAGTCACCCCCGACATGAGCGTCGAAGTCGACGACGTGGAGGCGGCTTACGCGGTCATGCGGGACAGCGGAGCGGAGATCGTTCACCCCCTGCAGGACGAGGAATGGGGAGTACGGCGATTCTTCGTCCGCGACCCCAACGGCCGCGTGGTCAACGTTCTGAGCCACCGCTGATGCTTCCCGCGTCACGAGGACGTTTTGGCAAGCCGCGGCCACGAAGCTGCGCCGCGCCAACGACTGCCGCATCACCCTCTGGTTCCCCACCCCGCCGGCACCCTCGCCGAAGACAGCAGCGAAGCAACGGCCCTTGACCGGGCACCCGCTGACCCCGGACGACGACTTCCGCCTCATCCAGGCGCTCGACGGCGCCGGCATTGACGAAGGTGGCGGCGCCCGGCCGGAGGATGGGGAGTACGGCGGCCGGGCACCGTGTGCGCGGCGTCAGCGGACCCGGGCCGGGACCGCCTCCTTGGGTACCGCGCGGGAGGGGGCGCCCGAGGGGCCGAGCGCCCGGATGGTCCTGTCGTCCAGGCGGGTCGCCATGGCGCGGACATCGGTGCCGGTGACGTGGGACCAGTGGTGGATCATGCGGTCCATCAGCGGGCGCAGCTGTGAGCCCCGGGTGTAGAACGCCTCCGGCTGCTGCACGACGGGGAGGTTGAGTTCGATGGAGCGCAGCAGCGTGGACATGTCGGAGCCGAGTTCGAGGAACGACCTCGTGTCCTGGTGGGCGTTGAGCCGCACCCGGTCCCCGATGCGCCGGAGCCGCTCGGTCGGGGTGCTGGCGGTCGCCCGCAGGTCCCGTACGACGGGGCTCTCCCAGCTGATCGCCAGGTGCAGCCAGGACATGAAGGCCGCCGCGACGAATTCCTCGCGGGCGAGGTTGACCATGTCGGGGCCGCGCCGGTCGCGCAGCGAGTCACCGATCTGCGCCACGAGGTCGGTGATCTGGAAGTCGTCCGTGGGGTTCGGGCCCGAGGAGTTGCTGGAGTTCTGGATGCCCACCGACACCGCTTGCAGCAGCTGCTGGAAGAAGTGCGCGAACCGGGTGTTGGCGACCTCGGCACGGTGGTACGGATAGGTGCCCGGCCGGCCGGCCGGCCCGTGGTTGAGGTCGAGGCCGAGCAGCCGGTGGTAGGCGTTGCGGCGGATGGCGCCCTTGTCGGGGCGCAGGTCCCCGCCCGTGGCGAGCACCGAGAACGGCGCCTGCTCACGGAAGAAGAGCCGCTCCGTCTGGTCCAGCCACTGGACGGTCTCCGCCGAGGGGGTGTTGAAGATCTCGGTGCCGAGGAAACTCACCATGACCCGGCGGAAGATCTCCTCGATCCGGGTGTTCTCGACCATGTACGCGTAGGCGATGTGGTCGGTGTTCTCGGGTAGGCTGATGCCCGGACCGAAGCCGTTCAGCACTCTGCGGGCCGCGTCCTGTGACTCCCTGGCATGGTACGGATCACGGACGGGGAACGACTCGTTCTTCAACTGCCAGGTGGCCTCGACGAGATGGGAGAGATCGGCGGCGGACTGCTTGGCGAGGTATCTCGCCGCCTCTTCGAAGGACTTGGGCTGGTCGGCCGCCATCATGGCGGTAACGAGCTGCAGGAACACGAGCGGTCACCTCCTGGTGATGGGGTCGGATGTCAGGGCAGGACGGTCAGCCGTCGGTGCGGCACGGCTACCGACGGCCAAACGGAAACCTTGTATTCGAGACCGTCCGGGCCCTTGTAGATGATGTCGCCGGTGACAGGGAACGGGCCCGCGCCCGCGTTCTTGGGCACCGGGACCTCCATCCGGAGGTAGGAGCCGTCCAGCCTCGCCGGGTACTCGGGGTTCGGCTTGTTCGGGTCCCAGGTCAGCTGCCGACCGCCGACGAAGAGGTCGATCGAGGTCACCGAGTTCAGTCCGGACGGCTTCGGTGCGATGAGCCTGGTGTCGACGGTCGCCGTCGTCTCGTCGAAGGAGGTCAGGCCCCAGTGGGCCGAGGTGGTCGGGTGATGAAGCCTGACGGTACGTTTGTTGATCGCGTCCGTCGCTCCACGCATGGCCGCGTAGAACGCGTCGAACTGCGGGGTGTACTGCCGCTCGTCCTCGCCGAGTTCCTGCCGGGCCAGCCGTCGGGGCAGCTTGTTGAGCGCAGTGATGAGACCGTTGATCTGGGCGGGGGTCCAACCGGGGGCCGGGTCCGCCTGCGTCGCCGTGGTGGCGAGTTGCCGCCCCCGGCTCCGGGGCTCGGGTCCGGGGTCGCCGGATCCCTGGGTGTTCTTCGTCGTCATGGGTCAGCCTCTCCTGCCGAGCGCCGTCATCCAGTTCTCGAATTCCGTTCGTGTCCGGTCGCTGCCGGGGCCCTCCTGCGCCATCCGCAGACAGGACAGGGCGAGGATCCGCAGGGGCTCCGCGTCGGCCCAGTAGTCCGAGGTGTGGAGCGCCGGCCCGGCGCGCCCGGCCAGGGCGTCCAGCTCCCGCGGGGACACCCGGCCGGGGTCCATGAAGGAGGCGAGGGCACGGCCCCGGAAGGCCGTCGCAGCCCGGCGCAGACAGGCCCTGGCCAGCGGGGCGAGCACCGGTACGGACCGCTCCAGTACGTCCCTGCGGTGCCGGGGCACCTCGTCCAGCGGATAGGAGCGCAGCCACGCGAGCTCCATATCGTCCCAGGGCCCCGCCCCGTACCAGTCGCGGCACATCGCCGTGCCCAGCAGGACACGCAGATACGCGGGCGGATGCGGGTCGCCCGGCAGGATCGTGGTGACGTTCCGGGGCGGCCCGGCGATCACGTCGTGCAGGGCGGCGAGGGCGGCGTATCCGGTGTGGGCGAACGCGAAGGCGTCCGCGGCGATCTCCTGCGCCCAGCCCGCCCAATCGTCCGCCACCGCCGTGCCCGCGGCCGCGGCGGCCGCGTGGAGCGTCCTGGCCAACTCCCCGTTCCAGCCCAACTGGAAGGCGACCTGGTGGCCCGTCTCATGGATCAGGGCGGTCGGCCGCAGCAGGTTGTGCCGGGTGATCTTCACCGCGGCCACCGGGCTGATGGCCGCCGGGTCCCACAGCCGTACTCCGGCGCGCAGGATCGAGGCACCCATCCCCTTGTCCACATAGGTGAGAACACGCGGGACGGGCTGTCCCAGCGGGACGAGCACCGGTTCCATGCTGCGTACGGCGAGCAGGTCGCAGGCGCCGAGGAGCGCGGTGAGCCGCTGCCCCGTACGGGAGTTCACGGCGTCCCCGTAGAAGTCCGCGACGGTTTCCACCTGCTGGACCTCGTGGCGCAGCGCCACCACGGCCCTGCGGACGTCCTGCACCTGGTCCGCGGTACGGGCCGCGGCGAGCGCCATCGCCAGCGACCGGGCCCTGGGGCGCAACCGGTCGACGGCGCGCTGGAGTTCGGTGCGCAGCGCCAGACCGAGCCGGTGCTCCAGGGACTCCCACGCCGCGGGCGCGGCGAAGTTGTCCGGCCTGGCCAGGCCTTCCACGGCGGCGGTCCAGTGGGCGATCTGCCGGGCGGCCTGGGTGCGCAGGGCGGCGACATCGCGCTCTGCGGGCGGGCCGTACTCCTCGGCCTCGCCCTGCTCGGCGTGCTCGTAGTGCCAGCCGGGGCGCGGCGGTGGTGGCGGCCAGGTCTCCACGGGCTGGGCCCGAGGGGCGAGCCGCAGGACGTCAACCACGGTGGAACCCCGCCCTGACCTCCACCTTCGCGGCGGCATCCGCGGTCAGTGCGCGGATCGCGGAGGACAGCGCCGCCAGCGACGGCACGCGGCCCGACCGGACGGCCGTGATCATGCCGACGAGTTGGGTGCCGGGCAGCGTCACCACCAGGGTGACCCCGTTCTGCGGCGCTTGCAGCGTTCGGACGAATTCGCCCAGATGGCCCTGCAGATACTGGGCCAGCACATGCCCCGCCACTCGCTTCAGCCCTGTCGACAGCGCCTCTCGCACGCGCGGTGCGAGCGCCGAGACGAACTCCTCGCCCTCACTCGCGGGAGACAGCTGGGCCGACTGCTCGTACGCCTCCCGGAAGATCCGTACGCGGCGGCCGGCGCCGTCGAGCAGGGCGGTGACCACGCCGTCCGCGAGGTCGGTGGCGAGCGCGGCGAGGAACGGGCCGATCGCGGGCGGGCTGCCCGCGCCGTTCAGCAGGGCCTGGGCCCGCTCCTCGGCGAGGTACAGCGCGACGACGAGGCCCTCGCGGCCGCCGCGTGCGTCCACGGTCAGGTTTACCTGGGTGGGCCGTCCTCGCCCGGACGACGGCAGTGCCGCCACGGCGACGCCCGCGCCGGCGGCGTCACCCGCTCCGGCCGGGACCGCGTCGGGACCCCTGGGCACGCTGCCCGCGGGCCCCGTTGCGGGACGTGCCCCTGAGGTCCGGTGGCCGACCAGCTCGATCCCGAAGAGCCGGGTTCCGGGTGCCAGCGGGCGGCCCTTGACCGGGCGCGTACCGTCCTTGCCGAGGCCCGGGTGGCCGAGGAGTGTGCCGGCGGCCTGCCGGGTGAGCGGCAGCAGGGCCACGGGGCCCCGACCGCGCCCGTGCTTCTTCTCCGCGACCGCTATCTGCCGGGCCCACACCCCACCGCCCATCGCCTCGTAGAGGCTGACGACGATACGTACCGGGTAGGTACGGACCCGGAAGCGGTCCCGCAGCAGCGTGTCCAGACGCACGCCCTCGGCGGTGCGCAGCGCGGCCGCCTGCCGGGCCTCCAGGGTCACCTCGAAGGACCGGGAGAACCTCTTGTAGCGGAAGCGCCGGGGCTTTGTCCTGGGCAGGTGCAGCCAGGTGCCGTTGAGACCGCGAGCCTCCAGCTCCTCCAGGTCCTCGCGCAGCAGCGATGCCGGCACGTTGGCAGCGGCCGCGGCGTTGAAGGCGGAGCCCGCGGCGGCCTCCAGGCGTACCGGGTCCTCCAGTTCTTCCGCGGGGAGCCGGGCCAGCCTGCGGACGGTGTCCTCCACGGTGGCGGTGAGAGCGGTGGCGGCGGTGCGCCGCGGATCCTCCGCCTCGGCCTCCAGACTCAGCAGCTTCAAGCCCGTGTCGGCGATGGCGCGGGCCAGGATGTTGGCCTCCCGCGGTCGAACCCACTTTCCGATGAGCTGGGCGAGCAGGCCGGCGAGCATGTTCACCACCCGGTCCCGGCCGATGACGGAGATGCCCTTGCGTACCAGCGGCAGTGCCGCCATCACCAGCGGGATGAACTCCTCCAGCGCGGGCCGCGGATCACCTCCCTCGGACAGCTCGCTGAGCGCCTCGGTCAGCCGTTCTCTGGCCTCGTCCAGTGCCTCGGCCTCGGCTGCGGGCACGTCCTGCGCGTATGCCTCGGCCTCCGCCCGCTCCCCGGAGAGGACCGCGCCGGCTTCGGCGAGCCAGTCCTCGCTCTCCTGCTCGTCCCGGGCCAACAGCAGACCCGCGACGGTTCCGGCGGCTTCGAGGGCGAGTTCGGCCGCGGGCGACGGCGTCGTCGCCTCGGGGTCCTGGCCCAGGGCGTGCGCGGTCGGGGCGTGGGCGAGGCTCTCCGCCTGCTCGGCCTCGGTCTCCGGCGCCTCCCGCAGCAGCTTCTTGGCGAGCGTGGCCGCGACCGGCCGCAGGGGTGCGGGCAGCCTGCCGATGCCGATCTTCAGCACCCGCTGCAGCAACGGCCCGACGATCTTCTTCAGTTGCCCCAGGATCAGTCCGACCGGCATCACCTTGCCGACAGCCCGGACGCCCTTCTTGGCGAGGTTGACCGCGCCCTTCACCGCCTTCTTGGCGAACTTGGCGATCGCCCCGAAGAAATTCTCGAACGCAGGTGTTTCCCCCAGCGCGGTCGGCGGCACGGCCGACGCGAACAACTCCTCCAGCTCGGCTTCGGTCAACGACGGCGCGTCCGCGTTTCCGGCCGCCTCCGCCACGCTCTCCAGCATCGCCTCGGTCTGCCGGGCCAGCGGCTCCAGCCACTCACGGGCCGGTGCCTCCACGGCCCGCGGGTCGGGTCTGCCCACCGTCGTGGCCGCGTGCTGGGCGTGGAACGCGGCGGTTTCCTCAAGGAGTTCCGCCAGTGATTCCTCCAGTTCGTCCTCGTAGAGTTCGGCGAGCAGTTCCCGCACCGCCTCGCTCTCCGCGTCCACCGGGCCACGCCCGGTCTGACGGTCGGCCGCCCGGAACGGGCTGTCGAGAGCCGTCGGAGCGGGCGTGGCCTCCCACTCGGATTCGTACGGGCCCTCCGCTCGCTCCTCCGTGCGGAAAGGAGAGAGAAGACCGGAACCTGACGGCGTGAAACCACCGGGTTTCTCCGCCTCGGACATCCATGCATAGTGCTCGGTCTGCGACACGCTGCCCCCATGAAGAAAGACGTGCTGTCCCGCGCCCCGGGCGCGACTCCGGAGGCGGAACCGGGCAGAGGGAACGGCGACAGGAACAGAGCGGGAAAGTGACAGGAAGGACTGGAACGCGAACGGTGCGGATCGGTGCGAGATCGGTGCGGGAACGGCCGTCCGGCCGCGGCGGCCTACGTCCGCGTCAAGGCATACCTGTTCTGCGCGTGAAACATGACATCATCCCCCGTGATGATTGCGTCGCGGCCCGGCCGGCGACAGCCCCGTGGCTTCCTGAGCAGCAAACCCCGTCAGCTGCAGGAAGGCCTTCTCCGCCACCGTACTCAAGGCCTCGATGTTTGTGTCCATGTCAATTCAGTCGGTCCGCTTGTGAACGGGGAGTGGAGACAGTCGAAGGATGATCACTGGTGACCTGAAGGCACGCGCGGGGCGCAGGCAGCCTTGACGTGCGGTTGCCTACTCGTCCGGCACGCTGCGCGAGCAAGGGAGCGGCAGGGCATCGCGAGTGGATCGGCTGGCCGGATCTCTACGTGGACCGGATCTCTGCATGGACAACCGAGGCTGATGCCGCTCGCCGCCGGTGCTGGTGGTAGCGGTCTACTACCGGACGAACCTCACCACGCGACAGCTCGCGCCGTTGTTCGGGGTGTCGCCGGCGACGGTGTGCAGGGTCATCCAGCGGCTACGCCCCCTCCTCGCGCTCGAGCCGGCCTCACATCCCGTCGACGCCGCGGACCGGCTGTGGATCGTGGACGGCACGCTGGTCCCGGTCCGCGACCGCAAGGTCGGTGCCTCGAGCCGCAACTACCGGTTCTCCGCAGACGTGCAGGTCATCATCGATGCCGACACCTGCCTGGTCGTGGCCACCCCGCGCCCGGCACCGGGCAACAGGGCCGACGCCCATGTGTGGCGCAACTCCGGCCTGCCGGACCGGTGCCAGGGCGTCACCGTGCTCGGCGACGGCGCCTACATCAACACCGGCCTGGTCGTCCCTCACCGCAAACGACCCGGCCGGCCCCTGCCGGCCGGAGAAGAAGCCGACAACGCGGAGCACCGCCGGGTCCGCGCGCGGGTCGAGCATGCCATCGGTCGACTGAAGAACTACAAGATCCTCCGCGACGGCCGGCAGCACGGCGACGGCCTCCACCACGCGGTCCAAGCCGTCGCCCACCCTCGCCCTGGCCGCATGACCAGAACGGAGCCGACGCCGCCATTCACCTGCCGGTTCACGGCCTTGTGCAACACGCTTTAGGTTTACGGTGGTTTACCGCGATCTGCATGGATCACATGGACGTCCGATGTGAATGTGACTCAGGTCAGCAATCTTGGCGGTGGGGAAGGGCATGACGTTTTCGGGGGCCTGGCATTCCCGGACTCGGGGCGGTGAGGGCCAACTGGTCCCGTCCGGGCTCTCGAGCAAGCCGCTGCTCCGCATGGGTCGAAGCTGGGCAGCGGCCGGACGCGCGGGCTGCGGAGGAACTCCTCCAACGGGAGCCGGCTGGCCCGGTGCTGGCTGCGGTGAATCCGGACCGCGGTCAGCATCGTGTTGATCCGGCCCTTGCCCCTGACAGGCTCTGCCCCTCCCCGGCGCGGCACCACCCTCTGTCCGCTCAGGGTGCCACCGCGCGGCCCGTCTGAGGGGAGATCGCGCCGGCGCACAGGCCGTGGGCGGCCAGCCCTTGTGCGATGCGCGGGATCGCGGCGAGTGTGTTGGCGGCCCAGTCATGCATCAGGATGATCTGACCGTTGGTGAGTCGCCCGGCGGCCTGCACGATCGCGTCCGTACTGGCGCCGTTCCAGTCCTGCGAGTCCACGTCCCAGATGATCTCGGTTAGGCCGTACTTGGCCTCCACCGTCTTGACCGTCGAGTTGGTCTCGCCGTACGGCGGCCGCAACAGTTTCGGCGTGCCGCCGCCCGCGACCGCGATGGCCTGCTGGGTGCGGGAGATCTCCGAGTCGATCTGCGACTGGCCGAGCTGGGGCAGATGCGGGTGCGTGTAGCTGTGGTTGCCGACCCACATGCCGGCCGCGACCTGGGCCTTGACCTGGGCCGGGTAGGCGTCGGCGTACCGCCCCTCGTTGAACATGGTCGCCCGCAGCCCGTTCCGTTGCAGCGCGCCCAGCAGAGCGGGCGTGTTCCCGGACGGGCCGTCGTCGAAGGTGAGTCCGACGTATCCGTTGCAGGCGGCGGCCTGGGCCGGGGCCGTGTGGACGGTCAGGGTGCCGGTGGCGGCCAGCGCCAGCGCGGCCAGGGTCGTCGTCAGGGGGCGTGCGGTCCGAGGTGGTCCGGTGGTTCTCATGCCGCCACCGTGATGTTGGAGCTCCCGCTGCTCTGGTAACCCTCGGTCGCGAGGATCATGTAGTAGCTGAAGCTGCCGAGTGTCATTCCCGCGCGGGCCCAGGCGTCGAAGTGGTTGCCGGTGGTGATGGTGCCGCCCGTCCGCTTCGACTGCCGCACGCTCCAGTATTGGTTGAAGGTCTTGGTGCCTTCGACGGACGGCGCGTTGTACCGCGTCGTCTGGTAGATGTCGTACGTGCCGCCGTCGCTGGTGACGGTGCCCTTGTACGTGCCCGTCGGCCGGTAGGTGCCCCAGTTGTCGACGACGTAGTACTCGACAAGAGGGTTCGACGTCCACCCGTAGAGGCACAGGTAGCTGTTGCCGGACGGGTTGAAGGTGCCCGAGTACCTCACGGTCCTGCGTGAGCCGTTGCTCCAGCCCTTGCCGGCGACGAAGTTCCCTGTGTTTCTCCAGCTCGTGCTGTAGTTGCCGCCGGAGTCCAGGGTCATGGAGACCGTACCCTGCGAGTCGGTCCAGAACGAGTAGTAGAAGCCGTTGTTGGTGCCGGTCTGGTTCGTGGTGATGACGGTGGCGGCGCGGGCGGTACCGGGCAGGGCCAGCGTCGACGCGGCGCTCAGCAGCATGGCGCAGGCGGCCCTGCGGGACGTCGGGTGTGCGGGTACAGCGGTCATGTGCGGGTTCCTCCTCATCTGAGGCCGGGATATGGCCCGCAGTGTTGACCCGCCCGCGTCAAGCGTCAATAGTTTCGGTATCTGTTACGAAACATTTCGATGGCTTCAAGGGCGTAATAAATGTGTTCTGGCCATCCGGAGTGGGGAACTTTTCGGGAAGAATCCGGCGTCTGAGTTACGAATGTTTCGAATGCCGGACCGATCCTAAGTCATGGCTGCAGCAGGGTGCGCCGAAGCGGCAACTCGACGTGGGACCTGACCGGCAGGGCGACGAGCAGGAGGAACACGGGCCGCTCCCTCCGGTGCGTCTCGCAGCTCCCGGCCGTCCGCCGTGCCGTGCCGGGGCGTAGGCAGCGAGGGCGGCCCGGGGAATGACCCGGCGGCCCAGCTCGTCGCGTTCGGCAGTCCCTTTTCCGCCGTCGACCAACGCCCTCCACCATCCCCGCCTGTCAAAACGGCCGCGGAGGCTCCCCGGGTCATCCAGGGCGAGGCTTTGGCGCGTTGGGAAGGCGCTCCGCTGCACGCACTTTCCGCCTGAATCTGCCGGCCCGCGTCGGCGGCCTCCCACGCGACCGGAAACCGCAGGCGTTCGAACGGGACGCATTCGTGGCCGTCGTGGAATGCACGTCATCTCCCTGGCGTGGCGGACCGTTGTGCGGCGGAAGGAAAAAGTGCCTGGATAGAGGGCTCTGGCATTTGGCGAAGACGGTGCCGGGACGAGACCGAGCCGACGGGCGACGTGTCAGACACCCCATGGCGTTGAACGTCAAGCGGCGTGGGGTTGGGCGTGGTGTGATGATGCGGTCGCTTCGTCATAGCGGGTTGGTGTTTTGAGGCAGCAGTGGAGGATGCCGACCAGGCGGTTGCCGACTTGCCGCAGGGCGGGGTTGCAGTCGACGTCACGGGCTCGTCGCTTGTCGTAGGAGCGGCGGGGGGTGCTTGCAGTGAGGTTCCCCTCCTACTGCGTAGCCATCACGGAAGCGCGATGGCATTTTCAAGAAGTCCCACACCCGTCATCACCGCCGGTGGCCGGTCCCCTCTGCTCGCCCCGTGCTCGCCGGAACGCCCCGTGACGGGCCGGCAGAAGGCGGCACGGAGCATCAGAGAAGCTGGAGCCGGAGTACTGTCATCAGGGCTGCGACCTGTACTTTCCGGCACGGTCTGACACGGGGCGGCATCAGCTGATACCCGGATGATCTTTCCAGGAGCCGACGCGGGTTTCGGAGGCAGCAGCTATGAGCCAGTCCACTCACCTCGACATCGAGTGCGCGGCGCCCGACGGCGTGACCTTGCGCGGGACGCTGTACGTTCCCGACCGGCCCGGTCGGCACCCGGCGATCACCATGGCCCATGGGTACGATGCCGGCGTTGTTGATCAGCACGTCGATCACGCCCTCGTGCTCGGCGACATCTGCGGCTGCGGCGGCCACCGATGCGTCGTCGCTTACATCGATCTGCACGAACCGTGCTCCGAGCGCGCCCGCAGCCTCCGCGCCCCGCTCCGGATCACGGGCGCCGACGAGCACGGTGTGGCCGAGCTCGATCAGGCGACGGGCGGTCTCGCGGCCGAGACCCTTGTTGGCTCCGGTGATGAAGGTGATAGTCATACATCCATGGTTGGGCCAACTGCGGGAGTCGGCCACGGACCCCTTCGTCGGCAGGAGCAGCGGTACCACCATCGATCGCGCCATGGCCGGCCGGGATGCGGGAGCACGGGCGGCATGACCACACCACCCAGGCCGGGCGCGATCGCCCGCGCGGCACAGCTGCTGTGGCGCCAGCCGCGCCGCCGCACGGCGCGACGGGGCCCTGAGTGGTCTGGTGTGTTGTCGACTTTCTGCTGAGCTTGCCGAACCGCCCGACTGACATCACCCACACGGATGGCGTCCGCTCAGGCTGCGGCGGCCTCGTTCTCCTGCTGATCGGCCTTCACTCGGACGGAAGCCGTTCATGCAGACGCTCACGTTGGAGGCGACCGTGACGGATCAGAAACTGCGCGGCCGAGAAGATGCGCGCGGGCACCGATCTGTCCCTGTTTCGCGCCCACCTCGCCTGACCGCCTGGCAGAGGCGAAGCACTGGCCCGTCGCCCAGGATCAAGAGCCCATCCGCCAATACAGACGTGTCGCCGCCCCCGTGTCAATCGTGCAGTCGGGAGCGCCAGTTCGCGGATCGTGTTCTCCGCGACATCGACCCCCAGGCCTGTGCCTGCCGGAATGTCGATGATGCCGGCGTGGGCTCGGATGGGGGTGGCGGGGACCGCTTCGCGCAGGGAGTTGGGGTCGCGGTCGAACTCCAGGTGTCCCCGCACGCCCGTAGAGCGGGATCACTCCTGGAGCGTGCCCAGGTGTACACCGGGCTTCGCCATGCCGGTGTCCCGATCCGCTGTCCCTGTGTGACTGAACGGGATGTGCCGGGCCGGGCGGTGCCATGGCTGTGGCCACCACCCGGCCGGGAGCCTCAGGGCCGCGTCGCGAGTTCGGGGTGTTCGTGGTCGCAGGTGTCGTCGATGCCGTAGGTGTCCCAGGCGGGGAACGGATCGACCGGCGGAAGAATCTCGCCGTTCGCCAGCAGGCAGTTGGTGAGCGCGGCCTGGAGAGCCTCGGTCTTGAGGTGAGTTCCGATGAAGACCAGCTCCTGGCCTGCCGGGCTGTCGGTGTCGCGGGCGGCGAAGGGCTCGAAGCGGGCGACGGAGCCGGCCTGCGACCACAGCCCCGTCACTTGCGGGCGGCCGGCCAGAGCGAAGAATCCCTTGGAGCGCAGGACCTGCCCGTAGGCGCCGCTGTCCATCTCCTCGGTGACGAACCGCCACAACCGCCCGGGATGGAAGGGCAGTTCGGAACGGAAGACGGTGGAGGAGATGCCGTACTCCTCGGTCTCCGGGGTGTGGTCGCCGTTGAGTTCCATGACCCAGCCGGGGGCCTGCTGGGCACGCTCCAGGTCGAACAGCCGGGTGCCGAGTACGTCCTTGAACTCCACGCGTCCGTGGACGGCGGGCACGATCCGGGCCACCGGGTTGAGGCGGATGAGCGTCGCCAGCAACCGTTCGGCGGTGGCGTCGTCGACCAGGTCGAGTTTGTTGAGCACGATGACGTCGGCGAACTCGATCTGGTCCATCAGCAGGTCGCTGACGGTACGTTCGTCGTTCTCGTACTGGTCGAGGCCGCGCTCGACGAGTTCGTCGCCACTGGTCAGTTCGGGCAGGAAGTTGGCGGCGTCGACGACCGTGACCATGGTGTCGAGACGGGCCAGATCGCCGAGGGTCGCTCCGTCGTCGCGGGTGAAGGAGAAGGTGGCCGCGACGGGCATGGGCTCGGAAATGCCGCTGGACTCGACGAGGAGGTAATCGAACCGCCCCTCTCGGGCCAGCCGGCCCACCTCCACCAGCAGGTCGTCGCGCAGGGTGCAGCAGATGCACCCGTTGGTCATCTCGACCAGGCGCTCCTCGGTACGCGACAGTGCCGCCTCACCGCCGCGCACGAGCGCCGCGTCGATGTTGACCTCGCTCATGTCGTTGACGATGACCGCGACGCGCCGCCCCTCACGGTTGCCGAGCACGTGATTGAGCAGCGTGGTCTTCCCCGCGCCGAGGAAGCCGGACAGAACCGTCACCGGCAGCCGGTCGTGTGCCATCCCCGTCCCCCTCAGCTCTCGGGGCGCAGCAGCCCGCGCTCGTAGGCCCTGACCAGGTGCTGCGGTACGAGGTGACGTACACCGTCGACCGTGACCGGCATCAGAGCCGGTGCGACAGCCTTCCACTGCGCGCGGCGGTGACGGGTGTTGCTGCGGGACATCTTCCGCTTGGGGACGGCCATGGCTCTCCTCATCGGGTAGGCGAGGAAGAAGCTACATGAAAATGAATCCCATTACTAACTGTGGGGAGTTTCGGGTGCCCCGACAGCGGTGCGTTCGGAGTCGACGGTGGGGCTCACGTGGTGGTCGGGCAGTCGGTGAAGCCGCGCTCCCGTTCCAGAGGCGGAACTCCTGCTCGTACCAGGAGCCGTGACGGCGTACGCCCACGGCTGCGGCGCGGACCAGTTCGGCGGTGTCCGTGGACTCGGGCACACACCGAAGTCACGGCCTGCACTTCCTCGCCCTGACGGACGGAAGGGGCCGGCTGATCTGGATATCCGCCGCCCGGCCCGGCCGCACCCACGACGTCACCGCCGCCCGCCACGACCACATCCTGGCCCACCTGCGCGCCGCCGGCCTCGGCCCCCTCGCGGACCTCGGCTTCCGCGGCCTGGACAACGACGTACGTAACCCCGTGATCGTCACCGGATTCACAGCCACCCGCGCCCACAAACTCACACCCGGCCAGAAAGACACCAACCGCGTACTCGCCACCGAACGCGCGCGAGTCGAACGCGGCTTCGCCCACCTCAAGAACCGCGAGGGGCGGCGGCCGTGGTGACCGCCGCCCGTCACGGCCGGACCGTCAGGAGTCCTCGATGGTGATGAAGGGGTCCCACTGGAAGTACCCCTTCAACTGCCGATGCCGGTCCAGGATCTGGAAGTAGAAGTGGTACACGACGCTGCCGGCACTTTTCACCGTTGTGCGCCAGTAGTGGTCCTCGTACTTCTGCGTCACGAAGTCCGGACTGCCCTCGCTTCCCTCCTTCGGTAGCGGATAGACGCCGTCGACCACCTCGATCTCCGGCGTCCTGATCAGCGTGTGGTCGCGGTCGCTGCTCACGTACCGGTACAGCAGCGCCTTGTAGTCGCTGCCCAGCGACAGCGTCGTCTCCCGCCACCGGATGGTGTCCCCGGGCTCGGCCCGCAGGTTCAGCTCCGCGCCCGATGTACCGATGATGTGGTCGTGCCGCGTCGTCATGTAGATGAGGCTCTGGTCGACGTAGGTCGGCGCGTCCGGGTTCCTCGACGCGTTGGGATTCTGCTCGACGATCGTGGCCGCGTCGAACGCGATCATTACGTTCAGATCTGCCATTTCTTTCCCCCTTCGATCACGAGAGCTTCGGTTACGAGGCCCTCGGCACCTTGTATGTCATCGCGCGCGGGTAGTCGTGTCGGTTCAGGCGGACGCGGACCAGGAGTGGTCCGGCGTTGAGCGGGTCGTGCGGGTTGGTAAGGCGTGACAGCAGGCCGTCCAGCTCCGAGGGGTGCGCGATGCTCACCCCGTTCGCCGGGGTGTCCTCGTCGGCGAAGACCTCCGCGAGGCGGTCGTACTGCCAGGGGTGGAGGACGTTGTAGAAGTCCGGGTCGGCGGAGTTCTGCCCTGCGTAGTAGGCCGGGTGCACCAGCATCTGCTCGATGCCGTAGAGGTGCCCGTTGTCCATGACGAACACCACCGAGCGCAGCCCGAGTCGGGTGTGGGTGGAGATCTCCTGGCAGGTCTCCTGGAAGGCGCCGTCGCCGACGAACACCATCGGGCGGGCGTCCTCGCGTTCGGGGGCGAGTGCGGCGCCGGTGGCCGCGCCGACCGACCAGCCGATGGACAGCCAGCTGATCTGGGACAGGAAGCCGCCCGCGGACAGGGACAGGTTCATCGAGCCGATGAGGGAGAACGCGGCGTCGGAGACGACCGTCCAGTTCTCCTCGGTCTCCTGGCCCAGGAAGTGGTTGAGTCGGTCGAACACGCTGTCGTACGTGAGCCGTTCGGCGTGCCCGGACCGCGCGCCGCCGACACTCAGCGAGGCGCGGTATTGCGCGAGGCCGGCGGGGCGGTCGGCCGGCGCTCCCCGGTGGCTGTAGGACTCGGCGTAGTAGTCGGCGGACAGGCCCCCGGAGCCGTAGGCCTTCACCAGTGCGTCCTGGAGTGCGGGCAGCAGGTGGGCGAGCTGGACGTCGGGGAAGTAGGAGGTGCCGACGCTGACGCCGCCGTGCGCCGCCATCACCCAGTCCGTGCCGACGCTCTGCTCGCCGCCGAGGTTCTTCGACGTGGACCAGGCCCCGAGCCCGATCCGGCAGGTGGCCCACTCCTTGAAGACGTCGTACACGTCCGGGTGACTGGCCTTGCCGTTGTAGACGCCGTGGAACTGTGGCAGGTCCTCGTCCACAACGGCCTTGGCGCCGACGGTCGTGCAGAACGGCACGCCGGTGGCCTCCACCAGATCGGTGAGCTCCTCGCCGAGCCGGTACCGGTCGACCTCCTCGCCGGCCCACACGATCGGGCGGGGCATGCCGTACGGGCCGGGGTGCTCCTCGATCAGGGCGAGGATCGCGTGCACGGCGTCTTCCAGCATGGCCTGGTTGCGCGCGCTGAACGGCCGTTCGCGGCGGACGATCGGCTCCGTCGGCTCGGGGCAGGGCTCGTCCCACAGGTCTTCCATGACCTCCAGGTAGACCGGCCTGCGCTCGGAGATGCACGCGGTGAGCGCGGCGTCGATCTGGGCAGGCGCCAGGCCCGGGTGGGAGATGACCTGTGCGTCCACGGTGACCTGTCGGTAGACGTCCAGGTTGCTCTCCGCGCGGGGGCTCATGTGTGAGGTGAGCAGGCCGACGGCGCGGAAGTTCTGCCACTGTTCGTACGGCGGGCAGGCGTTGACGGCGATGAGCGGGACCTGCTCGACGTACGCGCCGCCGCAGGAGTTGAGCAGATTGAACGCGCCGACGCTGTACGTCACCGCCGCCGCGCCCACGCCGTGGATGCGGGCGTAGGCGTCGGCGGCCTGGCCCGCGCCGCCCTCGGTCGGAGTACCGACCCACTCGATGTCACCTTCGGCCCGAAGGGTGGTCAGGAATGGGCCGAGGTGGTTGCCGGGGACGCCGAACAGATGGGTGATGCCCAACTCGGCCAGTCGCAGGGCGAGATAGCGGGCGACGGTGCAGGTGGGGGTGATCGTGCTCACGAGGACTCCCACTTCCGGTCCGCGCCCGAGGCGTCCTGGTCCGGGCCCGGGCCTTCCCTGTCGGTGACCGGCGGGGCCTGGTGGACGGCGAGGGCGGCGCGGACGGCGCTCTCCAAGGCGCCCTCGATCCAGGCGTGCTTGAGGGAGGTGTGCTCGCCGGCGAAGTGCACCGGGCCCTCCGGCCGGGAGACGTCCAGGTGGAAGCTGGTCATCTGGTGCGCGGTGTAGATGGCGGCTTCGCCGAAGGCGTACGGGTCGCGGGTCCAGCTCTGGGTGGCGCCCCGGCCGGTGAAGAACACCTCGATGCGTCGGCCGTGCAGGGCCTGGAGGTTGCGCAGGGCGTAGACGTAGCGCTCCGTCTTCGGCATGGAGTCCCAGCGCGCGGCGTCGTCGGACCAGGAATACGAGGCGAGGACGACGCCGCCGCCCGTGCTGTCCTCGATCGGGTGCGAGGGGTAGTACATGAACCGGTTGGGGTTGTCGGTGGCGGAGCCCCCACCGAAGCAGTGGGTGGCGGGCCGGAGGGCTGGTCCGCGCAGCGGCAGGCTGTTGTCGATCTGCCGCATCTCCTCGGTGACACCACTGTCCTTGACCGCGGCGCCGAGCAGCCCGGCCTCCGGCTGGGGCAGCGAGGGCACCGACACGGACTCGGTGTCCGCTTCGTGCCCCCGCCGGTAGTACTCGTACAGGCCTGGCGCGATGCCCTCCAGCGCGTCGCGCCAGTCGTCCTCGGTGAACTCCCACCAGCGGTGACTGAATTCGAGTAACACCTTGGTGGCCTGGTCGTAATGGGTCTCTATGACGGCGCGGCGCTTCTTGTACGACATCGAGGGAACGATCTCCACGAAGCGCAGGGCGGAGAACGGGATGGTGACGATCGCCAGGTCCGCCGTCCACAGACGTGGCAGCTCCTTCGGATCGTCCTCGTCGACAGTCTGTACGGCCACGCCCCACCCGTCGGGTCCGACCGCCCCGGTGCCCTCGGGGTCGGTGTCGCGGCTGGGGTCGTGGTACTCGAGGCGGATCATGCGCCGGCCGAGCTGCACCTCGTCGCGCAACCCCTGATACAGGGCGTGCGGCAGGCGCCAACTGCCGCCGGGTATCTCCCAGTAGCGCACGGCGGGGTTGATGTCGCTGCGGCTCAGGAAGCTGTGGAAGAAGGAGAGGTGGAGCCGCGAGGACATGTTCTCCAGGGTGCCGACCGCCTCGATCGCCTCGTCGCTGAGCCCGGCGTGGTCCCGCAGGAAGGCGCCCATCGAGTAGCCGTCGAAATCGCGGATCACCCGCGCCCAGCCCTCGACCCACTCGTCGAAGGGCTTGTTGACGCGCTTGCCGTCGACGACGTCGGAGTAGTAGTCGCGCAGGCTCTCCAGCGCCTCGTCCACCATTTTCACGGCGGGGGCGCGAACCTCGTCGTCGGTGAGGTGGAAGCCCTCGTTGATCCGCTCGGGACCGGTGGCGTACTCGGCGCGCCGCACTTGGACGCGGTTGGAGCGGATCCAGGAGTTGCCGCGCTTGTCGGGCTCGCGGAAGTCCGGGCTGTCGTCGCCGTACGTCCACGTCCGGCCGGTGAAGGAGGTGTACGTCACCGGAGGGACGGGCACGTCGGGACCGCTGCCGGTGCGGGGGTCGATGTCCACGTTGTAGAACTGGCGCCGGCCGAGCCCCAGTTTGTCGACCAGGGCGAGGACGAGCGGGTGGAAGTCGGGCAGCCGCATGGCCCCGGCCTCGGCGTACTGGGCCGGGTCGGCGAAGGGCTGGTGGTGCTTGGTGGTGCGGAACGTCTTGATGCGTCCGCCGACGCGGTTGGCGTTCGCCTCGAGGATGGTGACGTCGTGCCCGGCGTCCTTGAGCAGCCGGCCCGCGACGAGGCCGGTGATGCCGGCGCCGATGACGAGGATCTTCTTGCGCGGGTGTCGGGTGGGCCCGAGATGGCCCGTGTCTATCAGGGTGTGCAGATATTCGAGCTTGAGGTCCTTGCCGTCCGGTCCGACGAGGAGAAGTTCACGGGCGAGCCTGAGACAGGTCTGCCAGCGGGCACGGGTGGCGGAGTTGTCCCGTGGAATGTCGGTCATAGCCTGCGATCGTAGATATGCCGAAACGGTTTTGCGGCACACCCTGGGAAGCAAAGTCCAAAAAGCGCCGAGAGGGCTGGGTGACGCAATTTCAACTTGCTCGAATTTTCGAACGAAAGGCGGAAGATCCCTGAGGGGCAGAAGGGGGAGGCGGGTGCAATTGAAAAAGAATCCACTCGTGGAATGTGGAATTCCTGGGGTGAGGATGTGTCGACATCACCGACCGGCCCGGCAGAATACCGTCAGCCGTCCCCCACAACTGACCGGCTGGCCCAGGGTGTTGTCATATGCATCCGGCCAACGTGCGCCTGACCGGCGCCGGGTGACCGTGGGGGAGGGAGGCGCGCCTGCACGGAGATGCGCCGGTACCAGCGCACCGAGTCCTTTGGCGGTGGCCGCCGCTGGATCCGAACGGTGAACCCAGCAGCTCGATGAAGCAGATCCCGCAGCGGACCCGCGTTGAGGTAAGGCCGCCCCAGCCCGTGGCCCTATGAGTCGGCTTCCTGGCGCACGTCCAGGAAACAGCGCAGCCGGATGCCGGGCTGTCCCGGATTCCGGGTCGTACGGTCCGCCGTCGCGTCGCTCATCGCGCGGCGCGCAACTCCTGGACGGCGAAGGCGGTGTGGTCGTCGCACGCCGCATGCTCCGGACCCACTTACCGGCTCAGGCGAGACCCGGTCACGATCGGGGACCGGTCAGCGTGCGGCGAGGAGTTCCAGCGTGTCGATCACGCGGTTGGAGAAGCCCCACTCGTTGTCGTACCAGGCGACCACCTTGACGTGGCGGCCGTCGACGCGGGTGAGGGCCGCGTCGAAGATCGACGAGGCGGGGTTGCCGACGATGTCGGACGACACGAGCGGTTCGTCGGAGTACTCGAGGATGCCGGCGAGCGGGCCCTGCGCGGCGGCGCGGTACGCGGCCAGCACGTCGTCGCGGGTCACGTCGCGGGCGACGGTGGTGTTGAGCTCGACGATCGAGCCGACCGGCACCGGGACGCGGATCGAGTCGCCCGACAGCTTGCCGTCGAGATTGGGCAGCACGAGGCCGATCGCCTTGGCGGCGCCCGTAGTGGTCGGCACGATGTTGACGGCGGCGGCGCGGGCGCGGCGGGCGTCGCGGTGCGGACCGTCCTGCAGGTTCTGCTCCTGCGTATAGGCGTGCACGGTGGTCATGAAACCGTGCTCGATGCCCGCGAGTTCGTCGAGCACCGCGGCCAGCGGCGCCAGCGCGTTGGTCGTGCACGAGGCGTTCGAGACGATCGTGTGCACGACCGGGTCGTACGCCGCTGTGTTGACCCCGTACGCGAGCGTGACGTCGGCGCCGTCCGACGGTGCACTGACGAGGACCTTCTTCGCTCCCGCGTCCAGGTGGGCGCCGGCGGCCTTGGCCGACGTGAAGCGGCCTGTCGCCTCCAGCACGATGTCGACGCCGAGCTCGGCCCACGGCAGCCGCGCCGGCTCCCGCTCGGCGAGCACCGTGATGTGTCGGCCGTCGACGACAAGGGCGTCCCCCTCGACGGTCACGGGACGGCCGAGCCGTCCGGCTGTGCTGTCGTAGGAGAGGAGCCGGGCGAGGGTGACGGGCTCGGTGAGGTCGTTGACGGCGACGACCTCGAAGTCGCTGCCGCGTTCCAGTAGCGCGCGCAGCACGTTGCGTCCGATACGGCCGAATCCGTTGATGGCGATGCGAGTCATGTGTGCTGTCCCTTCGGTTCGTCACCAGCCTCGCGTGCGGGATCCGACCATGGCCGTGGCGTCAGCGCCATGGTTCGAAAGGATCACGCCGGACGCCGGACGCCGGACGCCGGACGCCGGACGCCGGACGCCGGACGCCGGACGCCTGGCGGTCGACTACTCGCCCCGGGTGAAGGTACGCCGGTACTCGCTGGGGGTGGTGCCGAGGATGCGCTGGAAGTGCATCCGCAGATTCGCGCCGGTGCCGAGACCGACGTCGTTCGCGATCTGCTCGACGCTGCGCTTCGAACGCTCCAGCAGTTCACGGGCCAGGTCGATGCGGGCGCGCATGACCCACTGCATCGGCGTGTATCCGGTGTCCTCGACGAAGCGCCGCGAGAACGTGCGCGGCGAGACCGCCGCGTGCTGGGCGAGGGATTCGAGGCTGAGGTGTTCGTCGAGCCGGTGCAGGGCCCATTCGCGGGTGGCGGCGAACCGTTCACCGAGCGGCTCGGGCACACTGCGCGGCACGTACTGCGCCTGACCGCCGCTGCGGTAGGGGGCCGCGACCAGGCGTCGGGCCGCGTGGTTCGACGCGGCCACCCCGAGATCGCCGCGCAGGATGTGCAGGCACAGGTCGAGGCCCGAGGCGGCGCCGGCCGACGTCAGCACACTTCCCTCATCGACGAACAGGACGTTCTCGTCGACCCGGACGAGCGGATGCTTCTGTGCGAGTGCCCGCGTGTAGTGCCAGTGCGTCGTGGCGCGCTTGCCGTCGAGCAGGCCCGTGGCGGCGAGAGCGAAGGCGCCCGTCGAGATGGCGGCAAGCCGTGCACCTCGGTCGTGTGCGGCGATCAGTGCATCGACGACGGCCTGTGGCGGGTCGTCGCGGTCCGGGAACCGATAGCCGGGAACGAAGACAATGTCGGCCCACTCAAGCGCGGCGAGACCGTGGGCGACGTGGTAGGCCAGGCCATCGCCGCCGGTTACGAGCCCGGGTGCCGCGCCGCACATCCGCACCTCGTACGGCATACTCGCCCGGGTCGTGAACACCTGCGCGGGGATGCCGACATCAAGCGGCTTTGCACCTTCGAGCACCAGGACGGCGACGCGACGCAGGCGGGAGGACGGCACAGGAAACAGGGTACGAGGGCAAGGCCGGTCCGCTCGACCTCACTGACAGCGCTGGGCACCGTGGTGTTCCGAGGCATCGGTGTCCTGTTCCGGGTGACGAGCACCCGTCACCTTTTCCGCAGGACAACTGCCCGAATGGCACTGTTGTTCGATTATGTGGAGGTGTGATAGGCCATCGTCTCCTGTGCCCACCCCGACGCCTGCCCTTGCGGCCTTCAGCTGAAGGTGGCACCGCGCCTTGCTCCGCCGGCCGCCAGGTCTGATGAGAGCCGGTAGCACAGGTGCGGCTTTGGTCCGGCGTGTCGGCGCTGGTGGACATAATTCGGCCTGTGGACTTGAGACCGGAGTTGCTGCCCCCGCCCGTCAGCCGGAAACGGGTGGATGAGTTGAGCTGCGAGATCGATCGGATTGCCGACCTGGTGACCGGCAGTTCCGAGCACGCAGACGAAGTGATTCGGGCCTTCAACGAAGTGACCGGCCACGATTACGTAGCCTTCGATTTCGCCCATTACGGCGGAAGCAGAAGTGTGGAGGACTTTGCCAGGGAGGCGGCCCGGCCGGCTCGCCCTCGGGTTGCGGACATCACGCGGGACGAGCTCGTCGAGATCGTGCGCAGAGTCATCGCCTCCTCTCCGGAGAGCGACTACTACCTGCTGCTCCTCGAAACGAATGTGCCGCATCCTGGGGTCAGTGGCCTGATCTTCTATCCCCCGGAAGGCCTCCAGGATGCCTTTGCGGAGGAGATCATCGACGAAGCCCTGAGATACCGGCCGATCGCACTCTGAGCTGGGAGCGGGGTGACGAGGGCTGGCTGTGCGCCCCTATCCGTGAGACGCCGGACTAGGGATAGGCCGCCGCGCCTATTTCCCCAGGTCAGAGGAGGACGCCTGACCAAGGGACGTAAGGTCGGTCCTGACTGGACCGGAGGGGGCGCAGGGCTGCTGGGGCGTTGCGGGATCGCCTCAGGAGAAGTGTCAGCGCGATGACCAGGCCGAGAGCGGCACAGGTGCTGACCGTGGTGAACGCGGACTGCTGCCCGAGGATGAGAGCGGATGTCCGCGGATCTGCCCCGGTCGTTCCAGCGGCGGCGACGCTTGAACAGTTGGCGATACCGAGAGCGGTGCCGACGGTGAAGTTGGTGTCGATGAGCCCTGCGGCTAGAGCCTGTCGCGAGAGTAGATCGTGATTGGGGGCGTTCACTCCCTGCGGTGGGTAACGAGCTGACGAACAGCTGGCACCGCCACGAGGCAAACACCGCCCGAGCAGCCGTGCCGCCGGATACTCGATTCCCAACGCATCGATGTTGTGCGAGGGTCGGCCAGTGACTGCCTCCCGAAACGAATCTGCCGCACGGTACGCACTCGACCTGCTGCGCTGGCAGTTCGACCTGACCTGGTCGCTGTTCGAGTACCACCTGGAGAGGCTCGAGCCCGACGACTTCCTGTGGGAGCCCGCCGTTAACTGCTGGACAGTACGCCGGGCCGACGACGGGACATGGGTGCCGGACTGGGCGGAGAGTGAGCCCGACCCCGTTCCTGTACCGACTGTCGGCTGGCTGAGCTGGCACATCGGCTGGTGGTGGAGCGTGGCCATCGACCACGCTCACGGCAGAGCAGCTCGGGAGCGGAGCGACATCACCTGGCCAGGCGCGGGCAAGTCGGCTGTCGAGTGGCTACGCGGTCTGCGTGCGGACTGGCTGGAGGCACTGGACCGGTTCACCGATGCTGACCTGGACTCAACCGCCCTGTTCCCGTGGCAGAACGACCCCCGACACACCGTCGCACACATGGTCGCCTGGGTGAACGCCGAACTGATGAAGAACGCTGCGGAGATCGGCCAACTCCGCCTCCTACGAGCTGCCGACCACCCGCCGACGCCCACGGGCTGACGGCTATGGCTATGGGAAACTGCTGGTCACGTTGAATCGAACGCCAGCCGTTCCCGCTGCCACACCACCAACTCCCCGTCCAGCCCGGTGCCCGCCAGCAGTTGCGCGAGGGCCGTCGCCCGGATCTCGGGGAAAGAGCCGGTCATATCCGTCCCCTGCCGGGAGCGAAGCAGCACCCGCTCGTCCGCGTGCACGGCGAGCTGGGCGCGGTAGCCGTCCCACCTCTGTTATGCGTTGCTGGCCTGTCCATGGGGCATAGCGTTGCGGGCCGGGGGGTGGTCAGGCTTCGGTCAGCAGTGGGTCGTAGGGAGTCGAACGCTGTCGGCCGGACATGAAGGACAGAAACTCTTTGACGAATGCGCTGCGGGTGTACGTTCCGTAGGCGCCGGTGGTGTCGCGGTGGAACGCGGTCTGGAAGAGCGCCCGGTATTCGTCTGCGTCGATGCTCTGGTTGCCGTCTTTGTCGGTGACGTCGAAGAGGACTTCGGCGACTCTGATCAGTGCGGGTCCGGCCAGGGACGGAACAGCCGTGGAGTACTCCTGCGCGCTGATGCGGCCGTCGCCGTCGGTGTCGAGGTCTGCCTGGAGTTCGCGCCACCAGTGGGCGTAGGCGTTGTAGAGCCTGGTTTCCTCGGGCTCGTCCAGGTCGAGGCGGCTGGACAGCTCGCGGGCCATGGCGGCGAGGTCCGGCCAGTCCAGATAGCCGTCGCCGGTCTGGTCCAGGACCTCGTGGAAGAACTCCTGTGCGCTGCGATGCGTCCCGGTTTGTGCCATGGGCTGCAGTGACGAGGGGAGTGGCGTGATGAGCCTGAGCAGGGCTCCGGCTCGCTTCATCCGGTCGGCCAGGGCAGTGACTGTCCTTGCTCGCGGGTCGTCACTTTCAGGGGAGAGGGCCAGCAGGTCGGCGATACCTTCTGCCCGGGTCCAGTTGTCGGGGAGGAAGCGGGCCAGGCCGACGGCCAGGTAGGCACCCTGCATCAGAGTTTGGGTGCCGGGCACTTCCGGCAGTCCGGCCCGTCGGCGGAAGGGCTCCGGGAGGGAAGCCACGGTGATCGCTCCGATGACCGGGCCGGCTACAGCGCGGCCGGTCGCCCACAGGGTGGGCAGGCCGCTCAGCAGAGGCGGAGCCGGGAGGTGGTCGAAGAGCTTGTAGAGGATGATGCGCATGGCGTCCGTGTTCTCCAGCTCCTCCTCGACCACGCGGTCGTAGTAGGGCCAGAACTCGTTGAGGGTGTACGGCAGGTGGCCGGGTTCGCCTCCCAAGGCGGCAAGGAACGCCCGGAATTCGCCGTACAGCCGCTCCATGACGGCCTGTTCGAGAGGCTGTCCGCTCAGCCGGCACATGGTGACGGTGCTCTCGAACAGCGTCGCGACCACCCAAGCCCGCGCACCCGGGTCCATCGCGTCGTACGGCCGGTTTCGTGCGTCGGTTCCGTTCAGCCGTGCGTGCAGGCGGTTGAGCCGTGCCGCCTCCCTGAGCCGCACGTGGTCGTCGGCGCCGAACATGCGTTGCAGGCTCAGGAGGGTGTTGCGCAGCCGTCGCCAGGGATGGGCGACGAATGTGGAGTTGTCGATCAGGGCGGCGCCGATCTGCGGGTGGGCGGCCTCCAGTACGGTCGCCCGGATCATGGCCAGGGCCCAGCGCGGGTCGTTGAAGAGTTCGTCGAATTGCGAGCCGGGGCCGAACATGGGCCTCGCCCCTTCAACGATGTCCAGCCGTTGGGAGCTGCCGCCGCGATCAGTGGCGCCGGCGCCGGCGCTGCTGCTGGGGTGGCCGCCGTTTGCGTGGCTCACGATCAGGGTTCTCCGTTCTGGTTCGGCAGCACGCCGCCGAAGCGGCGTTCGCGTTGCTGATAGGTGTGCAGGCACTGAAGGAAGTGCGGCGCGCGGAAGTCGGGCCACAGCACCGGCGGGAACACCCATTCGGCGTAGGCGACCTGCCAGAGCATGAAGTTGGAGATGCGCTGTTCACCCGAGGTTCGGATGACCAGGTCCACGTCGGGCGTGTCAGGGAAGGGCAGGTGGGCGGCGAAAGTCTGCTCGGTTACGGCGTCCGCTGGTATTCCGCTGTGGATCAGTGACCGTGCGGCCTCGACGATGTCCCTGCGTCCCCCGTGATCGAACGCGACGGTCAGCGTCATGCCCCGACTGTTGCTGGTCAGCGTCATCAGGTCGGCGAAGTCCCGTGCCAGTGACTGGGGAATCCGTGGGTCCGTCGCGCCGAGGAAGCGGCAGCGGATCCCGCGCGCGTGCAGGAGCGGGGCGTGCTTGCGTACCACGCGGCGCACGAGATGCATGAGGAAATCGACCTCGGCGCTCGGGCGGCGCCAATTCTCGGTGGAGAACGCGTACAGGCTCAACCATTCGACTCCGGCCGCCCTCGCCGCCTCGATGATGTCGATCACCGTTGTCTCCGCAGCGCGGTGACCTGACGTACGCGGTAGCGATCGCTGTGCTGCCCACCGGCCGTTTCCGTCCATCACGCATGCCACGTGACGTGGCACTCTGCGCGGTCCCCGGGTATCTGGGAGACGAGGAGCAGGGGAGGAGCCAGAACCGCCGATGGCCTGCCCAACTGTCACGCTTTCCCCCTCAACCTCCGCTGTGACGTCTTCGCCTGACGACCTGGGACACACCGGATCAGCGCAGCTCAAGGCGCTGATCCGATCACCTCAGCAGTGATCCGATCGCCCGTCAGCAGAGTGTCACCGCCCGGTCCCACGGAGCGTGCAAGTTCCGCGGTTTCCACCCTTGGCACTCCCGTCCGACTCGGCGCTCTCATGCAGGGTGATGTGTTAAACCCGCCTCGCCCAGTGCGCATAGGATTCGTCGTCCGCAGGGTCCAGCGCTCGGCCGGGAAGTCGTAGAACGCCAGCAGCTGGTCCTGGTCGCCGGTGATCTTCTTGATGGCCTTGGGGAATTTCGCGCCATAGAGCTTGGGCGAACGTTTTGATCGCCTGTGCCGAGTGGTCGAGGTCCTCGGCGTTGCAGATGTCCTGGATGGGCTTCTTCGCGCCGGGCCGTGCGGACTTCGGCATGGCGTCCAGGAGATCGGCCGCCTTGTTAACCCCGCACCTTTGCTCACGAGCTTCGGGGAACACCCGCCAGCGCCCAGAAGCAGAAGCCGAGGGCACCATCCCCGACCGCGAGCACCGGGGCACGCATGCCCCGGCGGGCGCAGTCACGCATCAGGTCAGCCCACGACTCACCGGATTCGCGGTAGCCGTCCTTGATCGCGACCAGCTCCTTGGAGCCATCGGCGCGCACTCCGACCAGGACGAGCACGCAGGCTTTGGCCTGAAGGGTTTCGCGTTCTCGTTCCAGGAGTTGATGTAGTCGCGGATCTGTTTGACCCCGGCACAACTGCGGGCTCAACCCGGTGAACGGGGCTATCCAGGAAGGCTCCGACGCCGCAATCACAGCGGCTGGTACGCGAGGTAGTCGAGGACGCCGCCGCGGACGGAGTTGACGACATGGATTTCCTTCCCCGCATGCGGCTTGACGGCCTTCTTCAGGAACGCCAGGAAGCTCGCGCCTCTAACCTCGATCTTTCGTGACGGCTCGCGAGTTCAACTGGTGGGCCGTTTCGACTTGTTCGGAGGGCTGCGGGCGGACCGAGGGCCCGTCTGTCGCGTCGGGTGTGCGCCGGGTTCCACGGTTCCGGGGGTGACCAGACTCGTCGGGGCAGGAGAAGTAGCTGGTCATCCGGGGTTCGGCAGGGCCGTGAGTCGCTGGATCG
>NZ_VMNX01000500.1 GCF_009377235.1 Streptomyces acidicola
CCGGACACTTTCGAGGACACGCCCGCCAAGGACCGGGACCCTGAGTGGTTCAAACGCGCCGTCTTCTACGAGGTCCTTGTCCGCTCCTTCCAGGACAGCAACGGCGACGGAGTCGGCGACCTCAAAGGGCTGACCGCCAAACTCGACTACCTGCAATGGCTGGGCGTGGACTGCCTCTGGCTGCCCCCCTTCTTCAAATCCCCCCTCCGCGACGGCGGCTACGACGTCTCCGACTACACCGCCGTCCTCCCCGAATTCGGCGACCTCGCCGACTTCGTGGAATTCGTCGACGCCGCCCACCAACGCGGCATGCGCGTCATCATCGACTTCGTCATGAACCACACCAGCGACCAGCACCCCTGGTTCCAGGAATCAAGAAAGGACCCCACCGGACCCTACGGCGACTACTACGTATGGGCCGACGACGACAAACAGTTCCAGGACGCCCGCATCATCTTCGTCGACACCGAAGCCTCCAACTGGACCTTCGACCCCGTCCGCAAGCAGTACTACTGGCACCGCTTCTTCTCCCACCAACCCGACCTCAACTACGAAAACCCGGCCGTACAGCAGGAAATGCTCGCCGGACTCCGCTTCTGGCTGGACCTCGGCATCGACGGCTTCCGCCTCGACGCCGTCCCCTACCTCTACCAGGCAGAAGGCACCAACTGCGAAAACCTGCCCGCCACCCACGAATTCCTCAAACGCGTCCGGAAAGAAATCGACGCACACTACCCCGACACCGTCCTGCTCGCCGAAGCCAACCAATGGCCCGAGGACGTCGTCGACTACTTCGGCGACTACCAGTCCGGCGGCGACGAATGCCACATGGCATTCCACTTCCCCGTCATGCCCCGCATCTTCATGGCCGTCCGCCGCGAATCCCGCTACCCCGTCTCAGAAATCCTCGCCAAAACCCCCGCCATCCCCTCCCACTGCCAATGGGGCATCTTCCTCCGCAACCACGACGAACTCACCCTCGAAATGGTCACCGACGAAGAACGCGACTACATGTGGGCCGAATACGCCAAAGACCCCCGCATGCGCGCCAACATCGGCATCCGCCGCCGCCTCGCCCCCCTCCTCGACAACGACCGCAACCAGATCGAACTCTTCACCGCCCTGCTCCTCTCCCTCCCCGGCAGCCCGATCCTCTACTACGGCGACGAAATCGGCATGGGCGACAACATCTGGCTCGGCGACCGCGACGCCGTCCGCACCCCCATGCAATGGACACCCGACCGCAACGCCGGCTTCTCCTCCTGCGACCCCGGCCGCCTCTACCTGCCCACCATCATGGACCCCGTCTACGGCTACCAGGTCACCAACGTCGAGGCCTCCATGTCCTCCCCCTCGTCACTGCTGCACTGGACCCGCCGCATGATCGAGATCCGCAAACAGAACCCCGCCTTCGGCCTCGGCTCCTACACCGAACTCCCCTCCACCAACCCCGCCGTCATCGCCTTCCTCCGCGAAGCCCCCCAGACCAACGACACCACCGACGACACCACCGACGACCTCGTCCTGTGCGTCCACAACTTCTCCCGCTTCGCCCAACCCACCGAACTCGACCTCAGCACCTACACCGGCCGCCACCCCGTCGAACTCATCGGAGGAGTCCGCTTCCCCGCCATCGGAGAACTCCCCTACCTCCTCACCCTCGCAGGCCACGGCTTCTACTGGTTCCGGCT
>NZ_VMNX01000501.1 GCF_009377235.1 Streptomyces acidicola
CTCCCGCCCTCGTCCTCCTGCTGCTGTTCCTCGCGGGCCCGATCGCGTACTGCGCGTACATCGCGTTCACCGACCTCCAGCTCACCGGCCAGGCCCAGTCGTCGTTCGTCGGCCTGGACAACTTCCGTACGGCGTTCGAGGACAGGGCGTTCCGCAACGCCGTGTGGCTGACGCTGGTGTTCACGGTGCTGAGTTCGCTGATCGGACAGAACACGCTCGGACTGGCGCTGGCGTCGCTGATGCAGCGGGCGTCGAAGCCGGTCCGTACGCTCGTGGGCGGGATCGTGATCACGGCGTGGGTGCTGCCGGAGGTCGTGGCCGGTTTCCTCCTGTACGCCTTCTTCCGCCGCGAGGGCACCCTGAACGCCATCCTGGACTGGCTCCATCTCCCGTCCCAGAACTGGCTGTTCACGCTTCCGATCCTGGCGGTGTCGTTCGCGAACGTCTGGCGGGGCACGGCCTTCTCCATGCTGGTCTACTCGGCGGCCCTGAACGAGATCCCCAAGGAGATCACGGAGGCGGCCGAGGTCGACGGCGCGGGCGGCTGGCGCCGGCTGTGGCACATCACGCTCCCGATGATCCGGCGTTCCATCGGCACGAACCTGATGCTGAACACGCTCCAGACCCTGTCGGTCTTCGGCCTGATCTGGGTGATGACCCGTGGCGGCCCCGGCGACAAGAGCCAGACGCTCCCGCTCTTCATGTACGAACAGGCCTTCCAGAACAGCATGATCGGCTACGGCACGGCCGTGGCCCTGCTGCTGCTCCTGATCGGCTCGTTCTTCTCGGTCATCTACCTGCGCCTGCTCCGGACGGAGGTCTGAGCCGCCATGCCCCGCACGCTGAGCAACCATCGCACGCCGAGAAGCCCCCGCACGCTGAGCAACCGCCGCACGGCCCACCGTCTCGCGGCCGACATCGGCCTCCTCGCCGTGGCCGCCGCTTTCGCCCTCCCGCTCGCCTGGGTGCTCCTGTCCTCCGTCGACCCGAACGCTGACCTGAGGGTGAAGGCTCCGGACGGCCTGAACCTGTCCAACTTCGACGCCGTCCTCACCCCGGACATCACGTTCACCCCCCTCCTCAACAGCCTGATCCTGTGCGGCGGCGGAACCCTCCTGACGGTGGTGTGCGCGGCCCTGGCGGCGTACCCGCTGTCCCGCTTCCGCTCCCGCCTCAACCGCCCGTTCCTGCTGACGATCCTCTTCGCGACGAGCCTGCCGATCACGGCGATCATGGTCCCGGTGTACGCCCTGTTCGTGCAGGTGAACCTCATCGACACCATGCAGGGCACGATCTTCTTCTTCGCCGCCTCTCAACTCCCGTTCGCCATCTGGCTGATGAAGAACTTCATGGACGGCGTCCCGAAGGAGCTGGAGGAGGCCGCGTGGACGGACGGAGCGTCGTCGTCGCAGTCGCTGCTACGGATCGTGCTGCCGCTGATGGGTCCGGGTGTGGCCGTGGTGACGGTCTTCTGCTTCGTGATGATGTGGGGGAACTTCTTCGTCCCGTTCATGCTGCTGCTGACACCGGACCAGATGCCCGCCGCCGTGAGCATCAACGAGTTCTTCGGCAACCGGGGGATGGTGGTGTATGGGCAACTGGCGGCGTTCTCGGTGATCTACTCGTCGCCGGTGCTGGTGCTGTATGTGCTGGTGGCTCGGCGGTTGGGTGGGGGGTTTGCGTTGGGT
>NZ_VMNX01000502.1 GCF_009377235.1 Streptomyces acidicola
GATCCTGCGCAATCGTCCGTTCCTCGGCATCACCGCGCTGTACGGGGCGTTCACGCTGTCCGCGCTGCTGCTGGGCATCGGGATGCCGTTGTGGATCGTGCAGCGGACTCAGGCCCCGTCGTGGAGCGTGACGCTGGTCCAGTTGCTGAACACGGTGGTCGTCGTGGTGTTGCAGGTACGGCTGAGCAGGGGCTCGGAGCGACTGGCGCGGGCGCGGGCGCTGATGTGCCTCGGGGGTGTGCTGTCGGGGCTCGGTGCGCTGGTCGTGCCGCTGACGATGCTGGGCTCGGTGCGGCTGGACCTGGTGGTCGTGGTGGGGGCGGCGGTGCTGCTGTCGCTGGGAGAGCTGCTGATCACCGCCGGCACGACCGGGGCGGCGCTGCTGCACATCCCTGAGGGTCAGAAGACGAGTCACCTCGCCGCCCTCAACCTGGGTTTCGCCGTGACGACGGTCGTCGGCCCGCCGCTGATCAGCATCAGTGTCGGCTGGGACTGGGCCGGATGGGTGGGCTGGGCGGTGTTCTTCGCGGCTCTTGGCCTGCTGGCCCTGCGTGTTCCCGGGCCGCCGGCCCCGGCACGACGCGAGCAGGTGGTGGGCGCGGCGGTCTGAGGGGCGCACCGGGCGGCTGCCGGACCGTGGTGCGGGCGCGGGGCGGTGGCCGCCGCGCTGTCCGTACCGGCCGTGGACCGGTGGTGTCGCCGACGGCGGGAAAGACCCGCGCCCCGGTGGTGGGAGGCCGGGGCGGGCGGGGGCCTGCGTCGTCCGTACGGGGTCGGGGCGACGCGGGCCGGAGGCGTCAGTCGAAGACCGGGCCCTGGGTGCGAGAGCGTTTGAGTTCGTAGAAGCCGGGAGTGGACGCCAGGAGCAGCAGGCCGTCCCACAGGTCCAGTGCCGCCTTGCCGCGCGGGGCGGGGGTGACGACCGGGCCGAAGAAGGCCGTCCGGCCACCGTCGGGGCCGGGCAGGGCCATCACCGGGGTACCGGTCTCCTGGCCGACTTGGTCGATGCCCTCCTGGTGGGAGGCCCTCAGTTCGCGGTCGTAGGTGTCCTGGTCGGCGTACTCGATCAGGTCCGGTGCGAGGCCCGCCTCCTCCAGCGCTCCCTTTATCGACTCCCGGCTCGGGCCGATGCCCTGCAGGTGGATGCGGGTGCCGAGCGCGGTGTAGAGACGGCCGATGACATCGTCGCCGTACTGCTGCCGGGCGGCGGTCACCACCCGCACCGGCCCCCACCCCTCGGTCAGCAGCCGGCGGTAGCGCTCGGGCAGGTCGTCGCGGCCCTCGTTCAGCACGGCCAGGCTCATGACGTGCCAGCGGATGTCGAGGGCGCGGTGTTCGGCAACCCCCAGCACCCAGCGGGAGGTCATCCACGCCCACGGGCACACGGGGTCGAACCAGAAGTCGACGGGGGTGGGGTCAGTTGCGGACACGGTTCTGTTCTCCTTCCCGGTCCGCGATCCGCTCCAGCAGGGCGCGGGCGTCGGTGCCCTCCCAGAGCGCGGCACGGATGCGGTCGGCGGTCAGTTCGTGGTCCCCCGCCGATGCGGCGGGCGGTTGGTTGGTGGCTGGGGAGTTGTGGCTGTTTGGGGTGGTGGTGTGGGGTTGTTGTGTTTCGTTGTTGTTCCGGGCTGGGTCGGTTGGGGTGGGGGTGGGGG
>NZ_VMNX01000503.1 GCF_009377235.1 Streptomyces acidicola
TTCTGAGCTTGAAATTTAACCTTTGCGAGCTTTGAGCTGATTACGTTCGGCGATGCTCTCGGGGCGTTTGGTGGTCTTGCCGACGTCGTAGCGGGTGGCAGGCCGCCGGTTCTTCGATCCAACTGGCCTGCCTGGTCCGGGTGTTGCTGGTTTCGGTGCGCGGGCCGGATTGTGCAGGTGCGGGCGGATGTTCCTGAACCCACGGCGGACGCGGGCCGGGGTGAGCCGGGCGGGCTCGGCCGGCTTCTCCCAGGGGCGGCGCAGGTCTGCGGCGGCCTCGCGGGTGAGGCGGAGCTGGGTGTGAGCGGCGATCACGATCCAGGTCCACCGGTCTGCGGCCTGGGGAGTGCGGAGTTTGGGGCGGGTCCAGCCGAGCGTCTGCTTGGCGAAGCGGAAGGTGTGCTCCAGGTCGAAGCGACGGAGGAATGCCTGCCAGCGCAGGTCGACGTCCTTGCTGGTCATGCCCGTGCGGGAGGACCAGAGCCAGACAGGCAGCGGGTCCTGGCCGCCGGGCAGGCGGTCGACCTGGAGGCGGATCACCGTGCCCTCGATGACGGGAAGCTCATCGGTGTGGTCGATCCACGCGGAGCGGGTGGTCAGCTTCGGGTGGAGGCGGTCGAACGCCATGGTCTGCGCGGTGCCGTAGCGGTCGGTGACGGTCACGGTCGCCACGTCCGGTTCGCCCCAGGTCTCCGGGCGGGCGAAGCGGAACTCCTTGCCGTGTTTCGGCGGGCGTCCGCCCTGGCGGGGCTGGGTCCAGGTGTTGGGCACGGGCCGGCGCATCACGCGGTCGGCACGCATCCGCCCCAGCACTTCCACGGGCAGGCCGGCCAGGAGGTGGGCCATGCGCGGGGCGTCGTAGCCGGCATCGAAGACCACCAGGACATCCGGATCGCCCTCCTCCCACTGCCCGCCCTCGACCAGGTCGGTGACGACTCGGCGGACCTGGGCGGCGGTGACCTCGGCCAGGTCGTCGTCGGGACCGAGACGGACGGCATCCAGCAGCTGGCACCACGAGGTGCGGCCGGTCTCCAGCGCGGCGACGAACGAGTACGGCCAGCCCGGCACGAACTGATCGCTGGAGCGTCCGTTGCGCCCGTAGACGTGACAGAACAAGCGGTCCGCGCTGGTCGGGGCATCGGAGCGCAGCCAGTTGCTGACGTCGACCGCGAGGACGAGCCGGTTGTCGGCGGCCTTGGGCTGCGGGAGCACCGCCAGCGCCCGCCGTAGCCCATCCACATCGATCCGGCCGCAGTTCAGCGCGTCGTACAACGCGCCGTGCCCACGCCGGTGTTCGGCCACCAACGTCAGGTCGACCGGCGAGGCCACCGGCCCGTTCTCGCAGAGCATCGCGTCGGTGACCTCGAACAGCGTGTCACCGCGTCGGGTCAGGCACGCGTAGAAGTCCTCCCGGAAGTGTGACGTGAAGTCGAACGCGTCCCGCCGGGCATCGTCGTGCAGCACACTCACCTCTGCGGCCTTCGTATGAACAAGCTTCCGTGGCGGAATGCATGATCATGCGAAGGCCGTCCGCCTGCCCGACGAATCCCCAGATGAGTGGGGGTGTACGACGCGACGTTCGAGGCCCGGGGTT
>NZ_VMNX01000504.1 GCF_009377235.1 Streptomyces acidicola
GGGGAGACGGGCGGGGTGAGGCGATGGATCACACGGACATGGATCACACGGACAGCGGGCCGATGCGGTGGAGGACCTCCGGCTCGTGCGAGCCGTCCGGGAACTCCCCCGCCTCGAACAGGACATCGCGCTCGACGCTCGCTCCGTGGCGGGCGGCGTACGAGGCGAACAGGCGCTCCGAAGCGGTGTTGCCCGGGGTGATGGTGGTCTCGACGGTGGTCAGCCGGTGCTGCCGGGCGACCTGGACCGTCAGCCCGTCCAGCAGCGCGGCGGCGACCCCGCGACCCCGCTGGGCGGCGTCGACGGCCACCTGCCAGACGAGGAGGGTGTCCGGGCGCTCGGGCCTGAGGTATCCGGTGACGAAGCCGACCGGCCGCCCGTCCTTCGTGTCCCGCGCCACCGCCGAGGTGTCGGCGAAGTCACGGCACCACAGCAGGTAGCTGTACGAGGAGTTCAGGTCGAGGGTGCGGGAGTCCCGGGCGAGGCGCCAGAGCGCGGCGCCGTCCGCCGCGTCGGGACGGTCGATCCGCAGCCCCTCCGGCATTTCCAGGAATTCCGCGGGCAGTTCCGACAGGTTCGGTAGGTCTGCTTGTGCGGCAGTCATGCGAATTGAATTTACCGAGCGAAACTTGAAATTGCATCGCCGGTCGGGGTTACGGATGCGGCCCTCTTGTGTTATTGCGCGGGCGTGTGCGGCCGCGCGAGAAGGCGTCAAAAGGTGATGTTTTGACCGGATATTAGGGGAGGAATGGGGCACGTTGTGGGGTCGGTCACAATGGCGTAACCCTCACGAGATCTGCGCGAATTGCACCGGTTGGCGTTCGCGGAATCTTTGCGTTTAGGCATCGGAAAAGCGGGCAGAAGAATACGGGGAGCTGTGCTGAATTGGATTATCGCATTTCAGTGAACGGCGCGTGTGAATTTCCTGTATCCCGCCCTGATGGACGGGATACAGGGTGTGCTGGAGGCGCCCGGGTGGCTGGTGTCCCCAGGCGCCGGGGGCGGTGAGCGGGGGATCAGGCCCCCGTGACTCCGTCGATGCGCTCACGGACGATGTCCGCGTGGCCGTTGTGGCGCGCGTACTCCTCGATCATGTGGATCAGGATCCAGCGGAGGCTGACCTCCAGGCCGGCCATCGGACCGTCCGCGATCCGCCCCGTGTCGTCGAGGGAGCGTCCCGCGCACAGTTCCTCACTGCGCGCCACCTCCTCGCGCCACACCGCGAACGCCTCGTCGATGCCGCGCTCCGGGGCGAGCTCGTAGCCGGTCGGGCCGAACAGGTGGGGTACGTCGTGGCCGGCCAGTGCTCGCTGGAACCAGTTGCGTTCCACCTCGGCGAGGTGCTGTACGAGTCCCAGCAGCGTGAGCTCCGAGGGCTCGGCCGACGCCGTCCTTAATTGGGCGTCGTCCAGTCCCGTGCACTTCAGCGCCAGCGTGGCCCGGTGAAAGGCGAGCCAACTCTCCAGCATGGGCCGCTCGTCACCGGTCAGGAGGGGGATGGGGCGGCCGTCGGGGAGTGTCTGAGGTATGTCGCTGGTGTTGGTGTTCATGCCGGGGAGCATGGCAGAAGGGGCTGGTGGGGTGGGGGATGGC
>NZ_VMNX01000505.1 GCF_009377235.1 Streptomyces acidicola
GGTCAGGCGGGCTGGGCGGACCGCGAGGGACGACAGGGCGGGGCGCCGGTGATGCGTGGGTCAGTGGTGTCGCGGACGACGGCCCGGCGGCCGGAGCGGCCCGAGAGCCGGGCGCCGACTCGACGATCCGTATGCCGAGGACGACTTGGCGGGAGCGGATCGGGCCTGCGGTGCGGGAGCGGATGCCGCTGTGGTTGCAGGCGAGGTGCGGGCTGGAGCGGAGAAGCGTGCTGGCGCTGAGTGTGGTGCTGGTCGTCGCGGCGGTCTTCGCAGTACAGCACTTCTGGGCGGGCCGGACGGAGCCGGTGAGCGCACCCGAGGTGGTGCGCCCGGCACCGTTCGACGAACGGGACGGAGATCGGGACGCGGCCACAACGGGTGCCTCCCCTGGGGCGTCGGCTGCCCCCGCTGGTCCCGTGATCGTGGTGGACGTCAGCGGGAAGGTGCGGAACCCCGGAGTCCAGCGGCTGCCGGCGGGCTCACGGGTCGCCGACGCACTGAGGGCGGCGGGTGGGGTGCGCTCGGGCACGAGCATTGAGGGGCTCAACCGCGCCCGCCTCCTCATGGACGGCGAGCAGGTGGTCGTCGGTGGTCCGGCGCCGCCCGCCGCGGGTGTGGTGCCGGGACCCGGGGGGCCGGGCGCCGGTGCCGCCCCCGCGGCTCCGGTCTCCCTCAACACGGCCACCGCGGACCAACTCGACACCCTGCCAGGCGTCGGCCCCGTGCTGGCCCAGCACATCATCGACTACCGCACCCAGCACGGCGGCTTCCGCTCGGTCGACGAACTCCGCGAGGTCAACGGCATCGGCGACCGGCGTTTCGCCGACCTGCGGAATCTCGTACGGCCATGAGGAGCCCTCGGGGAGAGCTCGACGCCGTCGCGCGAAGCACGAGGCGCGCTGCGGACACCGCTGCCGAGCGCCCCGGCGGCCGCCCTGACCGCGTGCCCGTGCATATGGCGTCCGTGAGCAGGCTGGGCGCCGCGCACCCCAGGCAGGAGGGGCCGACGGACCTGCGGCTGGTGCCGCCCGCACTGGCGGCCTGGACGACAGCGGCTCTCACGCTCGACGCCCCGGTCGAGTGGGTCATCGGTGTGGTGGCGGTCTGCCTGATCGTGGGTGGTGCCCTGCTCCTGGGTGGTTCCCTGTTCGTGGCCCGGCGGCACAGTGCGCACGAGCCGGCGCCCGATCGGCCGGCTCACGGGCCCCGGACCAGCAGGTCCGAGCGGGCAGGGCGTAGCAGACCGTGGCACAGGGTCTCCATCGCCGCCGTCCTGCTCTGTGCCGCCGCGGCAGCGGCCTCCGCCGTACTGCACGGGGCGGATCTGCGGCGCGGCCCGGTCCCCGCGCTGGCACGTCAGTACGCGCACGTGACGGCCGACGTCGAGCTCACCTCCGATCCACGGCTCACCCGCCCCCGGATCGGAGGAGACCACGCGACCCCCACGGCCGTACTGCTGAACGCCGAGGTCCGGCGGGTGAAGAAGCCGGACGGTACGGTCCTCGCGACGCGGACGCCGGTCCTGGTGATGGTGGATGCGAGGTCGGGGCCCAGTGGGGACGGGAGCCCGGGGGCAGGGAGTGGCG
>NZ_VMNX01000506.1 GCF_009377235.1 Streptomyces acidicola
GGTGAGCGCGGCCTTCGGCCGGTAGGCGCCGAGCACCGCGCGGACGTCGGCGAGCGGCCACAGCATCGCGTCCGGCAGCTTCCCGTAGCACTCCACGTAGGTGTGGCCGACGGTGAAGTGGTCGGTGGAGGTGCCCACGAGCAGGTCGGTGGTGCCGGGCTCGTCTTCGAGCGGGCCGCGGGCGGTGTGCAGCAGCACACCGCTGGTCGCGCCGATCCCGCCGGCGGTGTGGACGAGGTCGCCGAGCAGCTTCATCAGGTGCTCGGTCTCGATGCGGATGCTCACGGGGTGGTCCTTCCGGGCTCGTCGGCGAGCAGATCGCTCGCGGTGAAGATGGGGATCGGGTCGGCGTCGACGTCCGCCCGCCAGGTGGCGAACAGGGCGGCGAGGTGGTCGGTGTCGTTCATCGCGGCCGCCGGTGGCTGGCTGCGTTCGGGCAGGTGGCGAAGTGGGCGGTGCGCAGCTCGGCACCGGCGGCGCGGGCGGCGGCGAGCTTCGGGCCGGTGAGCACGCCGGCGACGAGCTGGCCGCGGTTGAGCTGCAGCAGCACGTTCCCCTTGGCAGGGTCGGCGTTGTAGTCGACGGGGATGTTCTCGCCGTTCGACGAGACGGCCCAGACGATCGTTGCCGGGCACGAGCGGCACACGGTGTACCGCTCAGCGAGGTCGAGGGGCATCAGACCTTCTTTCGCAGGTTGGATTGGGCGGCTTGCCGGTCGTCGGCCAGCCGCCACAGGTCGGTGACGTCGTGGTTGAGGGCGAACGGCCACACGATCGGCTCGCCGCCGTTCACCGTCCGAACGCGACCGTTCGTCGCGCGGCGGCCGTTGCGCCAGCGGGTGCGCAGTCGCAGCGGCAGCCGGAAGAGTCGCCGCACGGTCACCACCCGGCCGACAGGCCGACGGCGATCGCGAGCAGGAACCCGCACAGGAACAGCGACACGATCCCGAGCACGGTCGAGCATCCGATACCGGCGCCGCCGCCCGGCGCTGCGGGCGCGCTCATGCGGCCCTCACCGCGTCGATGCGCGCCCACGCCGCGGCCACGCGCGGATCGGTGCGGAAGTCGCCGAGGTCGTCGAGCAGCCACAGGCCGTGCCATAGCAGCACCGGCACGTCGGCGGGCTGCTCCTCGCCGCGGCGGACGAGCCACCCGCAGGTCTCGACGAACGCGCGGTTGCCGCGGGTGTCGGTGACCTCGTCGTGGCACGGGTCGCACAGGTCGAGGAGGTTCGACGGCTGGTTGATCCACGGTTCCCGGGAGCCGCCCATCTGCCGGCCGGTGCGGTGGTGGACCTCGACGGCCGGGCGGCGGCCGCACTTCTCGCACACCCCGCCCGAGCGGGTGTGCACAATGTCCCGCACGGTGCGGCTGATCTGCTGCGCCTTCACCGCTTCCCGCCGTGCTGCAGCAGGTGATCCAGGTACTCGGCCAGCTCGGCGCGGCTGGCGCGAAGGAACTGCGTGCCCTTCTTCGACCACTTCGTGAAGTCGGCCGCGGTCTGCGACGCCGAGCGGCCACGTCCCTTGGTGATGTCCCGGATTCGGCCGCGCAGATCGTTCGCGTCGCCGCGCTCGTCC
>NZ_VMNX01000507.1 GCF_009377235.1 Streptomyces acidicola
CGGTGAGGTGGGGGGTGGTGGGGGTCTTGGAGTCGCGGATGTGGATGGTGGTGGGGCGGGCGGCGACCTCCACGCAGTCGCCGCCTTCGTCGCCGCTGTAGCTGGACTTGCGCCAGTCGTAGGCGACTTCGACACAGTCGCCCCCCTCGTCGCTGCTGTAGCTCGACTTGAACCACCGAAGTGCGGTGCCGCTCATTGCTCTCCTAGCAGACGGTCCAGCAGATCACTGGTGTCCTCGGGGGTGAGGGCCTGTGATCGCAGCATTGCATACTTCTGGTTGAGGGTCGCGACCTCGTTCGGGTCAGCGATGAGATGGCTGCCGCGATGGCCCTCCGTGTAGGCGAGCCGCTGGTGTTCGGGTGTCTCCAGCAGGACGAAGGGACCGGCGAGTCCCGCGTGGGTGGTGCGGTCCAGCGGCAGGGCCTGGAGCATGAGGCCCGGGAGTTCGGAGCACGCGCGCAGGTGCCGCAACTGCTCGGCCCACACTTCTCGCCCACCGAGCGGGGCCCGCAGTGCTGGCTCCCAGATCACGAACGACGTGATCGGCGGCTCCTTGCGGTGCAGGATCGCCTGGCGTTCGATGCGTTTCGCCACCAACTGCGCGATGGCGTCCTCGTTGTAGACCGGGACGCGGCTGCGGAACACCGCCTCCGCGTACGCATCCGTCTGGAGCAGACCGGGCAGCACCTGGTTCTGGTACGACGAGATCGCGATCGCCTCCCGCTCCCGATCCAGGAACTCCTCCGCCCACAGCGGAACCAGATCCACCTCCGGCATGTACTCCAACGCCGCCGCCAACGCCCCCTTTGTATCGAGGAGTTGGTCGAGCTGCTCCGCCAGGTCCGGCTTCAGCGGCCGTCTGCCCTGCTCGATCGAAGCGATCTGCTGCTCACCGACGACGAACCGGTCGCCCAGTGACTTCTGTGTGTACCCGGCCGCCTGGCGGTAGAGGGCGAGCAGCGCGCCCACCATCCTCATGGCCGACGCGTTTCTCCGCGTCCGTGACCGTGTCCTGGTGCTCATGCGGTCCAAACTCCCCATCCGCGTGCGTACGTTCACCGTCGTGCACCCGTGCAAACCGGCTGTACTGATACACGCACTGTTTCATCATGGCCACGCAGCGTGACACTTTCCATGTGAACGTAGAAATCCCCCACCCGTCCCCACGCGAACGCTTCTACCGTCGCGAACGCGACTCCGTCCCCGCCGCCCGCTCGTTCGCGCGGGAGGCGCTCGCCGACTGGGGCGTGCGGGAACGGGCGTACGACGTCGTGCTGTGCGTCAGCGAACTCGCCACCAACGCCCTCGTGCACGGCGTACCACAGGGCAGGGGCTTCCTGCTGAGGCTGTTGCCGCTGCCGTACGACGGCGGGGTGCGGGTCGAGGTGCACGACAGCGGGGACGGCGTACCGGCCGTGCCGCAGGCCGACGTGCGGGAGCCGGGCGAGGGCGGGCGCGGGCTGCTGCTGGTGTCGGAGCTGGCGGACAAGTGGGGGGTCGGGGAGCGGGACCCGGGGAAGATCGTGTGGTGCGAGTTCGCGGGCTCACGGCCGTCGAGTCCCTG
>NZ_VMNX01000508.1 GCF_009377235.1 Streptomyces acidicola
ACCTGGGGGAGGGCGCACGGACGGGGTGGAAGTGGGGAAAACCCGGACGCGGCGGTGGGTGTCGACCTACTCTCAAGTTGTGCCAGGCGCGTTCGGCCGAGTGCTTGTTGTGGACGACAACAAGGTCATCCGGCAGCTGATCAGGGTCAATCTTGAGCTTGAGGGGCTTGAGGTGGTGACCGCGGCCGATGGTGCCGAGTGTCTGGATGTGGTTCACCAGGTTCGGCCGGATGTCATCACCCTCGATGTCGTCATGCCCCGGCTCGACGGCTTGCGTACCGCCGCGCGGCTCCGCAACGACCCCCGCACCCGGAACCTGCCCATCGCCATCGTCAGCGCCTGTAGCCAGTACGAGGTCGAGGCCGGGCTCGATGTCGGTGTCGACGTCTTTCTCGCGAAGCCGTTCGAGCCCGTTGAACTCGTGCGGATCGTGCGGGAGTTGATCGAGCGGCGTGCGCTGGGAAAGCTGGGCGAGGCGAGTGCTGGCGGTGGGGACGTGGGCGGGCACGAGGACGACTCCCAGTTCGGCCTCGGTGGTGGTACGACCACGTCCGTCGGCGGGACCGCGGGCTGAGCCAGTACGTCGCTGAGCCGGGGCCGCCCCCCCCACCTCGCATGACCTCGGCGGGACCGGCGTCATACGTGGACTCCTTCCCACTCCCGTCCACATCCCGGACCTCCGCCAAACCGGCTCGCCTACCCACCCCCCTCCTCCCATACGCTTGTCCCGTGACCCCCGTCGAGCTCTCCCGTACCGTGCTGCGCGCGGTGCGTCGTGCTGTGGATGAGGGGGAGCTGAGCGTGGCGGTGCCGGAACGGGCCGTGGTGACGCCGCCTGGACCCGGTGGACGGGGGGACTACGCGACGAACATCGCGTTGCAGCTGGCACGGCCCGCCGGCCGCCCGCCCCGGCAGATCGCCGAGATCCTGCGCCCCCACATCAGCCGTACGGAAGGCGTCTCCGACGTCGAGATCACCGGGCCCGGTTTTCTCAACATCCATCTCGATGGGGCCGCCACCACGGCGCTGGTCCGCAGCATCCAACAAGGGGCCCGGCAAGGCGAGCAGCAGGGGGCTCAGCAAGGCGCCCAGCAAGAGTTCCACGGGGCCTACGGGCACAGCGACGACCTTCGCGGAGAAGCCGTCGCCCTGCGCATCCCGTACGACATCCGCGCCGAAGTCGTCGCCGACGCCCTCGTGCGGATCATCGGCAGTCAGGGAGGCCGCGTCGAGGTCGAGCACGCCGAGCCCGTGAACCTGCGGCCCGTCCCGGCGCCGGAGGACCCCGCACCGCTCGGGCCCGACGCCGTCCGGTGGGCGTTGCTGTACCCCGCCGCCCACGACCGGCCCCGGATCACCGCCGATCACCTCGTGCAGCGTGCGAGCAACCCCCTCTTCCGGGTCCGTTACGCCCATGCCCGCGCCCGGGCCCTCCACCGCAACGCCACCGCCCTCGGCTTCACCAGCACCCCGGGTGACGTACGAGACCTGGATGAGCAAGATGCGCACGTACGCGACGCTCACCACCACCCCTCAGAGGCCCCCCGCGAGGAC
>NZ_VMNX01000509.1 GCF_009377235.1 Streptomyces acidicola
GGCCCACGACCCCGCCTCCCTTCGGGATCAGGTCGCAGCTGCGCCGGACCACCACACCACCCCACCAGCACCACCGGAAAGAAGCGCCGCATGACCGTGCCGAGCCCGGACGAGTTCGACATTTTCGCCTGGGAACGCATCCTCCTCGCCGCCCGGCTGCCGGCCACCACGAAGCTCGTCGCCTTCGCCATGCGCACCCACGCCGACCCGGACGGCACCCGCGTCTGGCCCGGCATCGCGCGGCTGTGCGTGCTCACCGAGCTGTCCTACGCCACCGTGCGACGCGCCCGGCGGCAGCTCGTCGACGTCGGCCTGCTCGCCCTCCACAAGCGCGGGAACCGCCGACGGGGGAAGGCCGACGAGTACCGGCTGATCCTCGCCGAGGACGTCCTGGAGCGCGTCGAGTCGCTCACGCCGAGCCAGATCGACGAGGCCGCCGAGGCGATCGCAGACGCCCGCGCCGAGGCCGAAGCCGCCCGCCGAGCGAAGAAACAGGGCTCACCGAACACCCCTGAACCGTCCGATCAGGACTTAGACGCGACCCCTGAAAACCCGGACCAGGGCTCGGAAACGACCCCAGACGACAGCGATCAGGGCTCACCCGCGAGCGGTGAAACCACGATTAGGGCTCACAGGAAGCCGCGATCAGGGGTCGCCAGTGAGCCCCCACCAAACCAAGTAACCAAGCCACAAAACCGACCAGCACCTACTCACCTCCCAGCGCAACCACAGACCGCGCGCGAGAAGTGCCCGCACGGAATCCGAACCGGCACCCGAGGAGACGGAACGCTGGCCTGCGCCCTCTGCCGCCGAGAAGCCACCAGGGAGGCATCGTGAAGCACCGCACCTGCGACGTCGAGGGCTGCACCGGCCGCCACGTCGCCAAGGGCTACTGCGGCACCCACTACACCCGCTGGCGCCGCACCGGAAGCCCATTCGGCGTCCGCCAGGCACGCATCCCGAACGAGCGGATCCGCCACCTGCGCGCGCTCGTCGGCCTGCCCGAGGACGGCCCCACCGACGAGATGCGGCGCCGCTGGATCGCCGAGGAAGCCGCCGACGCACACTCGGCGGTGGCATCATGACCGCGCGCCGAATGGGCCGCGGCCCGGCCCTGGGCTACGTCTCCGCCGTCGCCGCGCTGTTCCTGACCGGCTGCGACGCCCTCGACAGCCCTGACGCGCAGTACGGCGCCGTGTGCGTCGACCAGGCCACCGGGAACAGGCTCGACGACGACGCGTGCGGCGACTGGGACGACGCCGGCCACGCAACCGCGGTCGGCACGTACTACGTGTGGGTGCCGACGTCCAACGGCGCGACGGTGATCCCGCCCGTCGGCGGCCGGGTGCCGGCGAACGTCGGCATCCGCAGCGTGCCGTCCGGCACCCCAGTGGCGAAGGGGCTGCCCAAGGCCGGGGGCGCCATGTCTGCGATCCAGCGCGGCGGATTCGGCGTCAAGGCCGGCGTCTCCGGCGGTACCGGCGCCAAGGCCGGCGGAAGCGCCGGATCATGACCGGCCTGCAGCGCGGCCAGTACCCGGCTGCCCTGTTC
>NZ_VMNX01000050.1 GCF_009377235.1 Streptomyces acidicola
CGATCGGGAGCGGGCCGTGGGACCGGTCGGGGCGGGACTCGTGGGTGGACGTGGACCGGGTGCTGCGGCTGCATGAGGCGGGGATGCGGAGGGAGGCGTGTGCCTTGGACCGGATGCGGTTCAACTCCGTGGTGCACAGGTTGCGGGAGCGGTACGGATGGGTTTAGGGCTGTTCGGAATGTGCGGGCCCGCTGAACGCACCCGCGCGGCGGAGCCGCATGTGTCGCGGCCCCGCGCCGGTCAGTAGCGCGTGAACGCCCGCTCGAAGGCGCTCCGGATCACTGCTCCCTGCGTGCGGTCCAGCACCCCGAACACCACGTGCTCGAAGTGCCCCTGGAAACGGCCCTCGACCAGCAACGCTCGAAACGCCTCCGCCACCTGCCCCGGATCGTTCCCGAACACCCCGCACCCCCACGCCCCCAGCACCAGCCGGCGGTAGCCGCACGCCGCGGCCGTCTCCAGAACCCGTTCGGCGCGGGCGGCGAGGGACCGGGGCAGCTCGGGGGCCCGATCCGGCGTCGTACGTCGTACCACCGACGCGTTCGGCGCGGCGGCGGTCAGGAATCCGGCGGTGTACGGCTCGTCCAGGAGCCGTCCCCGGTCGTCGCGGAAGACGGGCACGGCCGGTGAGTGGATGACACGGTCCGTGTAGAACGGGTCGCGGTGGTGGTCGTAGAACGCGCGCGCCTCACGGACGCACGCGTACAGCGCGGAGGCCCGGCACAGGGCCTCCTCCTGGGCCTGCGCGCCGTTCAGGAAACCACCCCCGGGGTTTCGCGCGGAGGCGAAGTTCAGGACGGCGACCGGCGGGGCGTCGGCCCGGACCAGCCGTCGCGCGGCCTCCAGGCTGCTCTCCCCGGTGACCTCGATCCGCGTGGGGGCGGGGGTGACCCGCGGCGTCTGGACCGGGTCCGGGCCGAACAGCCGCGTTCCGGCGCGCGCCGCCGCGACGGCCCCTGCGATGGACACCTCGTGCCCGTCGGCCGTGCGGTACACGCCCTTGGCGACGATCTCCTCCGTGTCCCGCGCCAACCCGCGCAGGCGCGCGCTCATGGCGCCTCCCCCGTGTGCGCCATGAGCGCGCCCCGAGTCGTCTCCCCCGCCGTGCTCATGCAGGCATCCTGAGCGATGCTGGTCCTACGCCGCAACGGAGTTTCCTGGTCCGGAACGGGCCGTGAAGGCTGCGGAAACGCGTCGCCGAGTCCCCTGGAGAAGGGGTTTTCGAATTCGGTTCGAATACGGAAAGACACGATGTGCACCCTTGTGCGAACCGGCGTGAGGGTCTTGGGTGAGACGAACCTTGCCGGTCCGGGCCCGTCCGGCACCGGACCGACGGCTGGGTGAAACCTCAGGAGGATCCCGACATGTCCGATTCACCTGGTGACTGTGCGAGGCGACGCCCCGCCGTCACCGAGGTCGAGGTCGAGGCGCTGGTCCGTGGCATCTGTTTCAAGACCGGCCCGCCCCGCACCCTCGGTGTCGAACTGGAATGGCTCGTCCACGAGCTGCGCGACCCGCGGCTCCCCGCATCACCCGAACGTCTCGAAGCGGCCTACGCCGCACTGCGGACCCTGCCCCTCTCCTCGGCGCTCACCGTCGAACCGGGCGGCCAGCTGGAGCTCAGCTCGGCGCCCGCCACCTCTCTGACGGAAGTCATCGGGTCCGTCTCCTTGGACCTGGCCGCCGTCCGCGCCGTACTGCGCGAGGCGGACCTCGCCCTGAGCGGCATCGGCCACGATCCCTGGAACCCTCCCCTCCGTTACCTTCACGAGCCCCGCTACGACGCGATGGAGCAGTGCCTCGACCGCTACGGACCCGAGGGCCGGGCCATGATGTGCTCCACCGCGTCCGTCCAGGTGTGCCTGGACGCCGGGTACGAGGAGCCGGGCCCGCTGGGCTACGGGCGGCGCTGGTGGCTGGCGCACCAGCTGGGCGCGGTGCTGCTGGCGGCGTTCGCCCACTCCCCGGTCGCCGGTGGCCGCGCCACCGGCTGGCGTTCCACGCGGCAGTCCATGTGGGCGGGGATGGACCCCGGCCGGACCAGCGCTCCCCCGCTCAACGGCGATCCGCGGGCGGCCTGGGCGCGGCACGTGCTGGACGCGCCGGTGATGTGCGTCCGGGCCGACGAGGGCCCCTGGGGCGTCCCGGAGGGCATGAGTTTCCGGGACTGGACCCGGGCACAGGATCCGCCAGGTCGTGGGGATCTCGACTATCACCTCACGACCCTCTTCCCACCCGTTCGGCCCCGCGGTCACCTCGAACTGCGCATGATCGACGCCCAGCCCGGCGAGGACGGGTGGATCGTGCCGCTCGCGGTGACGGCCGCCCTGTTCGAGGATCCAGGGGCGGCGGAGATCGCCTACCGGACCGTCAAACCCCTCGCCGAGCGGGCGGGGTCGCTGCCGGCTCCGTGCAATCCGCTGTGGATCGCGGCCGCCCGGTCGGGTCTTGCCGACCCCGAGCTGCACGAGGCGGCGGTCGTCTGCTTCGAGGCGGCCGCCGGGGCACTGCCCCGGCTGGGCGCGAGCACCGAGGTGTGCGCGGCCGTCGCCGCGTTCATCGACCGCTATGTGGCCCGGGGCCGCTGCCCCGCCGACGATCTGCTCGACCTGTTCCACGGGAAGGACATCCGCACATGACCGTCCCCGAGACCACCGAGACGACCGAGACGACCGATCCGGAGACGCTTCGCGAGCGCGCGCTTCAGGCGCTGACCACGGCCCGCGCCCGTACCGCGCTGCTCACCTCCTGCGTCGAGGACCCCGAGCTGACCGCACAGCACTCGCCACTGATGTCCCCACTGGTGTGGGACCTGGCGCACATCGGCAACCAGGAGGAGCTGTGGCTGCTGCGGACCGTCGCGGGGCGTGAGGCGATGCGGCCCGAGATCGACGGGATCTACGACGCGTTCGAGCACCCGCGGGCCGAGCGGCCCTCGCTGCCGCTGCTGCCGCCCGCCGAGGCCCGTCGGTACGCGGCCGAGGTGCGGGGCCGGGCGCTGGACGTGCTGGAGAGCACCGCGTTCCACGGCACCCGGCTCACCGAGGCGGGTTTCGCGTTCGGGATGATCGCCCAGCACGAACAGCAGCACGACGAGACGATGCTGATCACCCACCAGCTCCGCAAGGGCGGCGCGGCCCTGACCGCGCCGGATCCGGAGCCGGTGCCGCTGTTCACGGGACCCTCCGAGGTCCTCGTGCCCGGCGGCCCGTTCATGATGGGCACGTCGACCGAACCCTGGGCGCTGGACAACGAGCGGCCCGCGCACCGACGGCTGGTCCCGCCCTTCCACATCGACACCACGCCGGTCACGAACGGCGCCTACCGGGCGTTCATCGAGGACGGCGGCTACGACGACGAGCGCTGGTGGGCCCCTCAGGGCTGGAACCACATCAAGGCGCACGGCATCTCGGCGCCCCTGTTCTGGCGTCGCGACGGCGGGCAGTGGATGCGGCGGCACTTCGGCGTCACCGAGGCCATACCGCCGGACGAGCCCGTCCTGCACGTGTCCTGGTACGAGGCCGACGCGTACGCCCGCTGGGCGGGGCGCCGGCTGCCCACGGAGGCCGAGTGGGAGAAGGCGGCCCGCCACGACCCGGCCACCGGCCGCTCGACGCGCTACCCGTGGGGCGACGCCGACCCCACGCCGGTCCACGCCAACCTCGGCCAGCGCCATCTGCGCCCGGCACCGGCGGGCAGCTGTCCGGCGGGCGCGTCGCCGCTCGGGGTGCGGCAGCTGATCGGGGACGTGTGGGAGTGGACGTCGAGCGACTTCCTGCCCTATCCCGGATTCGCGGCGTTCCCGTACAAGGAGTACTCGGAGGTGTTCTTCGGTCCCGAGTACAAGGTGCTGCGCGGTGGTTCGTTCGCCGTGGACGCGGTGGCGTGCCGGGGGACGTTCCGCAACTGGGACTATCCGATCCGGCGGCAGATCTTCTCCGGTTTCCGCACGGCGCGGGACGCCTCCCCGGAGCTCGGCTGATGTGCCGCCATCTGGCGTTCCTGGGTCCCGAGGAGCCGCTCGGCGGGCTCCTCGTGGACCCGCCGCACAGCCTGTACCGGCAGTCGTGGGCGCCGCGGCGGCAGCGGTACGGGACGGTCAACGCCGACGGTTTCGGCGTCGGCTGGTACGCGGAGGGCGACCCGGTACCTGCGCGCTACCGGCGGGCCGGGCCGATCTGGGGCGACCAGAGCTTCGCGGACCTGGCCCGGGTCGTGCGGACCACCGGGCTGCTGGCCGCCGTGCGGGACGCGACCGTGGCGGGGGCGGACGGGGAGGCCGCGGCGGCGCCGTTCGCCGCGGGGACCTGGCTGTTCAGCCACAACGGTGCCGTCGCCGGCTGGCCGCACTCCCTCGCGTCCCTCGTACCTTCCCTGCCCCCGGTGGAGCTGCTGTCGCTGGAGGCCCGCTCCGACTCCGCGTTCGTCTGGGCGCTGGTGCTGAACCGGCTGCGTGGCGGTGACGGGGAGGGGCAGGCGCTCGCCGACACCGTCCTGGAGGTCGCCCGGGCGGCGCCCGGTTCCCGCCTCAATCTGCTGCTCACCAACGGCGAGATGATCGCCGCCACGGCCTGGGGCGACACCGTCTGGTACCTGTCCGAGCCCGGCCGTCGCACGGTCGTCGCGTCCGAGCCGTACGACGACGACCCGCACTGGCAGGAGGTACCCGACCGCACTCTGCTCGTGGCGAGCCGTACGGACGTCCTGCTCACCCCGCTGAAGGAACCCGACGACAAGGCGACGGACACCGCTGACACCACTGGCACGCCCGTTCCCCTACGCCACACGGCATCCGACGACAAGGCATCCGCACCACCCAAGGAGCCCATCGCGTGAGCCCGTTCCAGCTGACCCGCACCCTGCCCGAGGACGCCACGGACGCGGCCCTGCGCTCCGACGTCCTGCGCGGCCTCACCGTCCCCCAAGCTCTCGACTCCGCTCGACCAGGGGGGACCCCCATCCCCAAGACGCTGCCTCCGAAGTGGTTCTACGACGCGCACGGCAGCGACCTGTTCGAGCAGATCACCGAACTGCCCGAGTACTACCCGACGCGGGCCGAGCGCGAGATCCTTCTGGCCCGCGCCCCGGAGATCGCCGCCGCGACCGCCGCCCGCACCCTCGTCGAGCTGGGCTCCGGCTCCTCGGACAAGACCCGGCATCTCCTCGACGCCATGCCCGGCCTGCACACGTACGTGCCCGTCGACGTCAGCGAGAGCGCGCTGCGGCAGGCGGGCGAGGCGCTGATCGCCGAGCGGCCCGGCCTCCATGTGCACGCGCTGATCGCCGACTTCACCGCCGCGCTCACGCTGCCGGACACGCCCGAACCGCGGCTCGTGGCGTTCCTGGGCGGCACCGTCGGCAATCTGCTGCCCGCCGAACGCGCCGCTTTCCTGGCCTCCGTACGTGCCCTGATGTCACCCGGCGACGCGCTGCTGCTCGGCACGGACCTGGTCAAGGACGCGTCGGTGCTCGTGGCCGCGTACGACGACGCGGCCGGGGTGACCGCCGAGTTCAACAAGAACGTGCTGACGGTCGTGAACCGCGAGCTCGACGCGGACTTCGACCTCGACGCCTTCGACCACGTCGCCCGGTGGGACACCGAGAACGAGTGGATCGAGATGCGGCTGCGGTCGCGGCGGGCACAGACCGTGAAGATCACGGCGGTGGACCTCGCGGTGGACTTCGCGGCCGGGGAGGATCTGCGCACCGAGGTCTCGGCGAAGTTCCGCGAGAACGGAGTGCGGGGTGAACTGGCCGCCGCTGGGCTGAAGTTGACCCACTGGTGGACGGACCGGGAGGCCCGGTTCGCACTGTCGTTGAGCATGGCGCGGTGACGACGGGGCGTCGGGTTCGGGTCCGAGCGGGGTCCGGACCCGGCGCCGCTGGGCCGGTTGCCGCCGACGCCTCGCGGGCCGCCGCGCTCTGCGGCACCGTGGAGTGACGCGTGGCACACCGGCCACAGCGGAGAGGAGCACCGTATGTCCGACCACACCTACCGCGTCACCGAGATCGTCGGCAGCTCCGCGGAGGGCGTCGACCAGGCCGTCCGCAACGCCCTCTCGCGCGCCTCACAGACCCTGCGCCTGCTGGACTGGTTCGAGGTCACGCAGATCAGGGGCCACATCGAGAACGGCGAGATCAAGCACTTCCAGGTCGGCCTGAAGGTCGGCTTCCGGCTGGAGGACACGGGCTGACGGTCGGGGACCTGGCGCGCGGTGGTCCTCGCGCCGGGGGCGGCGTGAGCGGTCGCCGCCCCGGGGCACGGGCAGGGGTTCAGGCCAGGTTCGCCGCGGCGGCCTTCTCCTGCTCGACGAGCTCTTCGCCGTGGCGCAGGAAGTCGTCGACCATGCGGTGGAAGAGGGAGGCGAGCTGGCGCAGTTCCTCGGGCGACCAGTTGTCCAGGGCCAGTTGCATACCGCGGGCACCGGCGTCGCGGATGCGGTCGACGGCCTCCTGGCCGGTCTTGGTGAGCTTGATGCGCTGGGCGCGGCGGTCGTCGGGGTCGGGGATGCGGTCCACGTAGCCGGACTTCTGCAGCTGCTGCACCTGGCGGGTGACGTGCGAGGCCTCCACGCCCAGCCGGTTGGCGAGCTCCCCCGGACGCAGCGGCTCGGAGTCGGCCATCTGTCGCAGCAACGCCACTGCGGCCCGGTCGAGCGGCACTCCGGCCAGGGCCATCAGGCGTTCATGCTGCCGGGTACGGGTGCTCAGATAGGTGATGCGAGTGAGGGCACGCTCGATCTCGATCACTTCCGGCGAGGCGGGGACGCTGGGGAGCGGTGGTGTGGCCATACGGCAACTTTACCATCTTGTTGCCTTACTCAAGTAAATTCTCGGGCCGCTGTTCACGCGCGCGTGGGCAGCCTGAGGGTGAAGGTCGTCGCGCCGGGCCCGCTGCTCAGCTCGATCGTGCCGCCGTGCGCCGCGACGAGGGAGCGGGCGACCGAAAGGCCGAGGCCGCTGCCGCCGCGGTCACGGCTGCGGGCCTTGTCGACCCGGTAGAAGCGGTCGAAGACCCGGTCCCGGTCGGCGGCCGGGATGCCCGGCCCGGAGTCGGTGACCCTGACCACGGCCGCCGGTCCGGCGGGGCCGGACTCCTCCACGGCCACTTCCACGGCCACCTTCGTTCCGGCCGGGGTGTGCACGGCCGCGTTGGTGAGCAGGTTGTCCAGTACCTGCCGGATCCGCAGGGGGTCGATACGGAGCCGTAGGGGACCGGGGCCCGTCGTCACGGTCAGCGGGTGGTCCGGGCGGCCCGCGCGGAACGCGTCCGCGGCCTGGCGGACCAGTTCGACCAGGTCGGCATCCTGCGGCCGCAGCGGCGTCTCGACCTCGGCGGCGTCCAGCCGGGCGAGCAGCAGCAGGTCGTCCAGCAGGACACCCATCCGGGCAGCCTCGGCGCGCAGCCGGGCCAGGTGCCGGTCCCGCTCCTCGGGGGCGTTGGCCGCCGCGTACTGGAACAGGTCGGCATAGCCGCGCACCGACATCAGGGGTGTGCGCAGTTCGTGCGAGGCGTCCGCGACGAAGCGGCGCAGGCGCTGCTCGGCCTCGGTGCGCACGGCGAGCGCGTCGTCGATGTGCTCCAGCATCGTGTTGAACGCGGTGCGCAGTTCCTCGACCTCGGGGCCGCCCTTGCCGCCGTCGGCGCGCACCGGCAGCCGCGCCGAGTCCGTCGTCAGGTCGTGCGAGGTGATGCCGCGGGCCGTGCGCGCCATCTCACCGATCGGCTTCAGACCGCGCCGCAGCAGCGACCGCCCCAACACCACGAGCGCCAGCAGCGCCGGCGCGAAGGTGATCACCTGGACCGTGATCAGGCGCCCGACAGTGTCCTCGATGTCCTTCATGGGCGCGGCGCTGACGAGGACCACCCCGGGTTCCACCTCGCAGGCCCGCAGCCGGTACAGGCCGTCGCCCTTGAGGGACTCGGTGCGGATGACCTCCGTGTCCGCGGCGATCTGGGCCCGGGCCACCATGGTGAGGTCATCGACGTCCCCGGGTATGTCGGCGGGGTCCTCGGGCCTGCGCAGTGTGGGTATGCCGTCCGACACGTCGTAGACGGCGTAGTACCAGCGGTAGTACTTCTTGCCCTGGAGCGTGCCGCTGTCCGCGATGCTCTTGGACTGGGCGATCTGAGCGAGCTTCAGCTGCTCGTTGAGCTGGGCCGACAGATAGTCCCGCATGTACGTCGTGAGGGCCGTGCCGACGACGGCGAACACGGCCAGCGAGAGCACCCCCAGGCCCAGTGCCAGGCGGGTGCCGAGGGGCATCCTGCGGTAGGTCCGCTTCAGCCGGTCGATCACTCGGTGACCCGCCGCACCACGTAGCCGACGCCGCGGACGGTGTGGATGAGCGGCGCCCCGTCGTCAACAGTGTCGTCGGTGTAGTCGAGCTTGCGGCGCAGCCGGCTGACCACCAGCTCCACCACGTTGGAGCGCCCTCCGAAGCCGTACTCCCAGACGTGGTCGAGGATCTGCGCCTTGGTGAGCACGGTGGGCGACCTGCGCATCAGATAGCGGAGAACCTCGTACTCGGTGGGGGTGAGCGTGAGCAGCCTGTCGCCGCGCCGGACCTCGCGGGTGTCCTCGTCCATCGTCAGGTCGGCGACCTGGAGCAGGGACCGCTGGAAGCCGGGGCCGGCGCTGCGGCGCAGCACGGTGCGCAGCCGGGCCATGAGTTCCTCCACCGCGAACGGCTTCACCAGGTAGTCGTCACCGCCGCGGGTGAGGCCCGCGACCCGGTCGGCGACGCCGTCCCGCGCGGTCAGGAACACCACGGGCACCATGGTCCCGGAAGCCCGCAGCCGGTCGAGCACGCCGAAGCCGTCCAGGTCGGGGAGCATCAGGTCGAGCACCACGATGTCCGGATCGAACTCGGCGGCGTGACGCAGCGCCTCCTCGCCGGAGTTCGCCGTGACCGCGTCCCAGCCCTCGTAGCGGGCGACGGTCGCCACCAGGTCGGCGATGGGCGGGTCGTCGTCCACCACGAGGAGTCGCACTCTTTCCACATGCTCATACTGCTTCACGTCCTCCATGAGGCCACGGCTGCCCCCCGGTTGGACCGGCCGGGAGCACATCGCTAAGAACTTGAAAGTTGACCGACAGCGAAACGACAGCTCCCACCAGGCAGGCTCGGTGTTCCAGGAGCCGAGCGAGGAGTCTGTGTCCGTGACGACTGTCCCCAGCGTCCAGCCGCCGCCGACGGCGATACGTCCCAGGGTGGTGGCCCGCACGGGCCTGTACGCCGTGCTGGCCGCCAACGCGGCCGTGGTGGCCTACTTCTTCGGCCGGGCCGGGTTCGCCTCGAACGCCCTCATCGTGCTGGGCCGGCTGACCGGCCTGTACGGCGCACTCCTGATGGTCTTCCAGCTGCTGCTGGTGGCCCGGCTGCCGTGGCTCGACCGCCGCATCGGCATGGACCGGCTGACGTCCTGGCACCGCCGGGTCGGCTTCGGCATCCTGTGGACGCTGCTCGCACACGCCGTGTTCCTCACCTTCGGCTACGCCGAGTCGTCCTCCCTGGACCCGGTGAACCAGCTGGTCGACCTCGCCGAGACCGTCGAGGGCGTGCTGCGCGCGGTGGTCGCGCTGGGCATCATCCTCGTCGTGGGCGCCGTCTCGGGCCGCCTCGCCCGGCGCCGACTGTCCTACGAGACGTGGCACTTCATCCACCTGTACACGTACGTCGCCGTGGTGCTGGCCTTCACGCACCAGGTCGCGGCCGGTACGACCTTCACGTCGTCGTCCGCGGCCAGGACGTACTGGTACGCCGTGTGGGGCGTGGCCCTCGCGTCGGTGTTCGTGGGCCGGCTGGCGCTCCCGCTGTGGCGGAACTGGCGTCACCGGCTGCGTGTCACGGCCGTGGTGCCCGAGTCGGACAACGTCGTCTCGGTCTACATGACCGGCCGTGATCTCGACCGGCTGCCCGCGCGGGCCGGCCAGTTCTTCCTGTGGCGCTTCCTGACCCGGGACCGCTGGTGGCAGGCCAACCCGTTCTCGCTGTCGGCCGCGCCCGACGGCCGCACGCTGCGGCTCACCGCCAAGGCGGCCGGCGACGGCAGCGCCGCCCTGCGGCACGTGAAGGTCGGCACGCGCGTCTTCGCCGAGGGCCCCTACGGCGCCTTCACCGCGATGCACCGCATCCGGCCGGAGGCCCTGCTCATCGCCGGCGGCGTGGGCGTCACCCCCATCCGCGCGCTGCTGGAGGAGCTGCACGGCCATGCCGTGGTCATCTACCGGGTGGCCTCGGACCGGGACGCCGTCCTCTACGACGAGCTGCGGGAACTCGCCCACGCCAAGGGCGCCGAGCTGCACCTGGTGACCGGGCCGGTCAGCCCCGACAAGCTGGCGCCGGGCGAACTCCTGAAGCTCGTGCCGGACATCACGGACCGGGACGTCTTCCTGTGCGGACCGCCCCCGATGATGAACGCCGTCCTCGGCAGCCTGCGCGAGCTGGACGTGCCCAAACCACAGATTCACTTCGAGCGCTTCAGCCTGGCGGGCTGAGGGAGACGAGGAGAACACCGTGAAGCGAGCACTGTCTGTCCTGGCCCTGACCATCGCGGGCCTCGTCCCCGTGTGGCGTTACGCGCCCGCGGACGGCACGACGACCACGGGGTCCGCCGCCCCCGCCTCGACGCCTTCCGCGTCCACCGGCACCTCGGACTCCTCGGGCCAGGTGGTCGCGGGTTCCACCGTGAACACCGAGAAGGGCGCCGTACAGGTCGAGGTGACCTTCGCGGGTGACGAGATCAGCTCGGTGCGCATGCTGAAGCAGCCGAACCACCCGCAGACCACAGCCGCGGTGCCGAAGCTGATCGAGGAGACCCTGGAAGCGCAGAGCGCCGACATCGACACCGTCTCGGGCGCCACCGTCACCAGCGAGGGCTACAGGGAGTCGCTCCAGGCCACGCTCGACGCGATCGACGCGAAGGGCGCCTGACGTGCGGCGCGTCGAACACGTCATGGGGTTCCCGGTGTCGCTGCGGGTCGACGACGCGGACGTCCCCGAGGCGGCGGTGGACGCGGTGTTCGCCTGGCTGCACGAGGCCGACGCCCGGTTCAGCCCCTTCAGGCCCGACAGCGAGGTGTCCCGGCTGGACCGGGGCGAGCTGTCGGGCGAAGCCCTCAGCACGGACCTGCGGGAGGTCCTCGACCTGTGCGAGCACTACCGGACGGCGACCGGCGGCGCGTTCGACGTGCGGCTGCCCGGTCGCGGCCTCGACCCGTGCGCGGTGGTGAAGGGCTGGTCGGTGCAGCGGGCCGCGGAGCTGCTGACGGCGGCGGGCGCGGAGAGATTCTGCCTCAACGCCGGAGGTGACGTGGCCGCGGCCGACGGTCCGTGGCGGATCGGCGTACGGCACCCCGAACTGGCCGACCGGCTGTGCACGATGCTGGAGATCACCGACGGAGCGGTGGCGACCTCCGCGCGCTACGAGCGCGGCGACGGGCGCACCGGCCGTCCCGCCACCGGCCTGCTGAGCATGACCATCGTGGCGCCCACTCCGACCGAGGCGGACTCGGTCGCCACGGCGGCGTTCGCGATGGGTACGGAAGGCATCGAGTGGGCCGCCTCCCGCGAGGGCTGCGAGGTGTTCGCGGTGGACGCCGAGCGACGGGTGTTCCGTACTCCGGGGCTGCCCGTGGCGGCCTGAGGCTCCTGGGCTGTCCGTGGCGGTCTGAGACTCCGGGGCTGCCCGTGGTGGCCTGAGGTGATTGCCCGGCTCACCAATTCTTGACGCCATCAATCATCGGACAACAGAATGATTGACAATGGCAAGAAGGCCGGGTGTGCAGATCGGGCAACGCCGTGCGGCCGCGAAGTCAGCCCGCTCGAAGGAGTCGTATGTCCCTCCTGGCCCGGCCGGCGGTGGCCTCCTTCGCCGCCAGGATGATGCAGCGCGCCTTTTCGCTGGCCGGCCGACGGGCCGGCGGGCCCGGCTCCACGGCCTCCTGGCTCCAACGCCTCCCCGAGTTCCCGCGCCACACCCGCGAGTTGACGATCCCGACCTCCGTCGCCCCGGCCCCGGCCGTGGTCCACATGCCGGGCTCCCCCGAGGGCGCGCCCCCACCCGTCCACGTCAACTTCCACGGCGGCGGGTACGTCATGCCGGGGGCCGAGATGGACGACGCACTGTGCCGCTGCCTCACCGCGGAAGCGGGCGTCGCCGTGATCAACGTGGACTACGTCGTCGCCCCGCAGCATCCGTTCCCCGCCCCGCCCCGCCAGGCGTACGAGGTCGTCCGCTGGGTCGCCGAGCACGGCGCCGAGCAGGGCTGGGACGGCAGCCGGCTCACCGTGGGCGGCCAGAGCGCCGGAGGCGGCCTCGCGGCAGCGGTGGCCCGTCAGGCCTTCGAGGAGGGCGGACCCTCGATCGCGCTCCAGGTGCTGCACTATCCCCCGCTCGACCTCGCCACCGGCGCCCGCGACAAACGCGCCGCCATCGCCAGGCCGATGCTGCGCCCGTGGATGGCGGACGTCTTCGACAGCGCGTACGTGCCGGATCCACGGCGTCGTTCCGATCGCCTGGTCTCCCCGGCGGGCGCCGCGGACACCGTCGACCTCACGGGTATCGCCCCGGCGTTCGTCATCACGGCGGAGTACGACCTCCTCCGCGCGGAGGGCGGGCGCTACGCCGAGCGGCTCGACCGGGCCGGGGCCCTGGTCGCGCACCACGACGTCCCCAAGGCCGACCACGGCTACGACCTCAAGGACTCCGAGGCCGCCCGCCAGGTCTACGCCCTGATCGCGGACCACGTGCGGCGGGCCACCCGCGCGGGGGCCGACGCGGACGGGTGAGGCGGCGGCGAGCCGGCTTTCAGTGGTGCTCGCGTGCTTGTGCGGGCGCGTCTCGCGCCCAGCGGTCGGTGGTGACGTACAGCTCCGGCGAGGAGGCGGTGCACCGCAGATTCAGGAGCGTGCCGCCAGGACGCTGACCGCGTTCGCGGCGACGATCGCCGCGATGCTCGCCCACTCAGGGCCGCCCAGGCCCTGCCCGAGGACGACCCAGCCGACGGCGGCCGCGAGGACCGGGTTGACGCTCATGAAGAGACCGAAGGCACGGGCCGGTACGCGGCGCAGGGTGAACACGTCCGCGAGGTACGGCACGGCGGAGGAGAGGACACCGGCGGCGACGGCGTACACGACGGACCCGGCCGTGGGCGGGTGCTGGACCACGACGACGGCGCCGACCGGCAGGAACATCAGCGCGGAGACTCCGGCGGCGGCAGCCGGTCCCTGTGCCCCGGGGATCCTCCGGCCGACGGTGCGGTTGAGCAGGATGTACGAGGCCCAGCAGACGGCGGCCAGCAGGCCGAGCCCCATCCCCGGATAGTCGGTCGAGGGCTGGGGCCGCATGAGGGTGACGGCTCCCGCGCCCGCGACCACCGCGCAGCACGCGTCCAGCCGGCGCCGGGCCCCGGCGAGGGCGATGGTGAGCGGTCCCAGGAACTCCAGGGTCACCGCCAGGCCCAGGCCGACGCGGTCGATGGCGCTGTACAGGGACAGGTTCATCGTGCCGAACACCAGGGCCAGCAGCAGCACCGGACGCCACTGCCACCAGGTGAAGGCGCGCAACCGGGGGCGGCCGACGGCCACCAGGACGACGGCGGCGACGTACTGGCGTACCGCGACCACGCCGACCGGGCCGAGCACGGGGAAGGCGAGGGCCCCCGTCGCGGCGCCGACCTGGTTGGACAGACCGCTGGCGACCATGGTCACCACCCCGGCGAGTCGCTGCCGGTCGTGTTCCGGTTCCTGGGCCACGGCGGCGGTTGTGTGCGTGGGAGTCACCGGGCCTGCCGCTTTTGCATGCATGTCCCGATCGTGGCCGGCCTCACCGCTTGCGCAAAATGCATCCAGTACTCCATCCATACGCTGGAGTCATGGATGCTGAAGTGATGGATGTGGAACTGCGACAGTTGCGCTGTCTCGTCGCGATCGTCGAGGAGGGCACCTTCACGGACGCGGCCATCGCGCTCGGTGTCTCCCAGGCAGCCGTCTCCCGCACGCTGGCCTCGCTCGAACGGGCCCTCGGGGTACGGCTGCTGAGGCGGACCTCCCGCGAGGTGAACCCGACGACGACCGGTCTGCGCGTGCTGGCGCACGCCCGGCGGGTGCTCGGTGAGGTGGACGATCTGGTGCGGGAGGCCACGTCGGGCCACACCCGGCTGCGGATCGGGTACGCGTGGTCGGCCGTCGGCCGGCACACCCTGGCGTTCCAGCGCCGCTGGCGTGCCACGCACCCCGAGACGGACCTCCAGCTCGTACGCGTCAACTCCGCTACGGCCGGGCTGGCGGAGGGGGCCTGCGACCTCGCCGTGGTCCGCAGGCCGCTGGACGGACGCCGGTTCGACTCGGTCATCGTGGGGCTGGAGCGGCGGCTGTGCGCGATGGCCGCCGACGACCCGCTGGCCCGCCGCCGCGCCGTCCGGCTCGGCGACCTCGGCGGGCACACCCTGCTCGTCGACCGCAGGACCGGCACGACCACCGAGGAACTGTGGCCGCCCGACGCGCGCCCGGCGACCGAGGAGTCGCACGACGTCGACGACTGGCTCACCGTCATCTCCACCGGCCGCTGCTTCGGGGTCACCGCCGAGTCGACCGCCCACCAGTACCCCCGGCCCGGCGTCGTCTACCGGCCGGTGCGCGACGCCGAGCCGATCCCCGTGCTGCTCGGCTGGTGGCGGGACGACCCGCATCCCGCCACCCACTCCGCGATCGAACTGCTCACGGACCTCTATCGCTCCGCCTGAGCCCCGGCCCTACGGGGTGCTCACCGTGCTTCCGGCTGAGAGCCCAGGTCAGGTCGCCGTGGCGGCCCCGGTCCTGGTCAGCCGCAGCACCGTGCCCTCGCCGTTGGCCGAGAGGAGCAGCGCTCCGTCAGGGGTGGCGGCGAGGCCGGCGAAGCGGACGGCCACGCCGGGCATGCCGTCGGCGAACAGCGCGGGCTCGGTGCGGGGTACGACGCCCGGGGGCGGTCCGACCGGCAGGTCCTCCGCCTCGGTCCGGCTCTCCCCCGTGGTCAGGGAGATCGCCCGGAGGGTGCGGTGCCCGGTCTCCACCGTGAACAGTTCGTCGCCCAGGACCGCGAGGCCCTGCGGTGCGCCGAGGCCGTCCGCGACGACCGCCGTCGTGCCGTCCGCCTCGATCCTGAGCACCGCCCCGAGCCGGTCCTCGCTCACGTAACAGCGCCCCGCCCCGTCGAAGGCCACATCCACGGGGTGGTCGAGCCCCTCGGCGAGCACGGTGACGGTGTCGCTGTCGTCGACGGCCACGACCCGGCCGGCGTCCGTCTCGGCGACGACGAGCGAGCCGTCCGGTCCCACCGCGATGCCCAGGGGCCGCTGAAGCCCGGCCGCCCGTTCCCGTGTGGTCCCGCTCTCGGGGTCGTAGGTCTGGACGTTGCCGTACTGCGAGGTGAAGTGCAGCAGTTCGCCGTCGGCGGTGAGGCCGTGGTGGAAGTGCAGCAGGTTGTGCGTGGTCACACCGCCCGGCCCGGTGCCGTCCGGGCCGTCGTCCGGCTCGCCCTCGTGGGTGACCGCGGGGGTCGCCAGCCGGTAGTGGTCGGCCGCGTAGACCGTGCCGCCGAGGTCGATCGTCACCCCGTAGGGGCCGTCGAGCCCGCGGGGCACGATCTCGCGTATCCGGCCGTCGGGGTGCATCTCGGTGACGCCGCCACTGGAGTAGCTGGAGACGAACATCCGGTTCTCCGCGTCGAACGCCGCGTTGTCCAGCCCCACCACACCACTGGTGACGAGGGTGCGGGACCCGCTGCCGTGCAGGTCGATGCGGGTCACGATGCCTTCCACACCGCGCGACAGCACATGCAGGACACCGCCCTGGTCGAAGCGGACCGCGACCGGCTGGTGCACGTCGTCCGCGACCAGTTCGGGTGCGCCGCCGTCCGGGGGTATCCGCCAGACCTGGCCGGTCAGCAACGGGTTCTGCCCGCTCATCATGTGCGGGTAGTACAGGTGGCCGTCCGGGCCGAGCTGCATCGCGTTGCCGAGGGCCAGCCCCTCGGTGAGGACCACCGGGTCGCCGCCGTCCGGGAACAGCTCCAGCAGCCGGCCGCCCGGCTTCATCTCGTTGACGAAGAGCCGGTCGCCGACGCACGTGATGCCGTTCGGGTTCGCCACCTCGCCGGAGACGAGGGTGTACTCACCGCGCGGGCTGCGCCGCCACACCCGGCCGGGCACCAGGTCGGAGATGTACATCGAACCGTCCGCGCCGAAGGCCAGGTCGTCCGGAGACTGGACCGGGCTGTCCATCGGTACGACCACCTCGACGTCCCCGGTGGCGGGCTCCACGGCGCTGATCTGTCCGGCGAGGAACTGGGCGACGTACAGCCGCCCGTCGGGGCCGAACGCGACACCGTTGGAACCCCACAGCCGGTTGGGCGGGTTGAGCCGCATCGCCTCCCAGTGGGTGCTGACGGGCCGGCTGCTGCCGGTCTCGTCGAACCGGCTGGGGTGCGCTGCGGTTGTCTCTGCCATCGTCTCGTTTCCCTGCCGCTTCACTCGGCATCGACCAGGACGTCGCGCATACCGCCGTCGGCACGCCAGCGCCGCAGCAGTTCGTGGAAGGCGACCGGGCCATCACCGAACGACTCGCTGCGCTCCCTCGGCATGCCCTCGTTGTTGTAGTAGCCGGGGGTGCACTCGGCCTGGAACTTGTGCAGATCGGCGGCCTTCTCACGGATCGTGGCCACCCAGGCGTCCTCGGCCTCGGCGGTCGGCTCGACGTAGCGGACCCGCCGCTTGCGCGCCTCGGCGACGACCTCGGCGACGTGCGTGGCCTGCTCGTCGAGGATGTGCACGTAGTTCACGGCGGAGGCGTTCTGCAGCGGGCCGAGCTGGAACAGGTTGGGGAACCCGTGGCTGAAGAACCCGTGCAGCGTCTTCGGGCCGCCGTTCATCCAGGAGTGCAGCAGGTTGACGCCGCCCCGGCCGTGCACCGGCAGCCGCCCGGACAGGATCCCGGAGACGCCGACCTCGAAGCCGGTCGCGAAGATGACGCAGTCGACCTCGTACTCCACCCCGCCGACCACGACGGCGTTCTCGGTGATCTCGTCGACGCCGTGGCTGTCGGTCGTGTCGACCAGGGTGATGTTCGGCCGGTTGAAGGTCTGCAGGTAGGTGTCGCTGAACGTGGGCCGCTTGCACATGTAGCGGTACCAGGGCTTGAGGAGCTCGGCGGTCCCAGGGTCCTCGACCATCGCGTCCACCCGGTCGCGGATCTCGTTCATCTTCTGGAAGTCGGCGATCTCGTACAGCCGCTCCCGCTCCTCGGACGGGACGTCCGTGTACGCGTTGGTCGGGATCAGCTTCTCCTGCAGCCGGGCGCTGCTGGTCCACGAGTCGTCCACCAGGTCCTCGTCCACCCGGACGCCGGTGACGACCTTGAGGAAGTTCTCCATCCGCCGCTTCTGCCAGCCCGGCTCCAGCGTCTTGGCCCACTCCGGGTCCGTGGGGCGCTGGCCGCGGACGTCGACCGAGGACGGCGTGCGCTGGAACACGTACACCTGCTGCGCGTCGGCCCCGAGGTGCGGCACGACCTGGATGGCGGTGGCGCCGGTGCCGATGAGGGCGACGCGCTTGTCGGCGAGCCCCGCCAGGCCGCCGCCCGAGTCACCGCCGGTGTAGTCGTAGTCCCAGCGGCTGGTGTGGAACGTGTGCCCCTTGAAGGTCTCGATTCCGGGGATGCCGGGGAGTTTCGGCTGGCTGAGCGTGCCGCTGGAGATCACCACATGGCGCGCACGCATCTCGTCGCCGCGGTCGGTGGTGACGGTCCACTCCAACTCGGTGTCGTCCCAGCGCAGTTCGGTCACCTGGGTCTGGAAGCAGGCGTCCCGGTAGAGGCCGAAGTGCCGGCCGATCGCCCTCGCGTGCTGCCGGATCTCCTCGCCCGGCGCGTACTTCCACTTCGGGACGTAGCCGACCTCTTCGAGCAGCGGCAGGTAGACGTACGACTCGATGTCGCAGTGGATGCCCGGATACCGGTTCCAGTACCAGGTGCCGCCGAAGTCCCCGGCCTGTTCGATGACCCGGATCGACTCGACTCCGGCCTGGCGCAGCCGCGCGCCGGCGAGGAGGCCGCCGAAACCGCCCCCGATGACGATCACCTCGACGCGGTCGCGCAGCGGCTCCCGCTCGGCGAACTCGGTGTACGGGTCGTCGGCGTAGGAGCCGAACTCGCCGCCGGTGGTGCGCTGGTACTGCCGGTTGCCGTCGGGGCGGATCCGGCGGTCGCGCTCGGCGCGGTACTTCGCGCGCAGGGCATCCGGGTCGAAGCCCAGTTCCTCGGGGGTGAGGGGGGTGTCGGCGGACGGAGTGCGGGGGGTGGACATGCTGTCCTCTTCTCTTGTGTCCTGTGTCCTCGGCTGATCACGGGAATACGCCTGACCGGACGCCGGGCCCGGGCGTGGGCGCGGCGTCCGGTCGGCGTGATGGTTCAGTGCCGCATGTGCCGGCGTACCCAGGCGGCCTGCCCGCCGTCGACGAGGAGATCGGTGCCGGTGATGAACCGCGCCTGCGGACCGGTGAGGTACGCGACGGCCTCGGCGATCTCCCCGGGTGTGCCGGTGCGGCCGGCGCCGCAGTCGTCGAGCATCCTGAGCATGTGTTCGCCGCTGGGCGACTCGGCCTCGGCCTGCGACATCGCGGTGGAGATCACGCCGGGGCTGACGGTGTTGACCGTCGCCCCGCGCTGGTTCCAGGCGAGCGCGGCCGCTTCCACCCGTACGTGGTTGGCGCGCTTGGACACCATGTAGGCGGTGCCCGCGTCGTCTCCGACGGCGGCGACGGCGTCGAGCCCGAGGAGGTCCTCGGCCGGAGCCGTGGCGAGCCCGGCCTCGTCCTCCCGGCTCAGCGAGGCGTAGTGGCCCGCCATACTGGAGATCACCACGAGCGAGGTGCCGCGCGTGGCCACCTTCTCGAACGCGTCGATCACATGGACCGTGCCGAGGAGGTTGACCTCCAGGATCGTCCTCGCCGACGCGGTTGCCGGGGAGACGCCCGCGGTGTGCACGACGGCGGAGAGGCGGCCCTCGCCGGCGGCCTCCTCCGCGAGCTTCTCGACCGAGACGCGATCGGACACGTCGGTCAGTACCCCGTGTACGGCATAGCCCTCGGAGGTGAGCGCGGCCACGGCCAGGTCGAGCTGTGCGCGCGAGGCCTCGGCGAGGAACAGGGTCCGCCCGCTCCCCAGGCGGCGCGCGATGGCCGTGCCCATGCCTCCCGCGCCCGTGACCACGACCACGTCGCCGCGCTCGTCAGTGGGACGATCCGCCATGGCGGCCTCCTTGATGTCAGCGGTCATCGCCGGTGTCTCCTACGGGTACGGCCTCACGCCAGGTCGCGCCGGTCGCGATGGCCTGGCGCCACGACCGGATCGCCTTGGGCGGCATACCGACGGCGAGGGTGCCGGTGAGCCGGTCGCCGGTGCGGTAGGCGGCCACGAACCGGCGCTCCTCCAAGTCCCCTTCCACGACGGCGACTTCGTCGTGGCCACGCAGGTAGCCGTACGCCTGGATCTTCATGTCGTACTGGTCGGACCAGAAGTACGGCACCGGCGCGAACGGCTTACGGGCCTCGGGCCGCAGGAGGTTGCGGGCGGCGGCCATGCCCTGTTCGGCGGCGTTGGTGCGGTGCTCGATCCGCATGGGCACCCCGAACAACGGGTTGTACCAGCGGGCGACGTCACCGGCGGCGTACACGTTCCGGGCGGCCTCGCAGTACTCGTCGCAGTTCAGCCCGTCGCCGATGGACAGGCCGCTGTCGGCGAGCCACTCGGTGTTGGGCAGCGAGCCGATGGCGACCAGCACCTCGTCGGCGTCGACGAGTTCACCGCCGGCGAGCCGTACCCCGTCCTCGGTCACCGCGGTCACGGTGACTCCGGTGCGCAGGTTCACCCCGTGGTCCAGATGGGCCCGCGACAGCACCTGCCCGACCTCGTCGCCGATCGCGTGGGCGAGCGGCACGGGCGCCGGTTCCAGCAGGGTCACCTCGGCGCCGAGCCGCGACGCCACGGCGGCGGCCTCCGCCCCGAGGAACCCGGCGCCGACGACGACCACCCGTGCTCCGGGCTCCAGCCGGTCCCGCAGGGTGACGGCGTCGTCGAGGGTGCGCAGCACATGGGCGCCTTCACCGGGCAGCCGGCGCGGGCGCACCCCGGTGGCGACCACGAGACCGTCGTACGGCACCGTCGAACCGTCCGCCAGACGCAACCTTCGGCCCGGCACGTCCAGCCCGGTCGCGGCGATGCCGAGACGCAGGTCGAGATCGAGGGCGCCGAGGTCGGCCGAGTGGCGCAGCGCCAGCCGCTCGGGGCTCCACTCACCGGCCAGGAGCTGCTTGGACAGCGGCGGGCGGTCGTACGGGGCGTGCGGTTCGTCGCCGATGAGGGTGAGCGTGCCGTCGTAGCCCTCGCGGCGCAGCGTCTCGACCGCCGCGAGTCCTGCGGCCGAGGCGCCCACGACGACGATGCGCCTCACTCCTCCACCAGCCGGATCGCCGCCGCCGGGCAGATGGCCACGGCCTCCCGGACACCGTCGAGGAGTTCCTCGCCGGGCCTCTCCTCCAGCAGGATCGCGACGCCGTCGTCTTCCCGCTGGTCGAACACCTCAGGGGATGCCATGACGCACTGCCCCGACGCCACGCATTTCGGCTCGTCCAGTTCCACACGCATGGTCTGCTCCTCGGTCATCTGTGGGGGGGGTTGGTTTCGTTCCGGGGGTACGTCACCAGCGGACGGGAAGGCACTTGACGCCGTAGGTGGTACCCGTGTGGTTGAACGGCAGTTGTTCTATCGGAGCGGCCAGGCTCAGCGTGGGAACGCGCTTGTAGAGCGTGCCGTAGACGACCTGGAGCTCCAGGCGGGCCAGGTTCTGGCCGAGGCACTGGTGGGGTCCGTAGCCGAACGCGTTGTGCTGACGCGCGGGGCGGCTCAGGTCCAGTCGCTCGCTCTCGGGGAACGCCTGCGGGTCCCAGTTGGCGGCGTGCAGGTCGAAGAGGATGCCGTCGCCCTCGCGGATGACCTGGCCGCCGATCTCGATGTCCTCCTTGGCGACCCGGCGCAGCCCCGAGTGGACGATGGACAGGTAGCGCAGCAGTTCCTCCACGGCGCCCGCGATGAACTTCGGGTCGTCGCTCTCGCGCAGCAGCGCGAGTTGGTCGGGGTGCTGCAGCAGGGCGAGGGTGCCGAGACTGATCATCGTGGCGGTGGTCTCGTGACCGGCGATCAGCATGGCGACGCCCATGTTGACGGCCTCCTGGTGGGCCATCTCGCCGGCCTTGACCCGGCCGGCCATCTCGGACAGCACGTCGTCGCCCGGGTTGTCGAGCTTCTCCCGGAACAACGTGTCCATGTACTGGCCCAGCGCCCGGCTCGCGGCCGACGCCTCCTCGGCCGTGAGGGAGCTGTCGAGGGCGCGGTTGCTGTTCTCCTGGAAGAACCCGTGGTCCTTGTACGGCACGCCGAGCAGGTCGGCGATGACGAGGGAGGGCAGGGGCAGCGCCAACGCCGTGAGCAGGTCGGCGGGGTTGGGCCCGGCGAGCATGGTGTCGATCAGGTCGTCGACGGTCTTCTGGATGGCGGGCCGCATGGCCTCGATCCGCTTGACGAGGAACGGGGCGTTGACCGACCGGCGCAGCCGGGTGTGTTCCGGGGCGTCGGTGTTGGTGATGAGCTTCGGCGTGTGCGGCGCGATCGCGGCCCGATGGGCGTTGACGTGGGGGAAGTCGGGCTCGTGGTCGTCGTTGCTGACGCGGGGGTCGGTGAGCAGTGCCCGCTGGTCGGCGTGACGGGTGATCAGCCAGGGCGTACTGCCGTTCCAGATGCGGACCTTGGCGATGGGTTGCTCGTCCCGCAGGGGTTCCAGGGCCGGCGGCGGAGCGAGCGGGCAGCGCAAGTCCCGGGGCATCGGGTACTCGGGAACCTCCGGGGCCGCGTCGGGCGTGGCGCCGGCCAGGGTGTCGGCCATGTCTCTCCTCGGTGGTGGGGGCTCCGGTCCAAGCGGAGCGCCGGGTGAAGTCGAGGCCTCGATGAACACATGCAAACAGAGTTGCCTGACGCCCCCCGGACCGTTTCCTGACAGAAAGCTGACGTGACCCGGATCACGTCCGCCACCTCGCCGCCGAACCAGCAGAACAGGACAGAAGTACCCAACCAGCCATCCTGACAGGGCAGTTCATACGGCACCCCCGCGCACCCGAGCAGACACCGAAGCCCGCAAGAAGGACCTCCACGAGACCGCCCCCGCCACCCGCCCCGGGACACCGAAGGGCGTACCGCAGGCCACCCCCGCAGTGACGCGTTTGCTACTTGATTAACTTCACACAAGACTCACTTCACGCCTTGCTTCCCGGGCGACCGAGCCAGTAGCCGAATCCGCGGCGGGTGTGGATCAGCGCCGGACCGCCCTGGTTCACCTTGCGCCGCAGCCGGGAGACGAGCTGCTCGATCGCGTTGTCCCCGCGGTACTCGCCCCAGACGTACCGGGCGATCTGCTCCTTGGACAGCACCTTGTGGGCGTTGCCCAGCAGATGGCGCAACAGCCGGAACTCCGCGGGCGTGAGGTCCAGCACCCGCTGTCCGCGCCGTGCCTGACAGGTGACGTCGTCCAGCACCAGATCGCCGTACTCCAGCACGCCCTCCCACCGTGAGAGCACCCTGCCGCGCAGTAACACCTGGACGCGCGCCAGGACTTCGGCGATCCGAAGGGGTTTGGTGACGTAGTCCAGCTCCCCCAGCCCGAGTTCCGGAAGGATCTTGCCCAGTTCGTCGTAGGCGGTCAGGAGGAGCACCGGCGGGCGGTGGGCGACCACGGGGCGGTGCCCCCCGTCGAACGTCTCCAGGTCCGGCAACGTCGTGTCGACGATCACGAGGTCGACCGATTCGTCGGCCAGCTGTGCCACCACCTCGCCGACCGTCGTCGTCGTGCCGGTCCGATAGCCCGCCAGTTCCAGCGTCGTCGAGAGCAGTTCGGACGTACCCGGATCGTCGGCGAGGATCAGAACGCGCTGGCCCTCTCCACGAGCGACCGAGGATTTCTCACTGCTGCTGCCGTACATGGGAAGACCATTCATCCAGGGCTCGTGCCACACACCGGGACGGCGGCGGCCGGCACACACGGGCGTCACTGAAGGCCCCATGGGGGCGCGAGAGAGTGGAAGAGCGAGGGGTACGGCGGCGGTCTCGGAGGGGACGCGGCACGCAGCGCGCCGGAGCGGGGACCTCGACCCCAAAAGCCCGGACCACGACGGCCGTACCAGCCGTCACCGCCCCTCAGAAGCGGCGGCACAGCACCGCGCGCGCCCGAACGTCGACGGGCAACGGGCAGCCGCTCGCATGGTGCGGTACCCCGGCCGTCAGGCGGGAGGCGCGGCCAGGACCGGCGCTTCAGCCGCGGTCGATTCGACATGGGCCAGGAAATCGTCGACCAGGCGGTGGACGAGGGCCGCGAGGTCCTGAAGCTCTTCGGGCGACCAGTCGGCCAGCGACATCTGCATGCCACGCCTGCACACCTCCTGTATGCGGTCGACGGCGTACCGCCCCGTCGGAGTCAGCTCGATGCGCTGGGCACGGCGGTCGTCGCGGTCGACGGCGCGCGTGACGTAGCCGGCCTTCTGGAGCTGCTGCACCTGCCGGGTGACATGGGACGCCTCGACCACCAGCCGGTCGGCCAACTCCCCCGGCCGCAGCGGCTTGGAGTCGGCGATCTGGCGCAGCACCGTCACGGCGGCCCGGTCCAGCGACACCCCGGCCGACGCCATGAGGCGCTCGTGCTGCCGGGCCCGGCCGGTCAGATAGGCGGCGCGGGTCAGGGCCCGCTCGATCTCGATCACTTCCGGCGCGGGGGCATCTGCCAGCGGTGGTGTGGGCATGGACCTCACCTTACTGACATTTGCCTAAGTCAAGCAACAGCTTGCGATTGCTTGACTCAAGTAACTCTCATATGCTTGCCTGACGCAATTAAGAAGCCGGTCGGTCGGCACCGGCAAGCGGCGCGGTGCGGCCCCGTCCGCCCGTACACCGAAATGACCCGTACACCGAAATGAGGAGACAGCATGAACACCACCGGGCTTCAGGACCGCAGTGTCGTCGTCACCGGCGCCGGAGGCGGCATCGGCCGGGCCGCGGCTCTGAGGTTCGCCGAGGAGGGCGCGAAGGTCCTCGTCGCGGACCTGAACCCGGAGGGCGCCCAGGAGACCGTCAAGTCGATCGAGAGCGCCGGGGGCACCGCTCTCGCCGTCATAGGTGACCTGAGCGACCAGACGGTGGTGGACACGGTCGTCGAGCGGGCCGTCGAGGCCTTCGGCGGGCTGGACGTCCTGGTGAACAACGCCGGGGTCATGGACCGCATGTCCGCCCTCGCGGACGTCGACGACGCCGAGTGGGAGCGCGTCCTCAGGGTCAACCTGACCGCCCCCTTCCTGCTGACCCGGGCCGCCCTGCCGCACATGCTGGCCGCGGAGCGCGGCTGCATCGTCTTCACCGCCTCCGAGGCGGGTCTGCGGGGCAGCGCCGCCGGTGCCGCTTACACCGCCTCCAAGCACGGTGTGATCGGCCTGGTGAAGAACCTCGCCGTCATGTACCGCAAGCAGGGCATCCGCGCCAACGCCATCGCCCCCGGCCCCACCATGACCGGCATCCAGGTCGACGCCGACAACGAGGCCCACGGGCCCGCGGTCGTGGGGCAGTTCATCGGCGCCAACATCGGCAGGCTCGGCAGCGCCGAGGAGCAGGCCGCCGCGATCGTCTTCCTCGCCTCCGACGCCGCCGCGTTCATCAACGGCGCGGTCCTGCCCGTCGACGACGGCTGGGCCGCCGTCTGACGCACTCCCCTGCCCTGGACACTCCGCCGATGCCGCTGTCGGCTGCGCGGCCACGGCAGTGAGGGTCCCGCCGCCGGCCCAGGCCGGTGACGGGACCCTCCTCATGGAGCGGTCACCAGGCCACCGGTAGTTCGTAGACGCCGTAGACCGCACCGTCGTGCTTGTAGGGCAACTTCTCCGCCTCGGTGGCCAGCCGCAGCGTGGGGACGCGCCGGTAGAGGGTGCTGTAGACGACCTGGAGCTCCAGCCGGGCCAGCGGCTGGCCCAGGCACTGGTGCACCCCGAAGCCGAAAGCCACGTGACGGCGGGCGTCGCGTCCCAGGTCGAGGTGGTCCGGGTCGGTGAAGACCTCGGCGTCCCGGTTGGCGATCTCGTTGGGGAAGACGATCCCTTCGCCCGCGCGGATCACCTCCCCGGCCACCTCGATGTCCTCCAGCGCGACCCGGCGCCGCCCGCTGTGCGTGACGTTGAGGTAGCGCAGCAGTTCCTCCACGGCCGCGGCGATCGCCTTCGGGTCGTCCGTGTCGCGCAGCCGCGCGAGCTGGTCGGGGTGCTCCAGCAGGGCGACCGTGCCGAGGGCGATCATGTTGGCCGTGGTCTCGTGCCCGGCGAGGAGCAGGAGCACGCCCATCTGGGCCGCCTCGTTGCGGGACAGCTCACCGTCCTTGACCCGGGTCACCAGGCTGGACAGCAGATCGTCGGCGGGGTGGGCCAGCTTCTCGCCCATCAGGTCGTCGAGGTAGGTGAGGAGTGCGCCGTGGGCGGCCGTCCGCTCTTCGACGGACAGGCTCTGCTTGACCAGGGCGCTGCTGTTGCGCTGGAAGAAGTCGTGATCGTCGTACGGCACTCCGAGCAGTTCGCAGATGACCAGTGAGGGCACGGGCAGCGCGAACGCCTGGACCAGGTCGACCGGGTTGGGGCCGGCCAGCATCTCCTCGATCAGATCGTCCACGATCTTCTGCACGGCCGGGCGCATCGCCTGCACCCGCTTGACGGCGAACGAACCCGTCACCATCCGGCGCAGCCGGGCGTGTTCGGGATCGTCCATGAGGATGAAGCTGATGTTGTTCCGGCCGTTGCTGGGGGCCGACCTCGGGTAGCCGGGCCGCGTGGCGTCGGCGCTGACCCGGGGGTCGCCCAGCAGGGCGCGCTGATCGGCGTGCCGGGTGACGAACCAGGGCGTGCTGCCGTCCCAGATGCGGACCCTGGAGAGCGGCTCCTCCTGCTGCTGGGCCTGGAGCCGGGGCGGCGGATCGAACGGGCAGCCCGCCGCCCGGTCCATCGGAAACGACAGGATCCCGGAGTCGGCCGCGCGGTCTTCCGCCGGGTTCGACGTGATGGTCATCGGTTCACCCATTCCTTGAGCCCCTGCGGGCTCGTGACGTGTGGTGGGGGGCATGGGGTACGGAGGGGTCGAAAGGCGTCGAGAGGGGTCGGAGCGTGCGCCCGGGACGGCTCAGGTGTCCTCGTGCACGGCGATGGCACTGGCGGGGCACATGTCGGAGGCCTCACGGACCGCCGCCCGCAGGTGCTCCGGGGGTTCCTCGTCGAGGAGGACGACGATGCCGTCCTCCTCCCGCTGATCGAACACTTCCGGTACGAGCAGCACGCAATTGCCGGCGCCGCAGCATTTGTTCTGGTCGGCGGTTACTTTCATGGTCGCTTCTCCCTGTCCGCGGGCTTTCTTTCGGGGCCGCAACGGGTCGAGTCGCGTGTGAGGAAGTGTCAGGAATTCGGTTCAGGGATGGGGTCGGGTCCGGTCGGGACTCCGGGACTCCGGGGCGGCGGAGCCCCGGACGTCGTCATGGGCGGTGCGTCACCGGGGCCAGCCACAGGCCCAGGATGGCGTCGACGAGGCCGGTGGCGGTGTCCTGCCAGCTGGCCCGGGGCGTAGGAGTGCCTTCGGCGAGGGCCCGTTCGCGTTCGGCGCACATGTGCACTATGAGCTGGCGGGCCATGGCGCCGCGCTCGGCGTGAACCTCGGGAGGCAGGTCGGGCAGCCGCCGGTTCACCTCGTCGACGATCTGCCGCAGGGACGCGGAGGCGAGGGACTCCTCGACGAGGATCCGGTGGAGCGCCGGGTCGGTCATCACCTGGGCGCAGAACCGCGCGTACCACGTGGGGCTGCCGAGGGCCGCCAGGTGCTCGGGTATCGGCCGCACCAGACAGTCCACCCAGTCCCGTACGTCGCTGGAGTCGCGGGTCGCGGTCAGCAGCCGCGCGCGGATCTCCTCGATCTGCTCGGCATGTCTTCGTGCGACGGCGCGGACCAGGTCGGCCTTGGTGCCGAAGTGGTAGCCGACCGCGGCGTTGTTGCCCTGGCCGGCGGCCTCGCTGACCTGACGGTTCGACACGGCGTACACACCGTGCTCGGCGAACAGCCGCTCCGCCGCGGTGAGGATGAGCTCCCGCGTGACACCGGCCCGCTCCGCCCGTACCGTCCTGTCCGCCCTCACCGTCCGGTCCGCCACGGTCACCACCGCACCGGGACTTCGCTCAGGCCCCCGACGGCGAGTCCCTCGAGCCGCCGCAGGTCCTCGGCCGGGACGGCGAGGTCCAGCGAGGGAAGACGGCGCAACAGCACATCGAGGGTGGTCTGCAGTTCCGTGCGGGCCAGGGCCTGACCGAGGCAGGAGTGCGGGCCGACGCCGAACGCCAGATGGGGGTTCGGGCTGCGGCCGAGCGTCATCTCCTCGGCGCCGTCGAAGGCGGTCTCGTCCCGGTTGGCGGCGGCCATGCTGCACACCACGGTCGTGCCGGCCGGCAGGACCGTGCCGGAGACCTCGATGTCCTCGCCGATGTACCGGGGCATCCCGACGCCGGCGTTGGCGTCGAAGCGCAGGGCCTCCTCCACCGCGGACCGGACCAGCAACGGGTCGGCCAGCAGGCTCTCCCAGCGCTGCCGGTCGGACAGCAGCATGGCCACCATCTTCCCGATCATGTTCGCGGTGGTCTCGTGCCCGGCGACCAGCAGGCCCTGGCCGGTGGCCACGAGTTCGCGGTCGCTGAGCCGGTAGCCGTCGGGCGCGGTGGCGGTGGTGAGTTCACTGAGCAGGTCGTCGCTCGGGGCCTTCCGCTTCGCGGCCACATGGGTGGCCATGTAGTCGGTGAACTCCGCCTGGGCCGCGTCGACCTCGTCCTGCCGGTAGCGGGTCAGGTTGAGCATGGTGTCGGACCAGTACGAGAACCGGTCGCGGTCGGAGTCCGGTACGCCGAGCAGGTCGCAGATCACCCACACCGGCAGCGGGAAGGCCAGGTGCGCCTTGAGGTCCGCGGGACGGCCGTGCTCCAGCATGCCGTCGATGAGCTGGTCGGCCATGGCGTCGATCCTGGGGCGCAGGGCGGCCATGCGCTTGGCGGTGAACCACTTGCTCACCATCCGGCGCCACCGCTGGTGTTCCTCACCGCTCTGCGGGAGCGCCGTGGACAGCTCGCTGTTGAACACGCCGCCCGAGTCACTGTCCGAGAACCGCGCCGCGCCCTCTGCGTTCAGCTGCCTGCTGAAGCGGGCGTCGGCCAGCACCTGTCTGACGTCCTCGTAGCGCGTCAGCAGCGAGGCCTCGTCCCCGCTGGGCAGTGTCACCCGCGCGACGGGGCACTGCCCGCGCAGTTCGGCCCATTCCGCGGGGGCGGCCAGGGCCGTCGCCCCGGTCATGGGGTAGCTGGGCGGCTGGTCGCCGTCGCTCGGACTCATCGCGTCCTCCTGTGATCCGGTGGTCGCTACGAGCCCAGGCAATCCCACCCGCCTCAGCCAAGTCAAGCAACTGACTTAAAACGTGCCGAGTTCCAGCCAAGGGGGCGAGGTACGGCGACCAGCCGCACTGCGCACTGTTCAGACACGTCCCCACCTCCGACACAGATCGCCCACGACAGACGCCGAGATCCCGCAGTACACCGAATCAACCGGAACAGAACTCGCCGGAAGCGTTGACGTGGTCGCACTCCAAATCTATCTTCTGGTCGATCTTCCGTACGGCGTTCGACATTTCGAACGATCTGTGACCCTGCCCGGCACCGCCCGTCCCCACCCCCGCGCAGAGACGAGGAACGCATGGCACCGGCCCTCCCCAGACGAACCCTCCTCCAGGCCGCGCTGCTCGGCACGGCGGCACCGGCGATGACGTACGCCGCCACCGGACGGGCAGCCGCGGCCACGGTGCCGGCGCCGTCCGCCTGGACCCTGCGGCCGTTCGAACTGAAGGACGTCGAGCTGGGCCCGGGCGTCTTCGCCGCCAAGCGCCGGCTGATGCTCGACCACGGGCGTGGTTACGACGTGAACCGGCTGCTCCAGGTCTTCCGCGCGGGCGCCGGGCTCTCCACGGGCGGCGCCGTGGCCCCCGGCGGCTGGGAAGGGCTGGACGGCGAGGCCAACGGCAATCTGCGCGGCCACTACACCGGCCACTTCCTCACCATGCTGTCGCAGTCCTACGCGTCCACGGGGGACCAGGCGTACGCCGACAAGATCCGGACCATGGTCGGTGCCCTGACCGAGGTACGTGACGCGCTGCGCCGCGACCCACGCGTGCTCAGCGTGACCGGACGGTTCGGTACCGCCCACGAGAACGTCCGGGGCTCGTACCAGTACATCGACCTGCGGGCCGCGGTGCTCGGCGGTGCGCCGGCGATCACCCTGTCTGCCTGGGTGAAGCCCACGCACGACGCCAACTGGACCCGGGTCTTCGACTTCGGCGACAACACCACCCGCTACCTGTATCTGGCCGCCCGCAACGGCAGTGGCGTACCGCGCTTCGCCATCACGACCGGCGGACCCGGCGGCGAGCAGGCACTCAACGGCACCGCCGCACTCCCGCTCGACCGGTGGAGCCATCTGGCGGTGACGATCAGCGGCAGCACCGGCACGCTGTACGTCAACGGCGCGGCCGTCGCCCGGAACACGTCGATGACCCTCAACCCGGCGGCGCTGGGCACCCTGAGAAACAACTGGCTGGGCCGCTCCAACTTCTCGGCCGACCCGGTGTTCGCGGGCGCCCTCGACGAGTTCAACATCTGGTCACGAGCCCTGACCGCCGCCGAGATCACGGCGCTCCAGAACGACCCGGCCTCCGCGACCCCGGCCGGCCGGGGCGACCTGGCGTCGTACGACTTCTCCGAGACCACCGGCGGCACCTTCGCGGACGCCTCCGGCCGAGGCCTCACCGCCACCCTGCGCCGCACCTGGGGCGGGCCGAGCCATCCCGGGTTCCTCGCCGCGTACCCGGAGACCCAGTTCATCGAGCTGGAGTCGATGACCAGCGGCGACTACACCAAGGTGTGGGCGCCGTACTACACCGCGCACAAGATCCTCAAGGGCCTGCTGGACGCCCACCTCGCCACGGACGACGACCGGGCGCTCGACCTCGCGTCCGGCATGTGCGACTGGATGCACTCCCAGCTGTCCAAGCTGCCCGACGCCACCCTGCAGCGGATGTGGGGCATCTTCTCCAGCGGCGAGTTCGGCGGCATCGTCGAGACGATCGTCGACCTGCACTCGATCACCGGCAGGGCCGAACACCTCGCGCTGGCCAAGCTGTTCGACCTCGACAGGCTCATCGACGCCTGCGCCGCGAACACCGACACGCTCGACGGCCTGCACGCCAACCAGCACATCCCGATCTTCACCGGCTACGTCCGGTTGTACGACGCGACGGGCGAGACCCGCTATCTCACCGCCGCGAAGAACTTCTGGGGCATGGTCGTCCCGCACCGCATGTACGGCATCGGCGGGACGAGCACGGCCGAGTTCTGGAAGGCCCGCGGGGTCATCGCGGGCACGATCAGCGACACCAACGCCGAGTCCTGCTGCGCGTACAACATGCTCAAGCTGAGCCGGATGCTGTTCTTCCACGACCAGGACCCGAAGTACATGGACTACTACGAGCGGGCCCTGTACAACCAGGTCCTCGGCTCGAAGCAGGACAAGGCGGACGCGGAGAAGCCGCTCGTCACGTACTTCATCGGCCTCAGGCCCGGGCACGTGCGCGACTACACCCCCAAGCAGGGCACGACCTGCTGCGAGGGCACCGGCATGGAAAGCGCCACGAAGTACCAGGACTCGGTGTACTTCAAGAAGGCCGACAGCAGCGCGCTGTACGTCAACCTGTACAGCCCCTCCACCCTGACCTGGTCCGAGAAGGGCGTCACCGTCACACAGACCACGGACTACCCGAGGGAACAGGGCTCCACGCTCACCGTCGGCGGCGGCAGCGCGGCCTTCGAGCTGAAGCTGCGCGTGCCGTCGTGGGCGACGAGCGGCTTCCGGGTGACCGTCAACGGCAGCGCGGTCAGCGGCACTCCGGCCGCGGGCAGCTACTTCACCGTCCCCTCCCGGACCTGGCGCAGCGGCGACACCATACGCGTCACCGTCCCGTTCCGGCTGCGGGTCGAGAAGGCGCTCGACGACCCGTCCCTGCAGACGCTGTTCTACGGTCCGGTCAACCTGGTCGGCCGCGACGCGAGCACCAGCCATCTCCAGGTCGGGCTGTACGGCAACGCGGCGCTCTCCGGCGACCTGCTGCCCTCGCTCACCCCCGTGCCGGGCAGGCCGCTCCACTACACGCTGAACGGTGTCGAGTTCGCCCCCTTCCACGAGGGCACCGAGGACCCGACGCACGCGTACGTCCGGCGCTCCGAGCCCAAGGTCGTCTTCGGGAACACCGACTCCGAGGTCGCCAACCCGGCGAAGCCCGACGGTACGACGCTCCTGGACGAGATCTGGGCGGGGGCGCCGTTCGCCAACAAGGGGGCACTGGTGACACGGGTGCGGTCGACGGTGAACTCGTGGGTGTCGGCGGGCCTGCTCTCCCAGGTCGACGGACAGAAGGTGGTCACCACGGCGCAGAACGCGAGGTACGTGGACTGACGGCGGATCGTGGGGGATCGGGCGCGCGTGCTGCTCCGGGGGGGCCGGTGCACTCGGCGCCCGTGGCTCCCTGTAATGATTCGCCTGCCCATTCCGATCACCTGCAGGGCAGGGGGGCTCCTCCGGCAGCTCAGGCACCGGAACCGGCTGCGAAGACGGGTACTGACAGGCCCCCCACCTTCGCCGTCCAGTTCCTGAACCCGGCAGGCCGCGACTTCTTCCCCGAGTGGGACGCGTTGCCGACATCTGGACTGTGCCTGACCCTTCCGGGTCGGGCACACCCTGGGATTGCCGCCCCGCCGGACGCTGAGCCGGTCACCTCGGCTTAGCGTCTCTGGAACTCTTAAGGATCCTGGGTTACCGCCGGGCTGATCGGCGAACTGGTCACCCGCAGCGACGAGTTCCGTACGGCCTGGGCCAAGCACAATGTGCGCCTGCACCTCACCGGCAGCAAGTCCTTCCGCCACCCGGAAGTCGGTGACATCACCCTCGACTTCGACGCGATGGCGCTGCCCGCGCATCCGGGGCTGACCCTCACCGCCTACAGCGCGGAACCCGGCACGCCCGCCCACGACGCCCTTCAGCTGCTGTCCGCCTGGGCCGCCACCGAGGACGCCGGGACGGCGACCGTCACTGACGGCCACCGCTGAAGCATGCGTCTCCACCCGGTGAGCGCGAGAAACGACCGTGCGACCGTGCGTGCGACCGGAAGTACGATTACCCATGCCCATCCGTGTCCTGCTCGCCGACGACCAGGCCCTCCTGCGGGCCACCTTCCGCATCCTGATCGACTCCTGCGACGACATGGAGGTGGTCGACGAGGCCACGGACGGCACCGAAGCCGTCGACCTGGCGCGCGTGCACCGTCCCGATGTCGTCCTCATGGACATCCGGATGCCGGGCACCGACGGTCTGTCCGCCACGACCACGATCTGCGCCGACCCGGAGCTGTCGGGCACCCGGGTCCTCATCCTGACCACGTTCGAGATCGACGAGTACGTCGCCCGGGCGCTGCGCGCGGGTGCGAGCGGCTTCCTCGGCAAGGACGTCAGCGCCGACGCACTCCTGGACGGCATCCGCACCGTGGCGTCCGGCGAATCACTCCTCTCCCCCGTCGCCACCCGCACCCTCATCACCCGCTTCCTCAGCACCCTCGCGCCCAGCACCCGGCTGGGCCCGCCCGACGCCCTCTCCGCCCTCACCACCCGCGAGCGCGAGGTCATGGCGCTGGCCGCCGAGGGGCACTCCAACGACGAGATCGCCGGCAAGCTGGTCGTCAGCCCGCTGACCGTACGCACCCACGTCCACCGCGCCATGGCGAAACTGGGCGCCCGCGACCGCGCCCAACTGGTCGTCATCGCCTACCAGTCGGGCCTCGTCCGGGCGGCACCGCCGGACTGACCGCCGACCTAACTAGCCGTTCCGCGGGCCCGCCGTGGTGCTGCGTATGACGAGGTGGGGTGCGATCACCGTCTCGTTGCCGGAGGTCTCGCCGTCGGATGCCGCCTCGCCCTCCAGCCGTGCGACGGCCCGGCCCACCGCCAGGTCGGCGAGGCGGCGGACGTCCTGGCCGACGGTGGTGAGGTCGATGTGCGCGAGACGGGCGAGGTGACTGTCGTCGAAGCCGACCACGGAGATCTCGTCGGGCACGGGGACGCGGGCGCGCAGGAACGCGTCGAGGACTCCGGTGGCACAGCGGTCGTTGAAGGCGACGACGGCGGTGGGCCGGGGGTCGTCGCCGAGGAGGGTGCGCGCGGCCGCGGCGCCGTCCTCCTCGGTCAGACCACCGGGCAGGACGCGGGCACGGTCGGCGAGGCCGTGACGGTTCATGGCGGTGCGGTAGCCGCGGCGCCGGTCCGCGGCACCGGGTGCCCTGCCGCCGTCGATGTGGACGATGTCGCGGTGCCCGAGGGAGACGAGGTGGTCGACGGCCCGGCGGGCGCCCTCGTCGTCGGCGGTGCGGACCACGTCCACGCCGGGCACGGCCGGACGCAGCCGCCGGGCCACGGACACCACCGGCAACTGGGCCGCCAGTTCCGCGAGGAGTGCGGCGGGGGCCTGCGGGCCGAGCAGGATCAGCGCCTCGCAGCGGTCGCCCAGCAGGGTCTCCACGGCGTGGCGCTCACCGCGGCTGGGGGCGACGGCGCTGAGGGCGATCTGGTAACCGGCGGGCTCGGCGGCGGCGTAGACGCCCTCCACCAGGTCGGTATGGAAGGGCTGTTGCAGGCCGAACTGCACGCCGAGCAGCCGTGAGCGGTTGCTGCGCAGCAGCCGCGCGCGGGCGTCGGGCCGGTAGCCGATCTCCCGCGCCGCCTCCAGGACCCGCTCCCGGGTGGCTGCGCCGGCGCCCTTGGCCCCGCGCATCACGATGGAGACCAGCGCGACGGACACGCCGGCCCGCGCCGCCACGTCGGCGAGCGTGGGGCGCTTCCCCTCCGGGACCCCTGGGGTCGGTGGCACCGCCTGCCTCCCTGCTCGGTCCTGCTCGGTCCACTCCTCCAGCCGTCGATCGTAGACCAGACGGGAAGCGGAGAACACGCTGGCCGGAACTACTGCAACGTTCTAGTCATCAGGCTCCACGAAGCCTTGACAGGACGTCCGGCGAGTGGCGTACTGCTGCTCGATCCCTAGAACGTTCTAGTCATTTCCAGTCCGGGTCAATCCCCGGGTGTATCCCAGAGAGAGGGAGCGTCGTGACGTACACACTGGCGGTCTGCGCCGAGATGGTCTTCCGGGACCTACCCGTGGAGGAGCGGGCCCGGCGCATCCACGACGCCGGTTTCCAGGTCGAGATCTGGGACTGGACCCGGCACGACCTGACCGCGCTGGAGCACTCCGGGGCGACCTTCTCCTCCATGACCGGCTACATCCGCGGCAGCCTCACCGACGAGGACGGCGCGGCCGAACTCCTGCGCACCGCCGAGGAGTCGGTCAAGGCTGCCCAGCGGATCGGCTGCCCCCGGCTGAACCTGCACGGCACCGGTCTGGACGGCGAGGGCCTGCCGCTGGTGCCGGTGCCGGGCGAGCCCACCGGCCCGATGTGGATCGCGGCCCACCGGACGCTCACCCGTGTCGCCGAACTGGGCGAAAGCGCCGGCGTCACCTTCACCCTGGAGAACCTGAACACGGCCGTGGACCACCCCGGGGTGCCGTTCGCGAAGGCCGCCGACACGCTGGCGCTGGTAGCCGCCGTGGACCGCCCCGGCCTGCGCATGAACCTGGACCTGTACCACGCCCAGATCGGCGAGGGGAACCTGATCGAGCTGGTCCGCCGGGCCCACGGGCTGGGTCTGATCGGAGAGATCCAGGTGGCCGACGTACCCGGCCGCTGCGAGCCGGGCACCGGCGAGATCAACTACCCGGCCGTCGCCCGCGCCCTCACCGATCTCGGCTACGACGGCACGGTCGCCATGGAGGCCTGGGCCTCCCAGGACAGCGAAAGCGCACTGGAGCGCTTCCGCACCGCGTTCACCCCCGCCTGACCCACAGCGACAATCCACCGGCTTCCCACCCACGTACGGAGAACCCGCATGACCACCCACCAGCCCCTCGCCGTCGGTCTCATCGGCGCCGGACGGATGGGCTCCTTCCACGCCGAGACCCTCGCCCACCGCCTCCCCGGCGTACGGCTCGCCGCTCTGGCCGACCCGGCTCCGGGTGCGGCGCAGCGCCTCGGTGACCGGCTCGGCTGCCCGACGGCGTACACCGAGATCGGGGACCTGTTCGCCGATCCGCAGGTGGACGCCGTGGTGATCGCCACCCCGGCCCGTACCCACGCCGGTCTCGTGGAGGCGGCGGCCCGGGCGGGCAAGGCGGTGTACTGCGAGAAGCCCATGGCCGTCACCCTGTCGGAGGCCGACCGCGCCATCGCCGCGGCACGCGAGGCGGGTGTTCCGCTCCAGGTGGGCTTCAACCGCCGCTACGACACCGGGTTCCGGGCCGCCCACGACAAGATCGCCGCCGGCGGTATCGGCACCCCGCAGCTGCTGCGCTCGCTCACCCGCGATCCGAAGCTGCACGACCCGGCGCCGATCCCGCCGTGGACGATCTTCCTGGAGACCCTGATCCACGACTTCGACACCCTGCGCTTCCTCAACCCGGGCGCCGAGCCGGTCGAGGTCTTCGCCTGGGCCGACGCCCTGGTCCGCCCCGACTTCAAGGACCGCGGCCTGCTCGACACCGCCGTGGTCACCATCCGCTTCGACAACGGCGCCCTCGCCACCGCCGAGGCCAACTTCCAGGCCGTGTACGGCTACGACGTGCGCGGCGAGGTCTTCGGCTCGGCCGGCATGCTCACCATGGGCGACATCCGGCGCAGCCACCTCACGTCGTACGGCGCGGACGGCGTCGCCGCCGACTGCGTCACCTACGACCAGGATCTGTTCCACGACGCGTACGTCGCCGAACTGGCCGACTTCACCGACAGTGTGCGCACCGGCCGGGCCCCGGCCGTCACCGGTGAGGACGCCCGCGCCGCCCTGTCGATCGCCCTCGCCGCCATCCAGTCGGTCACGACGGGCGGCCCCGTCCGCGTGGACGAGCTCAAGAACGAGTGACGCGACGCGTGACGCGGCACCCGCCCCGCCCGGGAATCCCGGTGCGCTCCAGGCGTTGAACTCCATGTGAGCTCAAGCATCGCGCAGACCCGGTTCTCGGTCCTCGACCGCTCCCGCACCCGTGAGGGGCACGAGGCCGCCGAGGCGTTGCGGGACACGGTCGGGCTGGCGCGGGAGCTGGAGGAGCTGGGGTATCACCGGATCTGGGTGTCGGAGCACCACGGTGTACCCGGAGTCGCCGGTTCCGCGCCCACCGTACTGGCGGCGGCCGTCGCGGCGGCCACGCGACGTATCCGGGTGGGCACCGGGGGTGTGATGCTGCCCAACCACCAGCCGTTCGTCGTGGCCGAACAGTTCGGGGTCCTGGAGTCCCTCTTCCCGGGGCGGATCGACATGGGCCTGGGCCGGTCCGTCGGCTTCACCGACGGGGTGCGCAGGGCCCTGGGGAGGGACAAGTCAGACGCGGACGACTTCGCCGGGCAGCTCGACGAACTGCTCGGCTGGTTCCGCGGCACGTCTCCCACCCGTGCGCACGCGCGCCCGGCGGAGGGACTGGCCGTGCCGCCGTTCGTGCTCGCGATGGGCGAGGGTGCCGGCATCGCCGCCCGTGCGGGCCTGCCGATGGTCATCGGCGACCTGAGGAACCGCGAGAAGATGCAGCGCGGCATCGACCACTACCGCGCGGCCTTCCGGCCCTCCCCCTGGGCGCGGGAGCCGTACGTCGTGATCTCCGGCACGGTCGCGGTGGCCGCCACGCCCGAGGAGGCCCGGCGTCTGCTGCTCCCGGAGTCCTGGTCGATGGCGCACGCGCGCACGCACGGCACGTTCCCTCCCCTGCCGCCGGCCGGGGAGGTCGAGAACCGCACGATGACCGACAGGGAACGCGGCTTCTACGAGTCCGGCCTCACCGGCCATATCGCCGGTACCGAGGAGCAGGTCGCCCACGAACTGGAGACGGTGCTGAAGGAGACGGGTGCGCAGGAACTCCTCGTCACCACGAGCACGTACGACCGTGAGGCCCTGCTGGACTCCTACCGGAGGCTTGCCCGGATCATCGAGGCCGGCTGACGGCGTCGAGCAAGTGCACCGTCCGGAGCAGGTCCAACGGACTCAGGCGAGCCAGTCCGCGTAGTGGGTCGAGGCGATGCGGGCATCACCGTGGGCGATCAGGAAGTCGCCCGGGACGGCCGCGAACATGCCGGCGGTGTCATCGGTGACGACCGAGCGCCCGTCGCCCTTGACCGTGACGGTGATCCGGCCCAGATCATCGAGGGTGTAGACGTCGGGGCCGGCGATGTTGAGGATGCCGTTCAGCGGAGGGCCGGCGGCGACTTCGGCGACGGTGCCGGCGACCTCCGCCGCGGCGATGGGCTGGATCGGCGTGTGCGGCAGGCGGACCGTGCTGCCTTCGGCCGTCTCCGACATCACCGCGTCCATGAACTCCATGAACTGCGTGGCGCGGACGATGGAGTACGGGATCGGACCGGCGGTGAGGATCTCCTCCTGGAGCGTTTTGGCCCGGTAGTAGTCCAGTTGGGGCACCTGATCCACACCGACGATGGACAGCACGACGAAGTGGCCGACACCGGCCCTCTCGGCCGCGGCCAGGAGGTTGTTCATGGACGTGCGGAAGAAATCGATCGAGGCCTCGTCGAACGTCGGGGAGTTGCTCAGGTTGACGACGACGTCAGCCCCTGCGACGGCTTCCTCCAGGCCCTGGCCCGTGATGATGTCGAGGCCGGTGGACAGGGAGTGCGGCACGGCCTGGTGCCCGGCTGCCCTCAGGCTCTTCACGACCTGCGACCCGATCAGTCCGGTTCCTCCGACAACTGCGATCTTCATGACCACTCCTTGATCTTCAGCGACTCTTGCCCGATTTACGCCCCATGGGCTACATGTGCCTTTTGGAGGCCACGGGTCCCGGTGTACCCAGAAATCAAACCCGGACATCATTTATCCGGGATAATACTCGGACAACACATGTCCGAGTCAAGCGGGGCGTTGTTAGGATGACGGCGTGAAGATGTCCGGCGGTGTGGAGTGGGCACTGCACTGCTGCGTCGTGCTGACATCCGTGCAAGTGCCTGTGCCTGCCGCACGGCTCGCGGAGTTGCACGATATTTCGCCCACATACCTCGCCAAACAGCTCCAGGCCCTCTCACGGGCCGGGCTCGTGCGATCAGTACAGGGAAAGTCGGGCGGCTACGTCCTCACCCGATCCCCCGCGCAGATCACGGTGCTGGACGTCGTCGAAGCGGTGGACGGGCCCGGCGACGCATTCGTCTGCACGGAGATACGCCGGCGCGGCCCGCTGGCGACCCCGCCCGAGTCGTGCACCGCGCCCTGCGCGATCGCCCGCGCCATGGCCGCCGCGGAGTCGGCACGCAGGGAGGCCCTGCGGGCTGTCACCATCGCCGACCTGGCCACCGACGTGGAGTCCGACTCCGGGGACGGCACCTTGGCCGGTGTCGGCACCTGGTTGACCTCAGTCGACTGACGCAGGCCCGGACACCCGACGCCCGCTGAAGGCGCGCGGCCTGACGGACGCGGGCCGCACTGTGCCTTCGCTGCGAAGCACGTTGCGCGCGCCTGGACTTGACGAACAGGGTCACCGCCGAACGAGAGACCGGCATCGGCCCAGACAGCGGTGGCCGACACGAGATCGTCCGTTCCGGGCAAGCCGACGGAGGTGTGGCGCAGTGTCGGAGAAGGACTCAGTGGACGTGGCGGCCGGGCAGGAGAGCCCGGCGGCGTTCGGACCCAGGATGCCGGCGGACGTCAAACCGCCCTTCTTTCCCGAGGGTGCGTCGGGATGACCGTCCTCGTCGAGTGGCCCCCCTCCCCGGTCACCCCGGGGCAGCTCCGCACCGCCACTCGGGGCCGGCTTTCGGTTATGTGATCGAGGGGGCGGTCCGGTTCGAGCTCGAGGGTGAATCGGAGCGCGTGGTCCAGGCCGGTGAGACGTTCTGGGAGCCGGGTGGCGACGTGATCCACAACCAGGACGGCAACGCCCTGTCGGACACGCCGAGCAAGTTCGTCGTGTTCATGCTGTGCGCGCCGGGTCAGGAGATGTTCACGTTCGTCGACGAGGCGGAGCAGAAGGAGCGGGCGCACCTGCGTGCCCCGCGCCCCTCCGCGGGCTGACCCGCGAGTTCGATACGGGAAGCCGGGGACCGGGCCGCGGGTCGGGGCCGTCGTAGGGGCCCGGCCCATCGGACCGGGCCCCTCGTTCACGTGCGGTGGGGCTCCTGGTGCGCTCCCAGTCCCGCCGACAGCTCGGCGGCACGGGCCAGTGCGCGGCGGTCGGGGCGGCTGCCCGGCGGGATCGCGTCCCGTACCTCGACCTCGGCCACCAGACCGCGGGCCGTCGCCACCCGCCACAGGGAGGCGAGCAGGGTGTCCTCGCCGACGAAGGCGGGGACCGTACTGGCGGCGCCGTCGCCGCGGCGGTAGTGGATGCGCACGGGCTGAACGGGCACGCCGGCGTCGAGGGCGGCCTGGAAAACGGCGCGGCGGAAGGTGCCCCGGGCGCGTCCGCACCAGGTGCTGCCCTCGGGGAAGGCCGTGACCGCGGCACCGGCGCGCAGGGCTCCGGCGATGCGGGCGACCGTCTCCGGGAGCGCCCGCAGCCGGTCCCGTTCGATGAACAGGACACCGCTCCGCGCCACCAGCGGACCCGCCACGGGCCACTGCCGGATCTCGGTCTTGGCGAGCATCCGGGCCGGACGCACGGCGGCGAGCAGCGGGATGTCCAGCCAGGAGATGTGGTTGGCGACGAGGAGCACACCGCCGGCGGGCGCGGTGGCGCCGACGACGCGGACCCGGACACCCGCGGCCCGCACGATCGCCCGGCACCACCACCGCACCGGTCCGGCCGGGATCCGCCGGCCGAACGGCAACAGCACGATGCCCCCGAGCACAAGGACCGCCACCGCTGTCAGCCGCAGCACCGCCCGGGGCACGGCCGCGGCGGGTCCCGTCGGCTCCACACACGCCCCCGGAGTGCACGGCGCGCTGGGCAGCCAGACGCTCATCAGGCTGGTACGAGCGACAGGAAGTGCCGCAGATAGCGCGAGTTGACCCGGCTCATCGGCAGCAGCACGTACAGGTCGGCGACGCCGAAGTCCGGGTCGTGCGCGGGCTCGCCGCACACCCAGGCGCCGAGGCGGAGATAACCGCGCAGGAGCGGGGGCAGTTCGGTTCGCTGCTGGGGCCGGGCCACGCCGTCCGAGTCCCACGGGAGCAGGGGCCGTACCCGGTACTCCTCGGGAGCGAGGTGCTTGGCCCGCACCCGGTCCCACGTGGCCGCGGCGAGCGCGCCGCCGTCGGCGAGCGGAAGGGAGCAGCAGCCGGCCAGCCACTCATGGCCGCCGTCGACCATGTACCGCGCGATCCCGGCCCAGATCAGGCCTATGACCGCGCCGTCGCGGTGGTCGGGGTGCACGCAGGAGCGGCCGACCTCGACGAGCCCGGGGCGGATCGCGCCCAGCGGCGTGAGGTCGAACTCGCCCTCCGAGTACAGCCGCCCCGCGACCGCGGCCCGCTCGGGCGGCAGCAGCCGGTAGGTACCGACGACCTGGTCGGTGACGGTGTCGCGGACGAGCAGGTGGTCGCAGTACGCGTCGAAGGCGTCGACGTCGAGGCCGGGCTGCGGGGTGGACAGCAGCGCGCCCATCTCGCCCGCGAAGACGTCGTGACGCAGCCGCTGGGCGGCCCGGACGTCGGCCTCGGTGCGGGCGAGGGTGACGGTGTAGCGGGTGGGCGCGACCGCCTGCGACGGGCTGTCGAGCGTGGATACGCCGGTCATGGCTGGCTCTCTCCTGGGGACGGGGCCGGATTTCGGCGGGAGCTGAGCGGGCCGCCGGTTGGCTACGGCGTGCTCGCTCCTGTTTTCCCGACGCCAACTGACCGGCGCGTAACCTTCGCAGAGAGACGGGGTGTGGGGTTGTTGAATGGCAGGGGGCGGCTGCGCGAAAGAGCTTGGCGGGGCCGGGGAGCACCACCCCCGGCCCCGCCCGTCCGCACCTGACCGGCGAACGTCTTGAGGGGCCCGTGCCCCGAAGGGGCGCGGGCCGTCAGGGGCGCGGGGCTGTGTCCATGTGCGGCTCCGCCGCGTGGGCGCGACCAGCCACAAAGGACCCGCAGCCCGAAACCAACAACGCCCCTATGGCGCTACCGCTTCGCCGCCTTCCGGGCCGCCCGCAGCCACTCCTTGTTCATGCTGGTGATAGAGACCAAGGGGATCCCCTTGGGACAAGCCGTGGCGCATTCCCCCGTCAAGGTGCACCCTCCGAACCCCTCGTCATCCATCTGCGCCACCATGTCCAGCACCCGCGTCTCCCGCTCGGGAGCACCCTGCGGCAACACGTTCAGATGGTTGACCTTGGCCGAGGTGAAGAGCATGGCCGCCCCGTTCGGGCAGGCGGCCACACACGCCCCGCACCCGATGCACTCGGCGTGCTCGAACGCGAAGTCCGCGTCCGGCTTCGGCACCGGCGTCGCATGGGCCTCGGGTGCGGCACCGGTCGGCGCGGTGATGTAGCCGCCGGCCTGGATGATCCGGTCGAAGGCCGACCGGTCGACCACCAGATCCTTGATCACCGGGAAGGCCGACGCCCGCCAGGGCTCGATGTCGATCGTGTCGCCGTCCTTGAAGGACCGCATGTGCAGCTGGCAGGTCGTCGTGCGCTCGGGTCCGTGCGCCTCGCCGTTGATCACCAGACTGCACGCGCCGCAGATGCCCTCGCGGCAGTCGTGGTCGAAGGCGACGGGGTCCTCGCCCTTGAGGGTGAGTTCCTCGTTGAGGGTGTCCAGCATCTCCAGGAAGGACATGTCGGACGAGATGCCGTCCACCTCGTACGTGGACATCGCTCCGTCGGCGTCGGCGTTCTTCTGCCGCCAGACGCGCAGGGTGAGCTTCATGCGTAGCTCCGCTGGGTGGGGTGGACGTACTCGAAGACGAGGTCTTCCTTGTGCAGGGTGGGCGCCGTGCCCGTGTCGGTGAACTCCCAGGCGGCCGCGTACGTGAACTCGTCGTCCTTGCGGGCGGCCTCGCCGTCGGCCGTCTGGGACTCCTCGCGGAAGTGGCCGCCGCAGGACTCGGTGCGGTGCAGCGCGTCGAGGCACATCAGCTCGGCGAGTTCGAGGTAGTCGACGACGCGGTTGGCCTTCTCCAGCGACTGGTTGAACTCCTCGCCGGTGCCGGGCACCTTGATGCGCCGCCAGAACTCCTCGCGGATCTGCGGGATGCGTTCGAGCGCCTTGCGCAGCCCCGTGTCGGTACGGGCCATGCCGCAGAACTCCCACATCAGCTCGCCGAGTTCGCGGTGGAAGGAGTCGGGGGTGCGGTCGCCGTCGACGGACAGCAGCAGGCTGAGGCGGTCCTCCGTCTCGGCCAGTACCTCCTGGACGTCGGGGTGGTCGACCGTGACCGCGCAGTCGTCGTGATGCGGATTGCGCGCCAGGTAGTCGTTGATGGTCGACGGGAGCACGAAGTAGCCGTCGGCGAGCCCCTGCATCAGGGCGGAGGCGCCGAGTCGGTTCGCGCCGTGGTCGGAGAAGTTGGCCTCGCCGATCGCGAACAGGCCGGGGATGGTGGTCTGCAGGTCGTAGTCCACCCACAGTCCGCCCATCGTGTAGTGCACGGCGGGGTAGATCCGCATCGGTACCTCGTACGGATCCTCGTCGGTGATCCGCTGGTACATGTCGAAGAGGTTGCCGTACTTGGCCTCGACGGCCTTCCGCCCCATGCGCCTTATGGCGTCGGCGAAGTCCAGGTACACGCCCTGCCCGCCGGGACCGACCCCCCTCCCCTCGTCGCAGACGTTCTTCGCGGCGCGGGAGGCGATGTCGCGGGGGACGAGGTTGCCGAACGACGGGTAGATGCGCTCCAGGTAGTAGTCGCGCTCGTCCTCGGGGATCTCGTTCGGGAGGCGCCGGTCGCCCTTCGCCTTCGGCACCCAGATGCGTCCGTCGTTGCGCAGCGACTCGCTCATCAGCGTCAGCTTGGACTGGTGGTCGCCGGTGCGCGGGATGCAGGTGGGGTGGATCTGGGTGAAACACGGGTTGGCGAAGTACGCGCCGCGCCGGTGCGCCCGCCAGATCGCGGTGGCGTTGGAGTTCATGGCGTTCGTCGACAGGTAGAAGACGTTGCCGTAGCCGCCGCTCGCCAGGACGACGGCGTCCGCGAAGTACGTGTCGATCTTCCCGGTGACGAGGTCACGGGCCACGATCCCGCGCGCCCGCCCGTCGATCACGATCAGGTCGAGCATCTCGGTGCGCGGATGCATCTCCACGTTCCCGGCGGCGATCTGCCTGCTCAGCGCCTGGTAGGCGCCGAGCAGCAGTTGCTGTCCCGTCTGGCCGCGGGCGTAGAAGGTCCGCGACACCTGGACACCGCCGAAGGAACGGGTGTCGAGCAGGCCGCCGTACTCACGCGCGAACGGCACGCCCTGCGCCACGCACTGGTCGATGATCTCGACGGAGATCTGTGCCAGCCGGTGGACGTTGGACTCACGCGCCCGGAAGTCGCCGCCCTTGACGGTGTCGTAGAAGAGCCGGTGGATGGAGTCGCCGTCGTTGCGGTAGTTCTTCGCCGCGTTGATGCCGCCCTGCGCGGCGATCGAGTGGGCGCGGCGTGGGGAGTCCTGGTAGCAGAACTGCACGACGTGGTAGCCCTGTTCGGCGAGTGTGGCGCCCGCGGAGCCTCCGGCGAGGCCGGTGCCGACGACGATCACCGTGTGCTTGCGGCGGTTTGCGGGGTTGACCAGCTTGGCCTCGAAACGGCGCTTGTCCCAGCGCTCGCCCACGGGCCCGGACGGGGCCTTGGCATCGACGACCGGCTCACCGGTCGCGTAATCCACGTACTCAGCAGTCATGTTCAGCTCACCACTCCGGTCATGACGCCCACGGGTACGGCGATGAAACCGGCCGTGAGCAGCAACGCGAGGACGCCTGCAACGGTCTTGAGGGCGCGGTCGCGGGTGCGGCTGCCCGCACCGAGGGTCTGGGCCGCGCTCCAGAAGCCGTGCCGGATGTGCAGGCCGAGCGCGAGCATCGCGACGATGTAGATGACGTTGCCGTACCAGGTGGAGAAGGTGTCCACGACGTTCTGGTAAGGGCGGCCCTCCTGGAAACCGCCCGGGTGCACGGTGCCGGTCGTCAGGTCCAGGACGTGCCAGACGATGAACAGGCCGAGGATCACCCCGCCCCAGCGCATGGTGCGCGTGGCGTAGCTCGCCCGCGGCTTCTTGTGCACGTACTTGTCGGGGCGCGCCTTGATGTCGCGGCGGCTGAGCTGGTACGCGGAGACGGCGTGGGCGACGACCGCGACGACCAGCACGACGCGGATGAGCCACAGCGTCCACTCGTAGTGCATGAAGGGTTCGCCGACGGTCCGCAGCCAGTGCGCGTAGCGGTTGAACTCCTCCACCCCGAAGAAGATCTTCAGATTGCCGATCATGTGGGCGACCAGGTACAGCAGCATGATCAGGCCGCTGACCGCCATGACGGTCTTCTTGCCGACGGAGCTGTCCCACACCGTGCGCGCCATGGACGGCCGTCGGTCCGTCCGCGTTGCGAGAGCCATGCGCACGACGCTAGAGCGGGAACAGGCGATCGGTCCAAGACATGGTACGGCTTGATTCGATAGGACTGGCCTATCGTGAAGGGATGCAGTTCCAACAGCTCCAGTACTTCGTGGCCGTCGCCGAGACCCGGCACTTCACCCGGGCCGCGGAGCTCGTCCATGTCGCCCAGCCCTCACTGTCCCAGCAGATCCGGGCGCTGGAGCGGGAGCTGGGGGCCGACCTGTTCCGGCGGGCGCGCGGCAACATCACGCTGACCGACGCGGGCGAGGCGCTGCTGCCGCTGGCCCGGCGGATCCTGGCGGACGCGGACACCGCCCGGCAGGAGGTGGCCGAGCTGGCCCAGCTGCGACGCGGACGGGTGCGGCTCGGCGCGACCCCGAGCCTGTGCACGGGCCTGCTCCCGGACGTGCTGCGCGCCTTCCACGACCGCTATCCCGGGATCCGGCTGCTGATCGAGGAGAGCGGCTCGCACGATCTGGTACGGGAACTCGCGCGAGGTGAGCTGGATCTGGCGCTGGTCGTCCTTCCTCTGCCCACCCCTTCGCCCGCGCTGACCACGGTGGAGGTGCTGCGTGAGGACCTGGTGGTGGTGTCGTCGCCGGAGGCCCGGACACCTGGGCGGGGGCGGCGTACGGTGCGGATCTCCGACCTGGAGGGTGAGCGTCTGGTGATGTTCCGGCACGGGTACGACCTGCGCGAGCTGACTGTCGCCGCGTGCCGCGCGGAGGGCTTCGAGCCCGACTTCGCGGTCGAGGGCGGTGAGATGGACGCGGTGCTGGGGTTCGTGCGGGCCGGGCTGGGGGTGGCCGTGGTGCCGCGGATGGTGGCCACGCGGTCGGGGCGGGGGCTGCGGGTGACGCCGTTGGCGCGGCCGGGACTGCATCGGACGATTGCGCTGGCCCATCGGACTGATGTGGCTCCGCCCCGGGCCGCGCGGGAGTTGCAGCGGATGTTGCTCTCGACGACGTCCGTGCCGTGAGGAGGACGGGATTTTCGCCCCCGCCGCCCCTACCCATTCCCCCTG
>NZ_VMNX01000510.1 GCF_009377235.1 Streptomyces acidicola
GACCGAGGGCCCGTCTGTCGCGTCGGGTGTGCGCCGGGTTCCACGGTTCCGGGGGTGACCAGACTCGTCGGGGCAGGAGAAGTAGCTGGTCATCCGGGGTTCGGCAGGGCCGTGAGTCGCTGGATCGCGCCGGTGATGACGTCGGTCCAGGGCCAGTGGGCCGCGAATCTGAGGTGCCTGCGGCGGGCGGTGGTGACGAGCTGGGCGGCGGCGGAGAAGAGGGGAGTCGCAGGCGGCGGGGCTCCCAGAGCCGGGCGGTGCCGGTCAGTGCGAGCATGGGCATCCAGGCGAGCAGGTCGAGGGCGATCTGGACGATCTCCAGCCAGATCTGGTTCTGGGCGGTGTCGTGGAGGGGCAGGTTACGCAGGCCGGTGGCGCGCGCGGCGCGGATGCGGTCCTCAGCCCTTGCGCGCTGGCGGTGCCGTAGTTCGAGCACGGCGATCGGGACGTTCTTGGTGTTTGTGGCGAAGCAAGTCAGGCGCATGCCGTCGGTGTCGGTGAAGCGCAACTGGGCGCCGGGGTGCGGGCGTTCCTTGCGGACGATCAGCCGCATCGCCTTGGGCCAGCCGGTCAGGCAGTCGCCGTCGAGTTCGGCGACCCAGGCGCCGTCGCGGATCTCGCCGTCGGGCTCGACGGCCGGCGTCCAGGCCGATGCCGGGACCTTCAGGACAGCCTGGTGGATGGCGTCGGTGATGGTCATGCCGACCGAGTACGACAGCCACCGGCCGCGGGCGGACAGCCAGTCCACGAACTCGTGGGTGCCCCCGCCCGAGTCGGTGCGGATCAGCGTCTGCCGTCCCCGTCGGTACTTCTTGGGCAGTTGCGCCAGGGCAAGCCGGGCGGCTTCGATGTGGTCGGCCGCGGTGTTGCTGCCCGCGTTCCCGGGCCTGAGCAGCCCGGCCACTGGCTCCCCGGACCCGCCCCGGCCGTGGTCGACGAACGCCATCAGCGGGTGGTGCCCAAACGTCTTCTTCCAGGTCGCGGCCGCATCCTGCTTCTCGGAATGCGCGATCACCAGCACCCCATCCAGGTCCACGACCACCTGCCCAGCCGTGTCCGGCGCTACGTCACCGGCCAACGTCCACACGTATTCGCGGACTTGAGCACGGGCCTGCCGCAGTACGGTCAGCGCCCGCTTCCCGTCCGCTGCCAGCGTGTCGATCAGCCGGGACACCGTCGGATCGGAGGCCACCGGACCGAACACCGACGGTTCGGCCCGCAGCATGCCCACGTCCGCCAGGCAGTCGCCGCCGAGCGCGACCGCGAGCGCCACGTCCAGCAGGACCTTGCCTGGATCATGCACCGCCCGCGGCTTGCGCCACGGCGCCAACGCCGCCGATATCGCCTGATCCAGGCCGGTCTTGCGGACCGTCTCGACCAGCAGCACACCGCCGGCCTGGGAGACCACCCCGCGACCACCGCCTTCGGTACGGACACGCGGGTAGGACCCGATACGCTTCTTCACCTGGAGAGTGCTTCTTTCACGCGACGACCTGGACCCTAGACAAGTCCCATCGTTGCAGGTCAGGAGCACTCTTCG
>NZ_VMNX01000511.1 GCF_009377235.1 Streptomyces acidicola
GTGAGGTTGTCTCGTGGGCTCGTAGATGTGTATAAGATACAGGTGACGGGGGCGTCCTTCTCGGCCTCGGCGTTCCACTCGGTCAGCGAGACGTGGTGCCCTTCCGGGGAGACGAACTCGGCGTTCCACCGCTTGGTGTCCACGCGGCGGTCCGGATACTCGTAGCCCTGGAAGAGCATGAGCAGCGAGCCGTCGGGGAGCCGGCTCGTGGAGCAGGCGTCGTGCGGAATGAGCTCCTCGGCGGGGCATGTGGTCACCTGACGGGCCTGCTGACTGCCCGGCTCGATCCGGCCCATGCTGATACCGATCGCGGCCGCCCCCTTGCCGTCGTCGTAGACGAGCTGCGCGTACGGACCGAACTGCGCTCCGGTTCCGCGGGAGTCCTCGCGGCTGAACTTCCCCTCGGGGAGCAGACGCTTGAGCGTACCGAGCAGTTCGTCGCCCGAAATCGGCTGCCTGGCCGGCGTGGGGGAGGCGGAGACGGATGCGGACACGGACGGCTTCGGCGTCGGGGCGGCGGCCGCCACGGACTCGCCGTCGCCACCCCCGCCCCAGGGCACGAGCAGGGCCCCGCCGACCCCCGCGAGCGCGACACCGGCGACACCTCCCGCGACGGTGGCCCGACGCCGCCGCAGCAACCGGCGTCCCCGCACCTCGCCGCCGGCGACCAGGGCGGCGCCGTCGGCCTCGAAGGCTCCGCCGGCCTGACGCAGGGCGTCGCCGAGCCGGTGCTCGAAGGGGTCCTCGTGATGTTCGACAGGCATCGCGAACCACCGTTTCTGGAGGGGCGTACGTGGGCGGGTTGGAGGCGTGGGTGGAGTGGGTGTGCCGAGGCCGGTCAGGGCGTCGCGTACTCGGCGAGGTCCTCGCCGAGCAGCTCCCGGAGCCGGGCGAGGGCGCGGACGCAGCGGGTGCGTACGGCGGCCGAGCTGGCGTTCATGGCGTCGGCGGTCTCCTCGACGGAACGGTCCTCCCAGTACCGCAGGACGACCACGGCCCGGTCCTTGGCGGGCAGTCGGCCCAGCGCCTCGACGAGGGTGAGCCGCAGGGGAGTGTCGGCACCGCGCGGGTCGGGCAGGTCGGGGAACGCGTCGGTGGCCCGCTCGGTGCTGCTGCGCCGCCGCTGGTGGGCGAGGAACGTACGGGTGAGCACGGTCTGCGCGTACCCGGCCGGATTCCCGACCCGTGACACCCGCCCCCACCGCGTGTACAGCCGCCCGAGCGTCTCCTGCACGAGATCCTCGGCGAGATGGGTGTCACCACCGGTCAGCAGACAGGCGGACCGGTAGAGGTGCCCAGCGCGCGCCGCCGCGAACTCCGGATAGCCGTCCGCGCGGACGTGTCTCATGCGTTCCCCCTGGTTCGTGTGGGTTCGTGGCACCGCTCGACTTCTTTAATGCGGTGGACCCCGGGGAATGTTTCACCCGCAGGGACGGATACGGTGCGTCGTGGATCACGCCGACCACACCAGGCACCAGGACAGACGCGCAGGGGGACGCCCGACGATGCAGCAGCCCGACGAAGCCCCACAACTGTCG
>NZ_VMNX01000513.1 GCF_009377235.1 Streptomyces acidicola
ACCCAAGGGTGTATCCATCCGCCCCCCCGCTATTCACCCCAACGAGCAGGCGCTCGGAGTGAACCGAGGGGGTGGAAGGGGGCGCGTTCGCCTGGCGATCTGTTCTGTTGATCACCGCTTGCCTACCGTCGGAAGCAGTGCACGGCGGGGAGGCTGGGGAGGTTCAGGCATGGGCGGGCGAGGCCGTCAGACAGCGTACGACGGCCGGGAGAGGCGGGACGAGATCCTGGTGCGGATCTGCGATCCGGCCGGACGACCGCGCGGTACGGGCTTCGTGGCCGACCACCACGGCACGGTCCTGACCAGTCACGAAGCGGTCGACGGACTGACCCGGCTGATGCTCCGGGCCCCCGGCGGCCCCACCTGCGCGGTCACCGCCGCCGACGTGACCCCTCTGCCCGCGCTCGATCTCGCGCTGGTCCGCACCGACGGGCTCGGCCTGGCACCGCTGCCCATCGCCGTACGGGACGTGGTCGAGACGGGTACGTACGTCAGGATCGCCGCCGGCGGGTGGCGCGAGGCGCGGGTCCTGGGCGCCGCCGACGTGACGTACGCGCCCGGGGGCGGCGCCCATCTGCTCGGCGGGGCCCTGGAGCTGGCGATCGGAACAGCGGGCCGTGACGCACTGCGTCCGGGCGGCGGGGCGGCCGGCGGACCCGTGCTCGACTCCGCGACCGGCACCGTCATCGCGGTGCTGGGCACCGCGCTGCACACCGAGCACGGCACGGCCGGCTTCGCGGTACCGCTGCGGAAGGGCGACGGGCCACTGGGTGAGCTGCTGGCCCGCAACGCGGCGACCGTGCCCGCATTCGGGCCGGACCTCAACCTGGCGGGCATCCTGGAGCTCACGGCCGCCTCGGTGGGCTCGGAAGGGCCCCAGACGACCGCGGACCCGGTCGAACGGGCCGATGTCGTACGGGAGTTGGCGGCATTCGCGGCGTTCACTGAAGGACAGGCCGCCGTCCTCGGACTCGTCGGCGCCCCGGGCAGCGGCCGTACGACGGAACTGGCCGCCCTCGCCGACCGGCGCGCCCGGGGCCCGGAACCTGCACCGACGCTCTGGCTGCGCGGCGCCGACCTGAGGGACACCGACGAGTCGGTCGCAGACGCGACCATGCGGGCCCTGGAGCGGGCGGGACGGATCGTGGCGGCGTCGCACGCGGAGGAGGCACTCCCGTCGGCCGTGCTGCCCGGGGAGTACGGCGGCGAACTCGGCGACATCACCCCCGAGCGCCTCACCCGCCTCGCGCTGGCCGACGGCCGCCCCCTGCTGCTCCTCCTCGACAGCCCCGAGCAGATGTCCCCCGCCCTCGCCCACCGCCCGGACGAGTGGACCGAGGCGACGGCCGACTGGCTGCGGACCACGGGCACACGACTCGTGGTGGCGTGCCGGGAGGAATACTGGGAGACGGTTGGGGCGGGGTTTGCTCACTCAGCCCGTCCGGCGTTTGAGGACGAGGCCGTTCAGGCCGACAGCGGGGGTCTGGGGGCGGCAGCCCCCC
>NZ_VMNX01000514.1 GCF_009377235.1 Streptomyces acidicola
GAGCCCCCCTCCGGCCAACCCGCCCCGCACCGCGCCCGGTTGGTGTTTCTCGGCCTCGTGCTCGCGTTGCTGCTCGCCGCGTTGGAGCAGATGACGGTGGCCACCGCGCTCCCGAAGATGGCCGCCGAACTGCACGGCCTGGACCGTATGTCCTGGGTGATCACCGCGTACCTGCTCACCGCCACCATCACCCTGCCCGTCTACGGCAAGTGCGGCGACCTGTACGGACGCAAGGGCGCCTTCCAGTTCGCGATCGTCGTCTTCGTCATCGGCTCGGCGCTCGCCGGCTGGTCGCACACGATGGACCAACTCATCGCCTTCCGCGGACTCCAGGGCGTCGGCGCGGGCGGCCTGCTGATCGGCGTACAGGCGCTCATGGCGGACATCGTGCCCGCCCGTAATCGCGGTCGCTTCGTGGGCCTCGCCGGCGCGGCGTTCGGCCTCGCCTCCGTCACCGGCCCCCTCCTGGGCGGCTACGTCACGGACCACCTCTCCTGGAGGTGGTGCTTCTACGGCAACGTGCCCTTCGGGCTCATGGCCCTGACGCTCGTCACCCTCGCACTGAACCTGCCGAAGCCCGGGCCCAAGCCCGGGCCGAAGGCCCGCTTCGACGTCCTCGGAGCGCTGCTGCTCGCCGTCGCGTCCACCTGTCTGGTGCTGCTGGCCGCCCGGGGCGGCACCGAGTACGCCTGGGGCTCAGAGACCATCAGGGGCCTGGCTGCGGGAGCCGTCGGCGCGACCGTCCTCTTCCTCGTCGTCGAGCACCACGCCCCCGAACCCCTGATCCCCCGGCGGCTGTTCAAGGACTCCGTGTTCATCGTCACCGGGTTCGTGGGCCTGGTCATCGGGGCCGCGCTGTTCGTGGCGGGCAGCTGTCTGCCGGCCTTCCTGCAACTGGTCGACGGCGCCTCGGCCACCGAGTCCGGGCTGCTCATGCTGCCGATGACGGCCGGCGTCGTCGGCGCGTCGGTCGTCGTCGGCCAACTCATCAGCCACACCGGGCACTACCGGACCTACCCGATCCTCGGCACCGCCCTCGCCGCCGTCGGCATGTGGCTCCTCTCCCGCCTCGACGCCGACACGCCCCGGCTGCACTACGGCATCTGGACGGCCGTCCTCGGCGCCGGCATCGGCATGGTGATGCCCGTCCTGGTCCTCGCCCTGCAGAACTCGGTGCGCGCCGCCGACGTCCAGGCCGCGACCAGTGCGAACAGCTACCTCCGGCAGATCGGGGGCGGCGTCGGCGTGACCGTCTGCGGCGCGCTCCTCGCGACCCGGGCCGCCGACCGAGGGCAGGCCGCCGACCAAGGGCCCACGCGCGCGGGCACCGGCCTGACGCACAACCACGTCGCGGCGTACGCCGACACCTTGCCGCGGATCTTCCTGTACCTCGTGCCGTTGCTGGTCCTCGGCGTGCTCCTCGCCTTCTTCCTCAAGGGGAGACCACTGGTGCCCCACGACGCCCCCGCCGACGCCGTACCGCCCAACGCCGCATCTCC
>NZ_VMNX01000515.1 GCF_009377235.1 Streptomyces acidicola
TGTGCACAACCGGAATCGCCCCCTCTGGGAGGCGTCCTGGGGGCGAACTGAGGGTGTCCTGAAGGTGGCCCGAAAGCGTCGCCCCGTCGGCCCGGAGGCGACCTAGAACCTGCCGTCCTGGCAGCGCGCCACCCAGTCCGCGGCCGTAACGAATTCGGCGTCGGACGTCCCCGCCAGCGGGGTGCGGACGTCCTTCACGGTGGCGTCCGCGCGCGGGTACGACCCGAGGTACCGCACCTCCAGACAGATCCGCTTGAGCCCCATCAGGGCCTCCGCCACACGCCGGTCGGAGATGTGTCCTTCCGCATCGATGGCGAAGCAGTAATTGCCGATGCCCTGGCCGGTCGGACGGGACTGCAGCAGCATCAGGTTGACGCCCCGCACGGCGAACTCGCCCAGCAGGTCGCGCAGCCCACCCGGGTGGTCGTCGCGCTGCCAGATGACCACCGAGGTCTTGTCCGCACCGGTGGGTGCCGCGGGGCGGGCGGGGCGGCCGACGAGCACGAAGCGGGTCTGGGCGTTCTCCGCGTCGTGGATCCCGCTCTCCAGGGGCTCCAGGCCGTACCGGGCCGCCGCGAACTCGCCCGCGAAGGCCGCGTCGTACCGGCCCTCCTGGACGAGCCGGGCGCCGTCCGCGTTCGATGCCGCCGACTCCCAGACGACGTCGGGCGGCAGGTTGGCCTTCATCCAGTTGCGGACCTGCGGCTGGGCGGCCGGGTGCGCGGTGACCGTCTTGATCTCCGACATCTTCGTGCCGGGCCTGACCAGCAGGGCGAAGGCGATGGAGAGGAGCACCTCGCGGTAGATCATCAGCGGGGCGCCGGCGACCAGCTCGTCGAGAGTGGTGGTGATGCCGCCCTCGACGGAGTTCTCGATCGGTACGAACGCGGCCTCGGCCTCGCCGTTGCGAACGGCGTCGAGCGCGGCGGGCACGGACACCATGGGGACGAGCTCACGGGTCGCCGCCTCCGGCAGAGTGCGCAGGGCGACCTCGGTGAAGGTGCCCTCGGGACCGAGGTACGCGTAACTGGCTGGCATGGCCTCACCCTAATGGGCCTTGCGGATCCCGGCGCACGCTTCCCGGTCCCACCACCCCTGAGGGCGATGCCCGGCGCGCGAGCGCCCTCACGCCTGCGCGGGGGCGCCCACGGAAGCGCACCCGTGAGTACCCCCATAGTGCGCCCACGAGTGCTCCACGTGGCGCACCCCTC
>NZ_VMNX01000516.1 GCF_009377235.1 Streptomyces acidicola
CAATACCGGTGACTTTGGGGCTTTCGGGTCGTTGAGTGTGGTGTGCCAAGGCCTGGACAGGTGAAGTCGTCGTTGGATGACCGGCTTTCGGATCGGATCGCGATTGGGGTGCTGACCCGTGCGTTTCCGCCGGAGTTGGTGGATGAGGTGGTCGCGGGATGTGGCCGGGCCGAGCAGCGTCAACGGCTGCTGCCGGCCCGGGTGGTGGTCTATTTCGTGCTGGCGATGTGCCTGTTCTCCGGGCAGGGCTATGAGGAGGTTGCCCGACTTTTGACGCACGGGCTGGAGCGGATGGGCCGGTGGAAGGGGACCTGGCGGGTGCCGACCACCGCGGCGATCGGCCGGGCCCGGCTGCGACTCGGCCCGGAGCCGCTGAAGGCACTGTTTGCCCGGGTGTGCCAGCCGATGGCGACCGAGGAGACGAGCGGGGCCTGGTATCGGGGGTGGCGGCTGGTCGCGGTGGACGGCACCACTTTCGACGTGCCGGACACCGAGGCCAACACCGCCTTCTTCGGCCGCCCGGGAGTCAGCCGCGGGCAGGAGAAGAGCGCGTATCCGCAGGTGAGGGTGGCTGCGCTGGCCGAGTGTGGCACGCACGCAGTCTTCGCGGCCCAGGCCGGGCCGCTGGCTGTCCATGAAACCGAGCTGGCCCAGCGCCTGTTCAGCTCACTGACACCGGGGATGCTGCTGCTGGCCGACCGGGGCTTTCGTGGCTTTGACCTGTGGCGGGCCGCCGCCGCAACCGGCGCCGATCTGCTGTGGCGGGTCAAGAACGACGCCGTACTTCCCGTCCGGGCCCTGCTGGAGGACGGCTCCTACCTCTCGGAGATCGTCGCGGCCCGGGACAAGAACCGTCGCGCGGACCCGGCGCGGGTCCGGGTGATCGAGTACACGCTCGGCCGCGACGGCAGCGGCACGGTGTACCGGCTGATCACCACAGTCCTGGATCCGCGGGCCGCGTCGGCCGCGTCGCTGGCCGCGCTGTATGCCCAGCGATGGGAGATCGAGAACACGCTGGATGAGATCAAGACCCATCTCGGAGGCCCTCGCCTCGTCCTGCGCTCCCAGCATCCCCGCGGGGCCGAGCAGGAGATCTTCGCCTTCCTCCTGGTGCACCACGCCCTGCGGGACCTGATGCACCAGGCCGCACAGCAAGCGGACCAAGATCCCGACCGGGTCTCCTTCACCCGCACCCTGCGCGTCGTCCGCCGCCACGTCACCGACCAGGCGGCATTTTCCCCCCTCCCGGCTGGCCCGGGCACTGGTCACGGCCCTGGATGAGATCCGCGAACGGCTTTTGTCACCCCGACGGTTGCGCTCCAGCCCGCGCGTCATCAAACGCAAGATGTCCAACTGGAAGCTCAAACGCGCCGAGCACCACAATCCGCCCCGGCCGGACACTCCCTACGTGACCCTGGTCGGGCCGACCAAGGCCAGGCCGACCCGCCGGAAA
>NZ_VMNX01000517.1 GCF_009377235.1 Streptomyces acidicola
GGTTGAGTCCCGAGAAGTGGTGTACGGGTTTTGACCTGATCTGGGGGTTTGCTCCAGCGTCGGGATGAGGCCCGCATAGACGAACGGCCACCGGCTGATCTTTCAAGACGACCAAGTCTTTGAAGGAGATCAGCACGATGACCGCACCAGACAGTGTGCCCCTGCACGCTCTCGCGGAGGACAATCTCGCCGCGGCGAGTCCCGACCTGCTGCGCGCGATGGTCAAGACGTTCGCCGACGCGCTGATGTCGGCGGAGGCCGACGCCCTGTGCGGCGCCGAGTATGGGCAGGTCAGCGACGAGCGAGTCAACCATCGCAACGGCTACCGCCCGCGCGAGTGGGACACCCGGGCCGGGACGGTTGAACTCGCCGTCCCCAAGCTGCGGCAGGGCAGTTACTTTCCGCACTGGCTCCTCGAACGGCGCCGTCGGGCCGAGCAGGCCCTCATCTCGGTGGTGGCCACCGCCTACCTGCTCGGTGTTTCCACCCGCCGGGTCGAGAAGCTCGCCGAGTCCCTTGGGGTGACCCAGCTGTCCAAGTCCCAGGTCTCCGCGATGGCCCGGCACCTGGATGAGCAGGTCGCAGCCTTCCGTAACCGGCCTCTGGACGCCGGGCCGTATGCGTTCGTCTGGGTCGACGCGCTCACGCAGAAGGTCCGCGAAGGCGGCCGCATCATCAACGTCCACGCCCTGATCGCAGTCGGCGTCAACGCTGAAGGTCACCGCGAGATCCTCGGCCTGGACGTCGCCACAGCCGAGGACGGCGCCGGATGGCTCGCCTTCCTGCGCTCACTGATCGCCCGCGGCCTGGGCGGGGTCCAGCTGGTCGTCTCCGACGCCCACGCCGGCCTGGTCGACGCCATCGGTGCGGTGCTGCCCGGCGCGTCCTGGCAGCGCTGTCGCACCCACTACGCCCGCAACCTGCTGAGCCAGGTTCCGAAATCGGCCCAGCCCTGGGTGGCCACGCTGCTGCGGACTGTCTTCGAACAGCCCGACACCGACGCCGTGAAGGCCCAGATGACACACGTCCTGGACGCGCTGGAGGCCAAGTTTCCCAAAGCCGCAGCCCACTTGGACGCCGCCCAACACGACCTGCTGGCATTCACCGCCTTCCCCCGCGAGATCTGGCGGCAGATCTGGTCGAACAACCCGCAAGAGCGGCTGAACAAGGAGATCCGCCGCCGCACCGACGTGGTCGGCATCTTCCCCGACCGCACCGCCGTGATCCGGCTCGTCGGCGCGGTCCTGGCCGAGCAGAACGACGAGTGGACCGAGGCCCGCCGCTACATGGGCCGCGAACTGCTGGCCAAGGCCCGCCTCCACCCGATCGAGTCAGAAACCGACGACACCGTCCTGCCCACCGAACTCACCGCATAGCCTCAAAACGAGATCACCGAGTGGCCGTCGATACACCACTCCAGCGGACGTGACCGC
>NZ_VMNX01000518.1 GCF_009377235.1 Streptomyces acidicola
CAGCCTCGGGCTCTCGTGGGGGCCCTCGGCACTCGCGGGCCCCTCGGTTTTCGCGGGGCCCGCACCGTCACCTGCCGGCAGCCCACACGCCTCGCCGGCGCAGCTGGTGCTCCCGCGCCGCGGCGTCGCCCGGAGCGCCCCGCGTCGCGAGCCCGGTCACGATGCGGTCCTGCACCTCCTCCGGTTTGTGGGCGGCGTACTTGAACTTCGCCCGCACGTCCGTCACTTCGAGCCGCAGCCCGCGGATACCGGAGAGGGACCGGCCGTACGGGGCCTCGCCGACGGCCACGGCCGCCGAGCCGCCCTCGGGCTGGAAGTGGCCCACCTGGCGGTTGAGCAGGTGGGCCTTCTCCGCCGGGTCGTCCACGATGTGGGCGACGCACCGCAGCTGGACGGCCGCGTAGAAGCTCGTCGGGGTGCCGTGCTCGGGCGGGGTGCCCGGCGGGGCCTGCCAGGGGCCGGGGATGAACACGTAGTCGTCCACGACGCTCAGCAAAACCTCCGGGTTCGCGTCCAGCGCGGGCCACATGGGGTTCGGTCGGGCGAGGTGGGCGACGACCTCGCCGTGCCCGGAGGACTCGCCGAGCCCACGGTCGTACGCGAAGTGCAGCGGCTGGACATACGGCGGCTCGCCGGGCAGGCCGTTGACGGCGAGCTGCCCGAAGTCGTGGCCGGCGAGCCACCCCTGCCACTCGGCGTCGTCGCGGGGCGCGTCCCACGGGTGGATCAGCATCACCGCACCGCCAGGTAGTCGGGGAGCTCCGTGCCGGGCGCCAGGTCCGGGTCGGGCAGCGGCGTGCCGTAGCCCTTGTGCACCGGGACGACGCCGGCCCAGTGGGGGAGGGCGAGGTCCTCGGGCTCGTCGTTGACACCGCCCGTGCGGAGCTTGGCGGAGACCTCGTCGAGGTCGAGGCGGATCACGGCGGTGGCGGCGGACTCCTTGGTGTTGGCGGGCCGGGAGTCACGTGAGCGGCCGGGCACGACATGGTCCACCAGCGCGTCCAGGGCCAGCCGCTTCTCCTCCGGGTCGGTCACCTGGTGGGCGATGCCGTGCACCACCACGGAGCGGTAGTTGATCGAGTGGTGGAAGGCGGACCGGGCGAGGACCAGCCCGTCGACGTGCGTGACCGTCACGCACACCGCGAGCCCCGGATCGGCCTGGCCGGTCATGCGCAGCGGACGCGAACCCGTCGAGCCGTGGAGGTAGAGCCGCTCGTCGACCCGGGCGTACAGGGTGGGCAGCACGATCGGGGCGCCGTCCCGCACGAAGCCGAGATGGCACATGTAGCCCTCGTCGAGTATCGCGTGCACCACGTCCTTGTCGTAGGAGGCCCTCTGTGCGGAACCTGTCTCTTATACAAATCTGAAGCTGCCGACGATGGCGGGTTTGTAGAACTCTG
>NZ_VMNX01000519.1 GCF_009377235.1 Streptomyces acidicola
CCCCCGCAGCCCCTCGATCAACTCCCGCACCACCACAGCCCCGTTCAGCGTCAACACGGACTCGGGGTGGAACTGAACACCGGCGAACCCGGGCCCCCGCAGAGCGTGCACCTCACCGTTCGCGGCCCGGCTCACCTCGACCGCATGGGCCTTCAACTCCTCGGCCGTCTCGTCGTCGCAGTAGGCCACGAAGCTGTTGTAGAAGCCCACTGTCTCCGCCCGCCCGAACAGATCGATTTCCGTCTGGGCACCCTGGTACGGGACGTGCTTGCGCACCATCTCCAGCCCCAACTCGGCCGCGATCAGCTCATGACCGAGGCAGACACCGAGGACCCCGTGCCGGTGCCCCCGCAGGACATCGGCCGCCAGCCCCCGCAGGAACCGCATCTTGGGGTCACCCATGTCGGAGGGATCCCCGGGACCGGGCCCCAGCACGACCGGCCCCTCGTGCGCGAGCACGACCTCCCGCAACCCCGGCTCGTCGTACCGCCGCACCGTCACCTCCAGCCCGGACGAACGCAGCACGTGCCCGAGCATCGCCGTGAAGGTGTCCTCGCCGTCGACGACAAGAGCGTGGCCTTCAAGAACGTCGGACCGTTCCTGCATCCGCAGCCAGAACGGGGCCAGCGAGGCCCGCCGCCCGTCGAGCGCCGCGCGCACCCGGGGATCGTCCGACAGCCGCGGCCGCACCCGCTCCTCCCGTGGCCGGCCGGGCCGTACGCCCAGCGCGGCCAGCACACCCGCCGCCTTCGCGTGCGTCTCGGCGACCTCGCTCACGGGATCCGAGCCCCGGACGAGTGTGGCCCCCACGGGCACCTTCAAGTGCCCCTCCGCATCGATGTCGGCGGTCCGGATGAGGATGGGCGAGTCGAGGGTCTGGGTCCCGCCCGCATCCCGGCCGATCAGCGCCAGCGCCCCCGCGTAGTACCCGCGCCCGCCCACCTCATGCCGTTCGATCACGCGGCACGCGTTCTGCACGGGCGACCCCGTGACGGTCGCCGCGAACATGGTCTCCCGCAGCACGTCCCGTACGTCCAGTGACGACCGCCCCCGCAACTCGTACTCGGTGTGCGCGAGATGGGTCATCTCCTTCAGCCGCGGACCGACCACGACCCCGCCCATGTCGCCGACGGTGCACATCATCTTGAGCTCCTCGTCGACGACCATCGACAGCTCCTCGATCTCCTTGCCGTCGGCGAGGAAGTCCAGCAGGTGCTCGGGGGTCGGGCCCTCGGCGGGGTAGCGGTACGTCCCGCTGATCGGGTTCATGACGACGGTCCCGCCGGACATACGCACGTGCACTTCAGGGCTCGCCCCCACCAGCGTCCGCCCACCCGTCTCCCAC
>NZ_VMNX01000051.1 GCF_009377235.1 Streptomyces acidicola
GGCAGGGGCAGGGGCGGGACGGAACCTCGCGCAGAGACGGGCGAGCGGCGGGCTTCGTCTCACGGGCGAGCGGCGGGTTCCGTCTCACGGACGGACGCGGGCGCGGGATCTGATCCGGAGGCCCGGGAATCTGCCCGGTGCGGGCCGGGACCACGTGGGGCGTCAGTCCACCGCCGTCACCACGACCGCCACCGACGGGTGGTCCGGCAGAGCCTTGCCCACCGCCGTGCGCACCGCGCGTGCCACATCCAGTGCCCGTTCCGTCGCCGTGACCGCGACCTCCACCCGCACATGGCGGCGCGGCAGCGCGGGGCCGGTCTCGATATGGACCGCGCGCCCCAGCCCGCCCAGGGCACCGGTCAGGCGGGTCACGCCCGGTACGGACAGCGCGGCGGCGGCCACGCGGGACTCCTCGCCGTCGCCGGGCGGCTCGGGCACGGGCTCGCCGTCGGCCTGCCCGGCGTCGGCCGCGGGGATCGCGGCATCCTCGTCGGCGTCCAGCAAACCCGTCACCCGCAGATCCACCTCCGACACCGTCAGGCCGAGGCGCTCCCTCGCCGCTGCGGCCAGCGCTGCCCGCAGGCGGGCCGCCGTCGCCGGGAGGGGTTCGGCGGCCGGGGCCGTGGGGTCCGCCGACGCCAGGAAGTCCGCACCGACCCGCAGCGGCCCCGGAGGAAGTGCGCTCGGCGGGGGCGGCACGGCGGGGTCGTACGGCGCGTCCGGGTCGATGAGGGAGATCCGCAGCGCGCCCAGCCGGAGCCCCCGCGTCGAGCCCGCCGCGCGGCGCAGGACCGAGCCGGCCGCCTTCTCCGTGATCCACGCGCCGTCACGCGGGCCGCCCAGCGGGAGCACTCTGCCGAGCCCGATCTGCTGCCGTACCGTCTTCGCCCATCCGTCCGCCGTCATTGCTCCAGCCTGCCGCATGCCGGCGCACGACCACGCGACCGCACCTACTGTGAGCAGAGAAGAACAACCGGAAGGGACGTACGGCATGAGCGACATGACGGACCGGAACCGGACAGACAAGCCCGAGGCGGAGACGCCGGCCGCGACCGGCGCCCGCAGGACCACCCGGCGCGGTGGCGGCGACCCGGCCACCCGCGGGCGCACCACCATCGCCGACGGGGTCGTCGAGAAGATCGCCGGGCTCGCCGCGCGCGACGTGGTCGGCGTACACACCATGGGCAGCGGGCTGTCACGGACCTTCGGGGCGGTACGCGACCGAGTGCCCGGCGGGACGAAGGCGGTCACCCGGGGTGTGAAGGCCGAGGTCGGCGAGGTGCAGACCGCACTCGACCTGGAGATCGTCGTCGACTACGGCATGTCCATCGCCGACGTCGCCCGCGCCGTGCGCGAGAACGTCGTCGCGGCCGTGGAGCGCATGACCGGCCTGGAGGTCGTCGAGGTCAACATCGCGGTCAGTGATGTGAAACTGCCGGAGGAAGAGGAAGAAGAGGTGGAGACTCGGCTTCAGTAGCCCGGGAAACACCGTGAGCCCCGGGTAAGAGCCCAGTAGGCCCGGGGACCGTCCCCGGTACGCCCCGATGAGCTCCTAGGAGCGCAGCATGAGTTTGGCCGTGATCGGCATGATCGCCGGAATGGCGCTGGGCTTCGCCGGGTACTTCGGCGGGTTCGGTGCTTTCCTGCTGGTGGCAGCGCTGGGTGCCGTCGGCTTCTTTGTCGGCCGGTTCCTGGAGGGTGACCTGGACCTCGGTGACTTCTTCCGTCCGCGTGACGAACGGCGGCGGTGACCCGCGTGGACGACAGCCACCTCGACGACAGCCGCCTCGAAGAGGGCCGTCGCCCGGGGGCCACCCTCGCGCCGGCCGAGCGCGGCGCCACCCGGATCGCCGACCGCGCCGTCGCGAAGATCGCCTCGCAGGCTGCGCGCGAAGCACTGGGAACACTGGCGCCCGACGCCATGCCCCCGCACGCCATCGCCGTCGTCCACCAGGACACCGCGCGCGTCCGCGTCGGCCTGGAACTCGACTACCCCGCCGACATCGGCGCCCGCTGCGCCGCCGTGCGTCGGCAGGTGGTCCAGCGGGTAGAGGCGTTGGCGGGGATGGACGTGGCCGAGGTGGCGGTCCTGGTGGAGCGGTTGCACCTCGCGCACGTCCCCGGCGCGGCACAGGGGAGGACCCGATGAGCGAGTCCCAGGGCTCCGAAGGCACGCACGGCACACAGCGGCTGCCCGTCATGGAGAAGGCTGCCGCCGACGACCCGGTCCAGGCCACGTCGGCGGCCGCGTACGACCCGCTGCCCGCTCTCGACGGTGAGAACGGCGACCAGAGGCGCTTCTGGTCCTCACGCCGTGTCCCCGCCGGTATCGTCGCGCTGCTGCTCCTCGCCGGCTCGGGTCTCCTGCTGTACGACGTCGTCGCCGTCCGCGCCGGCCGGCCGGCCATGCAGTGGCGCAAGTCCCTCGCCCGGGAGCTCGCCGAACGCCCCCTCGACGACACATGGGTGCTCGTCGGCGCCGGAGTCGCCGTCGCGCTCGGCGCCTGGCTGCTCGTGCTCGCCGCGACACCCGGGCTGCGCGATGTGCTGCCGATGCGGCGCGTCCACACCGACGTCCGGGCCGGGCTGCACCGGGGCGCCGCGGGGATGGTGCTGCGCGACCGGGCCATCGAGGTGGCGGGCGTACAGGCCGTACAGGTCCGGGTGGGCCGCAAGAAGGTCGACGTCCGCGCGGTCGCGCACTTCCGCGACCTCGACGAGGTACGCGCCGACCTGGACGCCACGCTCGCCGACGGCATCCGGGGTCTCGGGCTGTCCCGGCCGCCGGCGCTGGCCGTGCACGTTCGCCGACCCGGACGGAAGGGGTGAGGTCCGGTGTTGAGGATCGTCAACCGGGTGCTGCTGGGACTGGCCGGGCTGGTGCTCGTCGTGGCCGGCGGGTCCGTGCTCGCCGTCGGGCTCGGTGTGAAGCCGCCCTCCTGGTGGGTGTACCACGGGATGCACGACGTCCTGCTCAGCGCCGCCGCCCGGACCCGGTGGCGGGACGAGGGCTGGTGGTGGCCCGCAGTCATCGCCGTACTCGCCGTCGTACTGCTGCTGGCCGTGTGGTGGCTGTCCGCCGTGCTGCGGCGCCGTCGGCTGGGCGAGGTTCTCGTCGACACCGGTGACGGAGAGGGCGCCCTGCTGCGCGGGCGCGCCCTGGAGGGTGCCCTCACTGGTGAGGCGGGGCAGCTGAACGGCGTGGAGCGGGCCCAGGTGCGGCTGACCGGGCGGCGCAGCACCCCCGAGGCGCGGGTGCGGATCCTGCTCCAACCGCACATCGACCCCGGGGACGCCCTGCACCGGCTGGCGGCGGAGGCCATCGCGCACGCCCGGGACTCGGCCGGACTGGCCGCGCTCCCCGCCGAGGTACGCATGCATGGGGCCAGGCACAGGGCGGAGCGGGTAAGCTGATCCCCCAACGCCACGCCAGAGCAAGCCGGGTGCAACCTCCCGCCAGCCCGGGCGAGTTGAAGGCCGGGGGACTCAGAACCCGTGCCGTGACCCGCCGTCCACCGGCAGCATGATGCCCGTCAGGTAGGACGCGGCGGGCGACAGCAGGAACGCCGCCGTGCGCCCGAACTCCTCCGGCGTGCCGTACCGGCGCAGCGGGATACGGGACTCGTGGCCCGCGCGGGCCGCCACCGGGTCGGCCGAGAGACCGTCCAGCTCCCGTACGCGGTCGGTGTCGATACGGGCCGGCAGCAGACCGACCACGCGGATGCCGCGCGGGCCCAGCTCGTCCGCGAGGGACTTGGCGAAGCCCGCGAGACCGGGGCGCAGCCCGTTGGAGATGGTCAGACCCGGAATCGGCTCGTGCACGGAACCGGACAGCACGAACCCGATGACACCGCCGTCACCGAGCTCCGCCGCCGCGGCCCGCGCCAGCCGGACCGCCCCCAGGAAGACCGACTCGAACGCGGCCGTCCACTGCGCGTCCGTGTTCTCCGCGACGAACCCGGGCGCCGGGCCCCCGACGCTGATCAGGATGCCGTCGAAGGCGCCGAAGTGCTCGCGCGCGGCAGCGACGGTCCGGGCCGCGGTCTCAGGGTCGGCGTTGTCCGCGGCGACGCCCACGGCGTTCGGGCCGAGGGCGGCCGCCGCGTCGGTGACGTTCTTCTCGTCCCGCCCGGTGATGACCACCTTCGCGCCGTCGGCGACGAGTTCCCGCGCACTCGCGTTGCCGAGCCCACGAGTCGCTCCGGTGACGACGTACACACGGTCCTTCAGTCCAAGATCCATGGCCCCCATCCTCCCTCACCCGCCTGCCCGGCCCCCGGCCAGGTGGGGGCCCCCGACGTACCGCCTGCCGCCGGGCAGGAGAGGCGGTTACGCCGGAGCCGGGGCCGTCTCCTTGTCCTCCGCGGGCGCGGAGGCCGCCGCCGCACGGTCACGGCGCTCGCGACGGACCAGGATGACCCAGCCCACAGGGACTCCGGCGGCGAACAGCCACCACTGGATGGCGTACGCGTAGTTCAGCGCGGCGTCCTCGCTGCCGGGCTTGCCGAGAGGCTCAGGGGTGTCGCCCTTCGGTGCGGGCGCCGTCTGCACGATGTAGCCGCCGAGCACCTCGGCGCCGAGGCGGCGGGCCTCGTGCTCGCTGTTGATCAGCATGATCTGCCGGTCCGGCAGCCCCTGGAGGTTCTTGATGCCGCTGGCCTCGGTCGTCTCGTCGGGCATGAGCCGCCCGGTGACGGTGATCTCACCGCGGGGCGGTTCGGGGATCTCGGGGAACTCGGTCTGGCTCGGGCCGTCCGCGGGGATCCAGCCCCGGTTGACGAGCAGGACCTTGCCGTCGTCGAGGACGAAGGGGGTCAGGACGTGGTAGCCCACCGCGTCGTCGGAGTTGGTGCGGCGACGGACGACGACCTCGTCGCCGGTGTCGAAGCGGCCCTTCGCGGTCACGCTGTGGTACCGCTCTTTGCTGGTGACGGTGTGTCCGGGGGAGGTCATCCTCTCCACGGGCACCGGCCGCGCGTCCAGCGCGTCGGAGACCAGCTCGTTCCTGGCGGTGCGCTCCTCGTAGCGGTGCATCTGCCAGATGCCCAGCCTGATCATCGTGGGGATGAGGAGGAGGGCGACCAGCGTGAGGATCACCCACTGCCGGGACAACAGGAAGCGGTACACCCCACGACCGTACAACTCGGTCATGGGGCGTATGCGGGTGGGGGCCGCTTCAGACCTTGTCGACGATCCCCACCTTGCCCTCCGCCCGGGCGCAGTGGGCACCGCAGAACCAGCTGCCGTCGGCCTCGACGCCCTGGCCGATGATCTGGACGCGACAGTGCTCGCAGATGGGCGCCATGCGGTGGATCGCACAGGCGAAGCAGTCGAAGACGTGCACCGCGCCCTGCGCGTGCACCTCGAAGGTCATGCCGTAGTCGTTTCCGCAGACTTCGCAACGTGTCATGCGCCACAGGGTGCGGCGCGGACGCGGCACGGGCGAGCGGGCGCGGGGCGAGTCGCCCGGCAATCACCCGTACGCCCGGGTCACCCCTGCGCGCCTGTCACCCCTCTCACCCCTCCGCGACCGGCGCCCCTCGGCCCGCCGCCGGCGCCCCCTGGCCCGCCGCCGGCTCGACGTCTCGCAGCAGCTGCCCGAACGCCGCCTCGTCGAGCACCGGCGTCCCGTACTGCCGGGCCCTGACCACCTTCGACGTGCCGGAGTCGGGGTCGTTGGTGACGAGGAGGCTGGTCAGCCGGGACAGGCTCGTCGAGACATGCAGTCCGGCCTCCACGGCACGGTCCTCAAGCAGCTCACGGTCGACCGACGTGTCCCCCGAGAAGGCGACACGCATGCCCTGCTTGAGCGGTTTGCCCTCTTCGTAGCGCCCCGGGTTGGGATACGGGCACGGGGGCCGCTTACGGGACGGGCGCCAAGTCCCGGGCCCGTAGCCCCCGGAGGACTGCTGTCCGATGTGCGCGGAGCCGGACCACTCGGTCAACGGCCGGCATTCGAGGAGCGGCAGCCGCAGGCCCCGGCTCACCGCTGTGTGCAGGCTCGGCCGGAACGCCTCGGCCAGCACCCGCGCGTCGTCCAGCGCGTGGTGCGCCCGCTGCTGTACGACGCCGAAGTGGCCGGCCAGCGACTCCAGCTTGTGGTTGGGCAGGGGCAGGCCCAGCTCCTTGGAGAGCGCGATGGTGCACAGCCGCTGTCGCACCGGCGCCTCGCGGTTCGCGCGCGCGTACTCCCGCGCGATCATCGACCAGTCGAAGACCGCGTTGTGCGCCACGAGCACACGGTCGGCCAGGCGGGCCGAGAACTCCTCGGCGATGTCCTGGAAGAGAGGGGCTCCTTCGAGCATCTTGCTCGTCAGACCGTGAATCCACACCGGGCCCGGGTCACGCTCCGGGTTCACCATCGTGTACCAGTGGTCCTCGACCTCGCCGCGCGCGTCCAGCCGGTAGACGGCCGCCGAGATGATGCGGTCGTCCCGGGCCAGGCCCGTGGTCTCCACGTCGACGACCGCGTACCCCTGCGGATACGCGGCCGGCCAAGGGGTGTCGGACGGCGCGGTCGTACGGTCTTCGAGCATGGTCACTGAGGATACGGGCCCCGACCGACAGTCCGGACGGCCACCGTCCCGAACAAGCCCCGGCGGGGCGGCACACGCGCGCGTGGCCCCCCGCTTCGGCGTCCCCGTACGGAAGTTCACCGTGACCGAGCAGCTCCCAGGGGAGGCGTCGTACAACTCCGCGCGGGCGCCGGGCAGTCGCATACGGGGTCACCGGTTCACGACGCACCGGTTCACCATCGGATCGGCACCGGAAGCGCCGTCAGCACCGCCGACACCGCGACGACCGCCGCCAGCGCCACCACCTCCGCACGCGCGGGGGAGCAGGCGCTGAGCGGGTCGCTCGCGCGGGCCAGCCGGACGCGCGCCACCAGCGCGAGGACCGCGACGACGGCCACGAGAAGCACCTTGGCCAGCAGGACGCGCCCGTACGCCGTCGTGGTCAGCTGCTCCAGGACCGTGTCCGGTGGCATACGGCGCAGCGTGCTCCACACCCCAGTGGCGGTGATGGCGGCCAGGAGAACGGCCGCCACGCGCGCGTAGAGCCCCAACAACGCGGCACCCGCCTCCGTACCGCCCCACCGCCGGAGCATCCGCAGGACGTGGAGCAGGCCGCCCACCCACAGGGCGGCGCAGACCACGTGAACCAGCGTCAGGCCGCTGCCGGCCAGCGGAGTGTGCTCCGTCGTCGGATGTGCGCGCAGGGCCTCCGCGACGGCGACCGCGGCCAGCGGCCACGCCTGGGTGGCGGGGCGGCGCGAGAGGGCGCACAGTCCGGCCGCGGCGAACGCGTTGACCTCCAGGAGGGCGAGCTTGCCGTCCCGGGTCTCGTAGAGGCCCCCCACGTCGATGTCGGCAAGGCTCCCCGGCACCAGGTTGCCGGTCGCCACGACCGAGGCGAGACCCAGCGCGGCGACGAAACCGGCGGCGGCCGCGTACGGCGCCCAACTGCGCGGTGCCTCCGCGGGCGCCCCCGGCACCCGGCGTGCCAGCCACGCCGCGAACAGTTCGCCCGCCGGTATGCACAGCGCCGCGAACAGCACCGTGCGCAGCACGGCTATGCCGCCGGCCCCCGGAGCCGCCGCCTCGCCCGTGCCGTCCAGTGCGACGCGCGGCCCGAGCAACGGGATCAGGGCGGCTACGGCCACCAGGACAAGGACGGCGACGGCGCGCCCGGCGCCGGGACGCAGGGCGTCGGCTGTCGGTCTGGTCAAGCTCACCCCCAGAGCTTCGCCAGTTGCCACAGAACAGGGCAAGTCATGGAAAACAACTGGCCGTACAGGATTCCGCCCATGAGTACGCTTCGGGCCGCCCGGCGATTCAAGCCCAGCACGCCTCGTCCGCGCCCCACGCCCCGGGCGGGCGCGACCAGTCGGCGGGCCCGCCGTCGAAGGACACCGGCGACAGCGCGTACCGCAGTCTCCCGAGAGAGCTGCGGGTCTCGGCGAGCCAGGCATCGGGACCGTCGTAAGAGGCGCAGGTACGGTCGTACGCGGCGTCGGCGGGCCCGCCTTCGCCCCGGCCTTCGCCCTTGCTGCCCGTCATCAGCCAGGCTGCTGTCCGCGCGAGCGCGAACCGGACGAGCCGTGTGCCGCCCTCCTCCCGTTGCTCGGTGAGCGAGCGCAGTACGGCCGCGGCCAGCAGGAAGCCGGTGCCGTGGTCGAGGGCCTGCGCGGGCAGCGCACCCGGCTGCCCGGGCGAGCCCTCGGTCATCGCGATCCCGGTGGCGGCCTGCACCAGGCTGTCGAAGCCCCGCCGCCCCGCCCACGGCCCGTGCGCGCCCCACGCCGACAACTGTGCCACCACGAGCCCGGGCCGACGCTCGGCCAGCGCCTGAGGGGCGAGCCCGAACCGGTCCAGGGCGCCCGGCCGGTAGCCGGTCACCACCACGTCCGCCCTGGCGAGCAGCTCCTCGAACCTGCGGCGGTCCGTACGGTCGGCCAGGTCGAGCGTGGTCGACCGCTTCCCGAAGCCGGTGTCCGCGTGCTGGTCGGGGAGTTCGGGCAGCCCGGGGGAGTCCACGCGCAGAACGTCCGCGCCCAGCAGGCCGAGGGTGCGGGTGGCGACGGGGCCCGCGATGACCCGGGTGAGGTCCAGGACGCGCACGCCCGCCGCAGGCCGCCCCGACTCACCGGTGAGCCGCCGCACAGGACCGGCCCCGACGACCTCCCGGTGCAGCAGCGGCCCCGCGGCGACGGCCCGTCCCTGCTCGTGCCCTGCCCACTCCTCCGGTGTGCGCAGGGCGACCGCGAGCCCTCCGGCGCCGTACACCGTGTCCTCCACGTCCGTCGCGGACCGCTCCGCCAGAGCCGAGGCCACCGTCTCCGCCGACGCGTCCCCGGGCAGCCCCAGCGCGCCCAGCAGACGCGCCCGGTGATGCGGGTAGTTGGCGTGCGTCCGCACCCACCCGTCCGCCGTCCGCCAGAACCGCGACAGCGGCGCGAACGTGACCGGCTGCCGCCCGGCGACCAGCAGATGCCGCTCACTCACGAAGGCCGTGGCGACCGCCCCGTCGTCCACCCGCACCCGGGGCACCTCGGCGAGCCCGGCCCGCCGCGCCCCCAGCTCGGCGGCGGCCAGCGCGCAGGCCCCGACACAGGCCCGCGCCAGCTCCCGCACGGGCAGCCGCGCCGGAAGCGCCCCGTCCCGTACGACCTCCGACACGCGCGGGAGCAGCGCGGGATCGCCGCCCAGCGCCTCCCACACGAACTCCGTGTTCACAGCATCCATAGGTGCACTATGCGGTGTGTGCCCGGCCAACACGTTGACGTGGGGCAGCGAAAGGGCCGGGCGGCACCAGCACCGCCCGGCCCAACGCCCTTACGTGAAGCCCTACTTCGTCACCGCGTCCAGTGCGTCGGCCATGCCCCAGCCGTAGAAGCCGTTGCGGTTCTTCGGCCCCTCGCACACCGCGTCGACCTTGCCGTCCCCGTCGATGTCGTACGGGTCCGTGCACGCTGTGGCGTCCGCCCCGGCGTACAGCAGCGCCTTCACCAGGGCCGGCGAGGCGTACGGGTGCGTCGACTTGATGAGCGCGGCGACGCCCGCGACGTGCGGGGACGCCATCGACGTACCGGCCATGTAGCCCCACTTGCCGCCGGGCAGCGTGCCCAGGATCAGGCCGCTGGTGGCGGGCGGGGCCGGGGTCTGGTAGCGGGTCGAGTCGCCGCCGGGGGCCGCTATGTCGATCACGCCCAGACCGTGGTTGGAGAAGGAGGACTTGATGCCCTTCGCGCCCGTCGACGCGACCGTGACGACACCCGGTAGCTGGGTCGGGATGTCGAGGCACTCCGAGGGGTCGATCACACGGTCCGACGGAGTCGTGTCGTTCGGGGACGACGGGTCGGTTATCTCGTCGGCGGCGAGGTCGTAGTTCTCGTTGCCCGCCGCCGCGACGTTGACCGCGCCCTTGCGCTCCGCGTACCGGGACGCCCGGGTGACGGCCTCGACGAGCGCCTTCTGGTCCGGGTCGTCCTTGCAGTTGAAGTACCAGGGGTCCGTGTAGTAGCTGTTGTTCGTCACGTCGACGCCGTGCTCCGCCGCCCACACGAACCCGCAGACCACGGCCTCCGTGTAGAAGAAGCCGGCCGGCGTGGACACCTTGATGCCGGACACCTTCACCCCGGGTGCCACACCGGTCATCCCGACGCCGTTCTTGGCGGCCGCGATCTCACCCGCGACATGCGTGCCGTGCGGGCTCTCGTCGGCCCCGGGCCGCCAGGCCCCGTCGGCGGTGTCGGGCTTGCCCGTCACGCAGTTCACCGACGCCTCGCGGTCGAAGTTCGGCGCGATGTCGGGGTGCGTGTCGTCGACGCCCGTGTCGATGACGGCGACCGTCACGTCGGGGCTGCCGAGCGACTTCTCGTGCGCCTTGTCCGCCTTGATGGCGGGCAGGTCCCACTGCAGAGGCTGCAGCGGGTCCTGCCCGGCCTCCGCGTCGGCGGCCGCCACCTCCTGGGCGGTCAGCACCTTCGGCGCGCCCAGGTCGGTCGTCGACTGCGCGGGCAGCGGCGCGGTGCGCGTGGCACCGGCCGACTCCACGCCGCGCACCTTGCGGATCGCCGCGGCGAACCCGGAATCCGAGGAGTGCACGACGATGACGCCGATCTGGTCGTACGACGTCACGATCGTGCCGCCGGCCTTGGCGATGGCCTTCTTCACCTGCGAGGAAGTGCCGTGCCCGGGACTGACGTTGACCACGTAGCTGAGCGGGGTGGCGTCAGCGGCGGCCTCCTGGGGAGCCGCCACCGAGGCCGACGCCGTCGTGTTCGGCAGGACGGCGAGCGCCGTCGCCATGGCCATCCCCAGCGGGATCGCCACCACACGGCGGGAGCGCTTGCGAGGCGCTGTCATGATGTCTCCAGTTCGTTCGCGGACGAGCGGTACGAGCCGTGCGGGCCCCGTACGAGCCGTGCGGGCCCGTACGAGCTGTGCGGAAGAGCGATCAGCCGATGGCTGCGCCTACTTGACGGCCTTGAGCGCGTTGACGATCCCGGCTCCGTAGAAGCCGTTCGCCTTCGGGCCGCCCTCGCACACGGCGTCCTGCTTGCCGTCGCCGTCCTGGTCGTACGACTCGGGGCAGGCCTGCTTGTCGGCCTGCGCCTTCAGCAGCCGCTGCAACTCGGTGCCGTCCGCCCGCGGATGGGTGGACTTCAGCAGCGCGGCGACGCCCGCGACGTGCGGCGACGCCATCGAGGTGCCCTGCAGGAAGGCGTACTGCCCGTTCGGCATGGTGGAGAGGATCCGGCCGTCCTTCGACGGGGTGTCCGGGAGCTGGTAGCGCCGGTCGCCGCCGGGGGCCGCGACGTCGATGACGCCCTTGCCGTACGTCGAGTAGTACGACTTGAGGTTCTGGACGCCCGTCGCGCTGACCGTGACGACACCCGGCAGCTGGGTCGGCACGTCGAAGCACTCGGACGGGTCGATGGTGCGCTCGACCGGGGTGGAGTCGTCGGGGCTCGTGGTGTCGACGATCGCGTCCGAGGCGAGGTCGTGGTTGGAGTTGCCCGCCGACGCCACGTTCAGCAGGCCCTTCTTCTGCGCGTACAGCTGGGCCCGGTTGACCGCGTCGACGATGGCCTTCTGGTCCGGGTCGTCCACGCAGTTGTAGAGCCACGGGTCGACGTAGTAGCTGTTGTTCGTGATCTCCACGCCCTTGTCGGCGGCGAACACGAAGGCGCAGACGACGTTCTCCGGGTAGAACAGGCCGTTGTCCGGGTCGCTCACCTTGATGCCGGACACCTTCACGCCCGGGGCGACACCGGCGACGCCTATGCCGTTGCGGGCCGCGGCGATCTCACCGGCGACGTGCGTGCCGTGGTAGTCGTCCGCGGTGTACGGGCGCCAGGCGCCCTCGCTGGTGTCCGCGACGCCGCCGACGCAGTTGGCCGACTGGGACGCGGAGAAGTTCGGGGCGAGGTCCGGGTGGGTGTCGTCGACGCCGGTGTCGATCACGGCGACGGTGACCTTGCTGCTGCCCGGGTTGATCTTCGCGGCCTTGTCGGCGCCTATCGCCCGCAGGTCCCACTGGTCGGCCTCGAGGGGCTCGCTCCCGGGGACGTCCGCCGACGCGGCCTTCACCTTGGCGGCCTCCTCGGCCGTCAGATAGTCCGCGGCACCCTCGTCCGTGGTGCCCGCGGCGACCAGGGGAGTGGTCCGGGTGGCGCCCGCGGACTGCACACCGCGCACGGCACGTATCTGCGCGCCGAACTCCGGGTTGGCCGAGTGGACCACGATCACGCCGATCTTGTCGTACGTGATGACGACGGTGCCACCGGCCTTGGCTATCGCCTTCTCGACGGCCGCGATGGTCCGCTTGGCCGTCGTCGTGTTGACGACGTACGCCAGGTTCGGGCCGTCCTCGGTCGCCGAGGCGGAGGGGGCCGAGGTGAGCGGCGCGGCCGAGGCGACACCCGGCAGGAAGCCGAGGGAGGCGGTGAGCGAGAGAGCGACCGGAACCGCGAGCGCGAGACGGCGTCTTGAGCGCAGTTGAGCCATGGGATCTCCACATCATCCGGAAACGAAACCCGCCCGTGACACAAGGGTGCCCGGGCAGGTACATGACGGGTACTGCAGGCCGAAACTATCTCCCGTCCTCCCTGGCCAGCAACGACTTACGGCGACGACGACCGAAGTACAGGGAAACCCCTCGCTCGAGCGGGGCCGGTGACCGGTCCCGACCGCTTACGAACCGCTGGTGAACCTCTTGCGAAAAGAACCGTGCGGGAGTTGAACCGGTTCCCGCGCGCCGCCGTGACGTTGAGCAGGGAGCCCGAGCACGATCGGGCCCCCTGCCGGATCACGCACCGGGCACCTGCACCTCGCCGGCCGGCGTGATCCACATCTACCTGAGGATCAGAGCCGTCATATGTCCGAAACCGACCCGTCCCCCACATCACCCCCGACCACCGGGACAACCGAAACCGCAACGCGAGGAGACTCCGTGGCAACCGACGCACCGCCCCCCTCGAAGGCAGAGCACCAACTCCCCCCGACAGAGGAGTTCGTCCGGGTGCAGGAGAGCGCGGACTTCGGTGAACTGCGCCGCTCCCACCGCTCCTTCGCCTTCCCGCTGACCGTCGCCTTCATCGCCTGGTACCTGCTGTACGTCCTGCTCTCCAACTACGCGGGCGACTTCATGGGCACCAAGCTGTTCGGCAACATCAACGTCGCCTTCGTCCTCGGCGTCGCCCAGTTCGTCACCACGTTCCTCATCGCCTGGTGGTACTCGCGGCACGCCGCCGCGAAGCTCGACCCCAAGGCCGAGGCCATCAAGTCCGAGATGGAGGGCGGCGCATGAGCCCCGTACAGCAGACCGTTCTCGCCGCCACGAACAACGCCAGCGAGCATCGCCCGCTGATCATCTCCCTGTTCGCGGCGTTCGTCGTGGCGACGCTCGTCATCACCGTCTGGGCGGGCCGTCAGACCAAGGACGCCGCCGACTTCTACGCGGGCGGCCGCCAGTTCAGCGCCTTCCAGAACGGACTCGCGGTCTCCGGCGACTACATGTCGGCCGCGTCGTTCCTCGGCATCGCGGGCGCGATCGCCATCTTCGGCTACGACGGCTTCCTCTACTCCATCGGCTTCCTGGTCGCCTGGCTGGTGGCGCTGCTCCTGGTGGCCGAGCCGCTCAGGAACTCCGGCCGCTACACGATGGGCGACGTCCTCGCGTACCGCATGCGCCAGCGCCCGGTGCGCACGGCGGCCGGCACCTCCACGATCGTCGTCTCGATCTTCTACCTGCTGGCCCAGATGGCGGGCGCGGGCGTCCTCGTCTCGCTGCTGCTCGGCATCACCTCGGACGCGGGCAAGATCGCCATCGTCGCCCTCGTCGGCCTCCTGATGATCGTGTACGTCTCCATCGGCGGCATGAAGGGCACCACCTGGGTCCAGATGGTCAAGGCCGTGCTGCTCATCGGCGGCACCCTCCTGATCACCTTCCTGGTGCTGCTGAAGTTCAACTTCAACATCTCCGACCTGCTCGGCTCGGCCGCCGAGAACAGCGGCAAGGGCGCAGCCTTCCTGGAGCCCGGCCTGCAGTACGGCGCGACCGGCACCTCCAAGCTGGACTTCATCTCGCTCGGCATCGCGCTGGTCCTCGGCACCGCCGGTCTGCCGCACATCCTGATCCGCTTCTACACGGTGCCCAACGCCAAGGCCGCCCGGAAGTCCGTGAACTGGGCGATCGGCATCATCGGCGCCTTCTACCTGATGACCATCGCCCTCGGCTTCGGCGCCGCCGCGCTGATCTCCCAGGACGAGATCATCGAGTCCAACCCGTCCGGCAACACGGCGGCACCGCTGCTCGCCCTGCACCTCGGCGGCGTCGACTCGGCCTGGGGCGCGATCCTGCTCGCGACGATCTCGGCGGTGGCCTTCGCGACGATCCTCGCCGTGGTCGCCGGTCTCACCCTCGCCTCGTCGTCCTCCTTCGCGCACGACATCTACGCCAACGTCATCCGCAAGGGGAAGGCCACCGAGAAGGAGGAGATGAAGGCGGCCCGCTGGGCGACCGTGTTCATCGGCATCGTCTCCATCGCCCTGGGTGCCCTCGCCCGCGATCTGAACGTGGCCGGTCTGGTCGCGCTGGCCTTCGCGGTCGCCGCGTCCGCCAACCTGCCGACCATCCTCTACAGCCTGTTCTGGAAGAAGTTCACCACCCAGGGCGCGCTGTGGTCGATCTACGGTGGTCTCATCGTGGCCGTGGGCCTGGTGCTGTTCTCGCCCGTCGTCTCCGGCGACCCGAAGGCGATGTTCCCGGACGTCGACTTCGCCTGGTTCCCGCTGAAGAACCCGGGCATCATCTCCATCCCGTTCGGCTTCCTGATGGGCTGGCTGGGCACGGTCCTGTCCAAGGAGGAGCCCGACGCCGGCAAGTACGCCGAGCTGGAGGTGCGTTCCCTCACCGGCACCGGGGCCCACTGAGCGCTCCCCTTCAGGGGCGCGTTCCGCCGGGGCTTCGGTACACCGGTACAGAACGCGACAGCGCGCGGGGCCGTCGCAGAGATCTACGGGCCGTCGGTTTTCGGCCGTCGTGGGGATCTACGGCGGCCCCGCCGCGTCTCGTGGGGCGAGGGCCACTGGTGTTGTCAGTCCTGTCACGTAGGCTCGCAGATGTCGGAGTATTGGTGATCCGTTCACGGGAGGGGGCCCACGTGCTCATTGACACCTACGGCCGAGTGGCCACCGACCTACGGGTCTCGCTGACCGACCGGTGCAACCTGCGCTGTACGTACTGCATGCCCGAGGAGGGCCTGCAGTGGCTGGCCAAGCCCGACCTGCTCACCGATGACGAGATCGTCCGCCTCATAGACATCGCGGTCCGGATGCTGGGCATCACCGAGGTCCGCTTCACCGGCGGCGAACCCCTGCTCCGCCCCGGCCTGGCCGGCATCGTGGAGCGCGTCGCCGCCCTGGAGCAGCGCCCCCAGATGTCCCTCACCACCAACGGCATCGGCCTCAAGCGCACGGCACCGGCCCTGAGGGCGGCGGGCCTGGACCGGGTGAACGTCTCGCTGGACACCCTCCGCCCCGACGTCTTCAAGACCCTCACCCGCCGGAACCGCCACAAGGACGTCCTCGACGGCCTCCACGCCGCCCGCGAGGCCGGCCTGACCCCGGTCAAGGTCAACTCGGTCCTGATGCCGGACCTGAACGAGGACGAGGCCCCGGACCTGCTGGCCTGGGCCGTGGAGCACGACTACGAACTGCGGTTCATCGAGCAGATGCCCCTGGACGCCCAGCACGGCTGGAAGCGCGAGGGCATGGTCACCGCCGGCGACATCCTGGCCTCCCTGCGCACCCGCTTCGAGCTGACACCCGAGGGCGCCGACGAACGGGGCTCCGCCCCCGCCGAGCGCTGGATCGTGGACGGCGGCCCCCACCGCGTCGGCGTGATCGCCTCGGTCACCCGTCCGTTCTGCGCGGCCTGCGACCGTACACGGCTCACGGCCGACGGCCAGATACGCACCTGCCTGTTCGCCCGCGAGGAGACCGACCTGCGCGCCGCGCTCCGCTCCGGTGCCCCCGACGAGGAGATCGCCCGCATCTGGCGGCTTGCGATGTGGGGCAAGAAGGCGGGTGCGGGCCTGGACGACCCGTCGTTCGTCCAGCCGGACCGGCCGATGTCGGCGATCGGGGGCTGACGAGCCCTCGCCGGTCCAACCCTCGCCGATCCAGCCTCGTCGCCCTAGCTCTCGTCGCCCTGGCTCTCGCTGCCCTCGGGGGCCTGCCACTCCGTCAGCTTCACGACATCCTTCAAGAACCCCCGCACTCCGAGGAACTGCGAAAGATGCTCACGGTGTTCCTCGCACGCGAGCCATGTCTTGCGGCGCTCCGGGGTGTGCAGCTTCGGGTTGTTCCACGCGAGCACCCACACCGCGTCGGCTCGGCAGCCCTTGGCGGAGCAGATGGGTGAGGACGGTTCAGAACCGGGGACGTTCAGCATCACACCCCGACCCTAACGTGCCCCGCACCACGGAAAAGTGCCGGGAAAAGGCGACGCCGAGCAGCCACGGGGGGAGCTGCCCGGCGTCGGTCTGTCGCTCCGACGGGGGATGCGGAGCGCGTACGAAGTATGTCACGGGGAACCCGTCGCCCGGCACCGGAACAACACGATTGTTCTGAGCTTTTCGTGGGCCGGGCGGCCGAACGGATTCCGCTTTCCTGCCGTTTCCGGAGGTCAGGACGGCTTTCTGGGGCTCGCCGCCGAGGCGGCCGCGGGGTCGGCGGCGTCCTCCCGGACCGATTCCGCGAAGCCCGTCCCACTGCCGGCCTCGCCCTGGTCGGGGGCGCCGTCCGACGGGGGCTCGATCATCGGCTTCAGAGGGGCCCGCACGAACGTCGACGGCAGCGAGGGCGTGTTCTCCCGGCCCGCGTTGGCGATCACCACCGCGATGTAGGGGAGAACCACACCGAGCACCAGCGCGACGATCGCCACGTGCCGCTCGACGTTCCACAGGACCGCCGCCGCGATCACGGACAGCGTGCGGATCGACATCGAGATGACATACCGCCGCTGCCTGCCGCGCACGTCGTCGTCGAGCCCCTGCCTGGCCCCGGTGATCCGGAAGACCTGGCCGCCGCTCCGCTTCCGCATCACGTTCCACCACCCGCCTGCATCGGACGCTCCCCCGGCACGTACCCGGGCCCGGACCCGGTCAGGGACCGCGATCCGAACAACCTCCACGTTACGCCGCGTCCGCGCCGCCTACGAGACCGGGGCGCCTGTTGCCGGAGCGCACGGCCTGCGCACTCCCGCGTACGGCTGTGCCCGGCATGCGCCGTACTCCGAACCGGCCGAGACTGGGCGTACCGCTCACGTCGAGCCGTAAGAGGAGGCAGCCATGGGCTGGTTGTGGGCGATCATCGTGGGACTCGTCCTGGGGCTGCTGGCCAAGGCGATCATTCCGGGCAAGCAGCACAGCCCGCTCTGGCTCACGACCATCTTCGGCATGCTCGGCGCCGTCGTCGGCAACGCGGTGGCCCGAGGCTTCGGAATCGCGGAGACCCCGGGCATCGACTGGGGCCGGCACATCTTCCAGCTCGTGGCGGCGATCGTGATCGTCTTCTTCGGCGACATGGCGTACATGTCGGTACGGGGCCGCAAACGGAAGGGGTGAGAGGGGCGCCCGACAGGAACTCGGGTCCGTGTCGACGGGAGCGCGGGGCCGTGTCGATGTCCGGCCCCGCCGCGTGGGCGCCACCACCCACTACGGGTGCGCACGGCAAGAGCGCAGAACCAGCGCCGAGCTCCCCGCGGCCCGCCCCTCCCACGGAGCGGTCAGGCTCCGGTGACCTCCACCGCGGCGAGGTTCTTCTTCCCGCGCCGCAGCACCAGCCACCGCCCGTGCAGCAGATCCTCCTTGGCGGGGACGGAGTCCTCCGCGGTGACCTTCACGTTGTTCACGTACGCCCCGCCCTCCTTCACCGTCCGCCGCGCGGCCGACTTGCTGGGCACGAGCCCGACCTCGGCGAAGAGATCCACGACGAGACCGGGCTCTGCGACCTGGATGTGCGGCACCTCGGAGAGGGCCGCGGCCAGGGTCCGGTCGTCGAGGTCGGCCAGCTCACCCTGACCGAAGAGGGCCTTGGACGCTGCGATCACCGCGGCCGTCTGGTCCGCGCCGTGCACCAGCGTTGTCAGCTCCTCGGCCAGCGCACGCTGCGCGGCCCGGGCCTGCGGACGCTCCTCGGTCTGCCGCTCCAGTTCCTCGAGCTCCGCACGGGACCTGAAGGACAGGATGCGCATGTACGTGGAGATGTCCCGGTCGTCCACGTTCAGCCAGAACTGGTAGAACGCGTACGGCGTCGTCATCTCCGGGTCGAGCCAGATGGCGCCGCCCTCGGTCTTGCCGAACTTGGTCCCGTCCGCCTTGGTCATCAGCGGGGTCGCCAGTGCGTGCACCTGGGCGTGCGGCTCCAGCCTGTGGATCAGGTCGAGCCCGGCCGTGAGGTTGCCCCACTGGTCGCTGCCGCCCTGCTGGAGCGTGCAGCCGTACCGTCGGTACAGCTCCAGGAAGTCCATGCCCTGGAGCAACTGGTAGCTGAACTCCGTGTAGCTGATGCCCTCTTCGGACTCCAGGCGCCGGGCGACCGAGTCCTTGGTCAGCATCTTGTTGACGCGGAAGTGCTTGCCGATGTCCCGGAGGAACTCGATGGCCGACATTCCGGCCGTCCAGTCCAGGTTGTTCACCATCACCGCGGCGTTCTCGCCCTCGAAGGACAGGAACGGCTCGATCTGCCCGCGCAGCCGGGTCACCCAGTTCGCGACCGTCTCCGGGTCGTTGAGCGTGCGCTCCGCCGTGGGGCGCGGGTCGCCGATCTGGCCGGTCGCCCCGCCCACCAGGGCGAGCGGACGCAGGCCCGCCTGCTGGAGCCGGCGCATGGTGAGGACCTGCACCAGGTGACCCACGTGCAGGCTGGCCGCCGTCGGGTCGAAGCCGCAATAGAACGTGACGGGACCGTCCGCGAGCGCCTTGCGCAAAGCGTCCTCGTCGGTGGACAGAGCGAACAGGCCCCGCCACTTCAGCTCGTCGACGATGTCCGTCACGGTTCTCGTGTCTCCTTGGTGATCAGCGGGCAGTCGAGTGACTACCGCTACGAGGTTATACGCCCTGACTGACAGAGCTCATATTGAAGTCCGGCACCCGCAGCGCGGGCATCGCGGCCCTGGTGAACCAGTCGCTCCACTCCCTGGGCAGCGTCTTTTCCGTGCGCCCGGCCTGAGTGGCCCGGCCCAGCAGGTTGACCGGCGACTCGTTGAACCGGAAGTTGTTCACCTCGCCGGTGACCTCGCCGTTCTCCACGAGGTACACGCCGTCCCGGGTCAGCCCGGTCAGCAGCAGCGTCGCCGGGTCGACCTCGCGGATGTACCAGAGGCAGGTCAGCAGCAGCCCGCGCGCGGTGTTCGCGACCATCTCCTCCAGGGAGAGGTCCTCGCCCCCGTCCAGGATCAGATTCCCGATCGACGGCGTCACCGGCAGCCTGGTCAGACCCGCGCTGTGCCGGGTGGTCGTCAGGTGCCGCAGCTCGCCCCCGCCGACCCACTCGGTCGCCGTCAGCGGCAGTCCGTTGTCGAACACCGACGCGTCGTCACCGGAGGAGTGCGCGAGCACGAAGGGGGAGGACTCCAGCCCCGGCTCGTTCGGGTCGCTGCGCAGCGTCAGTGGCAGTTCGGTCAGCTTCTCACCGATCCGTGTGCCCCCGCCGGGCTTGCTGAAGACCGTGCGGCCCTCGGCGGCGTCCCGGCCCGACGCCGACCACAACTGGTAGATCAGCAGGTCCGCCACGGCCGTGGGCGGCAGCAGCGTCTCGTACCGTCCGGCGGGCAGCTCGACCCGCCGGGCGGCCCAGCCGAGCCGTACGGCCAGCTCCGCGTCCAGCGCCGCCGGGTCGACGTCCTTGAAGTCGCGCGTCGACCTGCCGGCCCACGCCGAGCGCGTACGGTCCGGGGACTTGGCGTTCAGCTCCAGGGTGCCGTTCGGCTGGTCGTGCCTCAGGCGCAGCCCCGTCGACGTACCCAGGTAGCTGGAGACGAGCTCATGGTTGGCGAACCCGTACAGCTCGCGACCGCCCTCCCGCGCGCGGGCGAACGACTCCCCGAGCGCCGGCGCGAAGTCCGCGAACACGGCGGACGAGGTCTCGGCGGGCGCGTCCGTGAAGTCGGGCGACGCCGGGATGCCGGACACGAGTGGCTGGGCGTCCTCGGCAGGACCCGCCCCGCGCGCGGCGGCCTCGGCGGCGCGGACGAGCGGCTCCAGCTCGTCGGCGGTGACGGCGGACCGCGACACGACGCCGGAAGCCGTGCCCTCCTTGCCGTCGACGGTCGCGATGACCGTCAGTGTGCGCCCGCGCGTGACCCCGTTCGTGGTCAGCGCGTTGCCCGCCCACCGCAGGTTGGCCGTCGAGTGCTCGTCGGCGATCACCACACAGCCGTCGGCCCGGGACAGCTCCAGGGCGCGCTCGACGACCTCGTGCGGCTTGTTCGTACGGTTCGTCGACGCGGCAGCGCTCATCGACCGGCCTCCTGGGTCGTGTTGAGACTGGGTTTTCCCGGGGGGTAACCCCCGGACCCCCAGCCGATCGTGGACTGGACCTTCATCGACCGGCCTCCTGCGTGGTGTTGAGGATGTTGACGCCCTTGAACAGAGCCGACGGGCAGCCGTGCGAGACGGCTGCGACCTGGCCGGGCTGGGCCTTGCCGCAGTTGAACGCACCGCCGAGGACATACGTCCGGGGTCCGCCGACGGCGGCCAGGGATCCCCAGAAGTCAGTGGTCGTCGCCTGGTACGCGACATCCCGCAGCTGACCCGTGATCCGCCCGTTCTCGATCTTGAAGAACCGCTGCCCGGTGAACTGGAAGTTGTACCGCTGCATGTCGATGGACCACGACCGGTCACCGACGACGTAGATCCCGCGGTCGACGCTCCCGATCAGGTCCTCGGTCGACATCCCGGCCGGGTCCGGCTGGAGCGACACGTTCGCCATGCGCTGCACGGGCACATGGCCGGGGGAGTCGGCGTACGCGCAGCCGTTGGACCTCTCGAAGCCGGTGAGCCGGGCGATGCGCCGGTCGAGCTGGTAGCCGACCAGGGTCCCGTCTTTCACCAGGTCCCACGACTGCCCCTCGACCCCCTCGTCGTCGTACCCGATCGTCGCGAGGCCGTGCTCGGCGGTGCGGTCACCGGTGACGTTCATGAGCTCGGAGCCGTACTTCAGCTTGCCGAGCTTGTCGGAGGTGGCGAAGGACGTGCCGGCGTACGCGGCCTCGTAGCCGAGCGCGCGGTCCAGTTCCGTGGCGTGCCCGATGGACTCGTGGATCGTCAGCCACAGGTTGGACGGGTCCACGACCAGGTCGTAGACGCCCGCCTCGACGCTCGGCGCCCGCATCTTCTCGGCGAGCAGCTCCGGGATCCGGGCCAGTTCCCCGTCCCAGTCCCAGCCGGTGCCCGTCAGGTACTCCCAGCCGCGGCCGACCGGTGGCGCGAGGGTGCGCATGGAGTCGAACTCACCGCTGGACTCGTCGACGGACACGGCGGTGAGCTGCGGATGCAGACGCACCCGCTGCTGGGTGGTCACGGTCCCGGCCGTATCCGCATAGAACTTGTTCTCGTGCACGGTGAGCAGCGAGGCGTCCACGTGGTCGACCCCGTCGGCCGCGAGCAGCCGCGCGCTCCATTCGGTCATCAGCCCCGACTTCTCCTCGTCGGGCACGGTGAAGGGATCGATCTCGTACGAGGACACCCACGTCTTCTCGGCGTGCACCGGCTCGTCGGCCAGCTCCACCCTCTCCTCGGACCCGGCGGCCCGGATCACCTGCGCGGACAGCTTCGCCATGGCCACGGCCTGCGCGGCGACCTTCGCGGCCGCGTCCATGGTCAGGTCCACACCGGACGCGAACCCCCACGTCCCGCCGTGCACCACCCGCACCGCGTACCCGAGGTCGGTCGTGTCGGACGACCCGGCCGGCTTGGCGTCCCGCAGCCGCCAGGCCGCGCTGCGCACCCGCTCGAACCGGAAGTCCGCGTGCTCGGCCCCCAGGGCACGCGCGCGTGCCAGGGCGGCGTCGGCCAAGGCCCGTAGAGGCAGCGCCGTGAAGGCTTCGTCGATGGAATGAGGCACCGAGGTCTCCCTGCTGTCGTCGCCTGTCGGGTCCGATCATGTCGCGCGCGCGGGCACCACGCCCACATCTTTCCGTTCAGCGGCCGAGTTCCTCACGCCCCGATCCGTCTGGCGGGCGCCTCCTTCTGTAGGGACCCGACAGTGAGTCCCCCGTGCCACTGTCGGTGCCCGATTCCCTGCGCGGCAGGGCGGACCGATAGGTTTTTGGAGAAGCCGCCTGTCCGCCAGCTGGTCGGGCGGGCGTTCGGACCGCTATTGAAAGGGTGATCCGTTGAGCCGCTCGGTTCTCGTCACCGGAGGCAACCGGGGCATCGGCCTCGCCATCGCCCGCGCTTTCGCCGATGCCGGCGACAAGGTCGCGATCACATACCGTTCCGGTGACCCGGAGGCTCTTCAGAAGGAAGGCTTCCTCGCCGTCAAGTGCGACATCACGGACACCGAGCAGGTGGAGCAGGCCTACAAGGAGATCGAGGCCGAGCACGGCCCCGTCGAGGTCCTCGTCGCCAACGCCGGCGTCACCAAGGACCAGCTGCTTATGCGCATGTCCGAGGAGGACTTCACCTCGGTCATCGACACCAACCTCACCGGCGCCTTCCGTGTCGTCAAGCGCGCCAACCGCGGCATGCTGCGCGCCAAGAAGGGCCGCGTCGTCCTCATCTCCTCGGTCATCGGTCTGTCCGGTGGCGCGGGGCAGGCCAACTACGGCGCCTCCAAGGCCGCCCTGGTCGGCTTCGCGCGCTCCCTGGCCCGTGAGCTCGGCTCGCGCAACATCACCTTCAACGTCGTCGCGCCCGGCTTCGTCGACACCGACATGACCAAGGTCCTCACCGACGAGCAGCGCGCGAACATCGTGTCGCAGGTGCCGCTCGGCCGGTACGCGCAGCCCGAGGAGGTCGCCGCGACGGTGCGGTTCCTCGCCTCGGACGGCGCCTCGTACATCACTGGAGCCGTCATCCCCGTAGACGGCGGACTGGGAATGGGTCACTGAACCATGAGCGGAATCCTTGAGGGCAAGCGTGTCCTGATCACCGGCGTGCTGATGGAGTCCTCCATCGCCTTCCACACCGCCAAGCTGGCGCAGGAGCAGGGTGCCGAGATCATCCTCACCGCGTTCCCGCGGCCGACCCTGACCGAGCGCATCGCCAAGAAGCTCCCGAAGCCCACCAAGGTGATCGAGCTCGACGTCACCAACGACGAGCACCTCGGGCGGCTGGCCGACGTCGTCGGTGAGGAGCTCGGCGGTCTGGACGGCGTCGTGCACTCCATCGGCTTCGCGCCTCAGGACGCCCTCGGCGGCAACTTCCTCAACACGCCGTTCGAGTCCGTCGCGACCGCCATGCACGTCTCGGCGTACTCCCTGAAGTCGCTGACCATGGCCTGCCTGCCGCTGATGCAGAACGGCGGCTCGGTCGTCGGTCTCACCTTCGACGCCCAGTACGCCTGGCCGCAGTACGACTGGATGGGCCCGGCCAAGGCCGCCCTGGAGGCCACCAGCCGCTACATGGCGCGCGACCTGGGCAAGCAGAACATCCGCTGCAACCTCGTCTCCGCGGGCCCGCTCGCCTCGATGGCCGCCAAGTCCATCCCCGGCTTCGGCGAGCTGGCCTCGGTCTGGGACCACCGCTCCCCGCTGGAGTGGGACCTCAAGGACCCCGAGCCGGCCGGCAAGGGCGTCGTCGCCCTGCTCAGCGACTGGTTCCCGAAGACCACCGGCGAGATCATCCACGTGGACGGCGGTCTGCACGCGATCGGTGCGTGACCGCTGCCGCTGAGGCCCGGCCGATGACCGAGGGCCCGCGTCCCCGTGGATGCGGGCCCTCGGCGCGTCGCCCTGTGTCCCCCGTTCGGCCCATCCGGCCGGGCGGACGACGGGGACGACTCGCACTCTGGGATTACGCCTTCACCACGTGATCAGGGGTTCACCACGTGGTCCTCCCCAGCTCGGCCGAGGAGGTCTCCCTTGTGCGTCTGTTCCGCATCGTCGCCCCGGTGACCGCGGTCGTCGCCGCCCTCCTGATCGTGCTGTCGTACGAGGCCGTGCCCCATGCTCCCGCGGGTGCCCGACCGCCCGCCGAGGGCGATCCGTTCGGGGCGGAGTGCCGCACGAACATCACCGGCTCCCGCGTGGTCGCGTACTGCCACAACGCCTACGTGGACATCGACCGCGTACGCCTCCACATCGAGTGCGACCGCTGGTGGGACATCGACAGCGACGCCTCCCCGGTGGACGTCGGTCCCGCGCGGACCGAGCGGCTCACCGGCCGCTGCTGGAAGGAGGTCCGCTCGGCGTGGGTCAGCCACCAGAGGCTGCTGCCCTCTTCGGCCGACCCGGACGACCCGGACGCTCCGGACGGCACGTGAACGGATAGCTCGCGGCCTCCGTGGCGGCCGCCTCCGCGTCGCCCGCGCGGATCGCGTCGACGAGCCGGGTGTGCTCCATGTACGTCCCCGGGGTCAGCTCCTGGCCGACGTCCCAGCGCAGCCAGTCCCGCAGCACCTCGCCCAGATCCGCGTACATCGCCGTCATGGGGTCGTTGTGGGACGCGGCCACCACCGCCATGTGGAACGTCGCGTCCGCGGCCACGAAGGCCTCGGCGTCGCCCGACGCCCAGGCCTCCTCGCGCCGGACGAGGAGGACGTCGAGCTGCTTGAGGTCCTTCTCGGTGCGCCGCTCGGCGGCCAGCCGTGCGGCGCTCGACTCCAGCGCGGAGCGCAGCTCGGCGATGTGCTCCGGATCGGCGTCCGCGAAGCGTCGGTGCATTACTCCGGCCAGCTCGCTGGTCGCGACGACGTACGTGCCGGAACCCTGGCGGATGTCCAGCAGGCCGTTGTGCGCGAGGGCCCGTACGGCCTCGCGGACCGTGTTGCGCGCCACACCCAGCTGCTCGACCAGCTCGGGCTCGGTGGGAATGCGGGAACCGACCGGCCACTCACCCGAGGCGATCTGGTTCCGCAGCGCGGCGATGACCTGCTCGGACAGCGCCGAACGGCGGGGATGGCTCAGCGGCATGGCGTTACCTTCGCACGAAGTCCCCGGCGGCGAAGCGCAGGGAGTGGACAACCAATCATCCCATGATTCTATGATGGGTGGCATGACGCGCGAGGAGATACGGACGACGACGGCCCCCACGACCCGGACCGAACCCCGGGCACACGGCCCGGCGGGCACTGGGCCCGGGGTCCGCGGCCCGGCCGGCTCCCCGGACGCCGCCTCTCCGGGCGAAACGGCCCCCACGCGCGCGTGGGGGCCCCGTCTCGTGGTCGTCGGCATCGTCCTCGCGGCCCTCAACCTGCGCCCTGCCATCACCAGCCTGGGAGCCCTCCTCGAAGAGGTGCGCGACGGGCTCGGCATGAGCGGCAGCGTCGCCGGGCTCCTCACCTCCGTACCGCCGCTCTGTTTTGCGCTCTTCGGAGCCATGGCACCCCGGTTCGCCCGCCGCTTCGGGCCGGGTGCGGTGGTCTGCGCGGGCATGCTGGCGATCGCCACCGGCCTGGCGGTCCGGCCCTACGCCGGGACCACCGCGGGCTTCCTGGCCGCCACCGCTCTCGCCCTGATGGGCATCGCCGTCAGCAACGTCCTGATGCCGGTGATCGTCAAGCGCTGGTTCCCCGACCGCGTGGGCTCCATGACCGGCCTGTACTCGATGGCCCTCGCCCTCGGCACCTCGCTCGCGGCGGCGCTCACCGTCCCCATGACCGACGCCCTCGGTGGGAGCTGGCGGTCGGGCCTCGTCGCGTGGGCGGTCCTCGCGGCGGCGGCCACGCTGCCGTGGATGGCGATGGCACGCGCGCGGGGGACCGTCACCACGACCGACGCCGCCCGGAGCGTGCCGTCGCCTCGGCAGGACCCTGACGCGCCGCGCATCACCCGGAGCCGTACGGCCTGGGCGCTCGCCGTGTTCTTCGGGCTCCAGGCGACCGCCGCCTACATCGCGATGGGCTGGATGGCGCAGATCTTCCGCGACGCGGGCGTCCCGGCCGGCACGGCGGGCCTGCTGCTCGCCGTCACGATGGTGATGGGCGTGCCGCTGGCCTTCGTGATCCCCCGGCTCGCCACGCGCCTGACCCACCAGGGCCCGATCGTGGTGGTCCTGGGCGTATGCGGCCTCGCCGGGTACGCGGGTCTGTACGCCGCCCCGGCGGGCGGTGCCTGGGCGTGGGCGATGCTGATCGGCGTCTCGAACTGCGCCTTCCCGCTGGCTCTCACGATGGTGGGGATGCGGGCGAGGACCTCCGCGGGCGTCGCCAAGCTGTCCGCCTTCGCGCAGAGCACCGGCTACCTGATCTCGATCCCGGGCCCGCTCCTGGTCGGCGTCCTCTACCAGCACAGCGGCGGCTGGGGCCTGCCGATCGCCCTGATGACGGGCCTGATGATCCCGCAGATCGTGGTGGGCGTTCTGGCGGGCCGGCCCGGTACCGTGGAGGACGAGGCCGCGCGCCGAGCCGAGAGCCGTGCGCTGAGCCGGGCGGCGCGCTGATCCCGCCGTCCGCCCGACCCCCGGCGGCGGCCGGGCGGACGAAGGTGCGAGACTGACGACATGCCTGTGCTCGAGCCGAACCCTCAGAACGGCCAGAAGAAGATGCTGATCGTGTTCGGCGCGTTCTTCGCCATCTTCGTGATCATCGGAGTCATCGCGACGATCGCCTCGCCGTGACGATGGCCGCGCTGTGACGATGCCGTTGCTCTGACGATCGCCTCGCCCTGACGTTCGCCTTTCCTTGACGATCCGCGTGGCCGTCCCGCGCCCGCGAGCCTTTGGGCGTCCTGGGCGGGCTCATGGTGGGGCTGGCCCCACCATCCCCTAGGGGGCGAGGGTCAGGGTGAAGTGGGTGGATCACCGGATGGGTCGCGGGGCTCGCATTCCGTAGCTTCGAGATGTGGCCGCGAGGAAGCGGCCCACGGAGCACTCAAGGACCCACGGAGGCGGCATGTCGGCCCGTACGCACACCCGGCCCCACCCGGCGACCACGGGCGGCGTCGGCGTCCGGCTGCCCTGGTGGGCCTTCGTCCTGCCCATGCTCGCCTTCGTCGCCCTCCTGCTCATGATCCTCAACCCCTCGGACGCCCAGGCGGCGACCACCGACCCGGCGCTGACCCACCTCTTCGAGCTGATACAGCAGGCCCTGCTGCACGGCATGCCCTGACAAGGGGCGCAGCGGCGCTCGTCAACTCCCTGCGCCCCATGGCGTGTTTCATGCGAAGCTGGGACCCATGAGCGTCGCAGAACCCCGCAGGATTGTTCTCTTCCGGCATGCGAAGGCCGACTGGCCCCAGGTGACCGACCACGAGCGGCCTCTCGCCGACCGGGGCCGCATGGACGCCGCCGTCGCGGGTCGCAAGCTGGCCGACTCCGGCATCCCCTTCGATCTGGCCCTCTGCTCCACCGCGGTCCGCACCCGCGAGACCTGGAAGCTCGCCGTCCAGGAGCTGCCCCATCGGCCGAAAACGGTCTATGAGGAGCGGATCTACGAGGCCTCGCCCGGCGAGCTGATCGAGGTGCTCAACGAGCTCCCCGACGACGCCCAGAACATCCTCCTGATCGGCCACAACCCCGGCGTCCAGGGCCTCGCCGACATCCTGGCCGGCCGCTCCGAGAGCGACGCCCGGGAACGGATGAGCCGCCGCGGTTTCCCCGCCGCGGCCTTCGCCGTGCTCTCCTTCGACGCCACCTGGAAGGGCCTGGAGCCGGGCGTGGCGACGCTGCTCGACTACTGGGCGCCCACGGAGTAGGGGCACGCACCGCAACGACGAGGGCCCGGCACCGCATCGGTGCCGGGCCCTTTTCACCACAGCTCTGTACGCTCCGAGCGGCCTGCTCGTGCCGCCTGTACGGTGTACGGCTCTCTACGCCCCCGTACAGCCACTCGTGCTGGGTCGGACGAGTCCAGGACGGGGGCCAGGAACGGGCTCAGACGCGTCAGACGTCCCCGTCGTGCATGTCCGCCGCCTCGACCTCTTCCCGGGTCACACCCAGCAGGTAGAGGACCGTGTCGAGGAAGGGGAAGTTCACCGCGGTGTGCGCGGCCTCCCGGACCACCGGCTTGGCGTTGAAGGCGACGCCCAGCCCGGCCGCGTTCAGCATGTCCAGGTCGTTCGCACCGTCACCGATCGCCACCGTCTGCGCCAGCGGCACGCCCGCCTCGGCCGCGAAGCGCCGCAGCAGCCGCGCCTTGCCCGCCCGGTCCACGATCTCGCCGACGACCCTGCCCGTGAGCTTGCCGTCGACGATCTCCAGCGTATTGGCCTGCGCGAAGTCGAGCCCGAGCCGCTCCCTCAGATCGTCCGTGACCTGGGTGAACCCACCCGAGACGACCCCGACCTGGAAGCCGAGCCGCTTCAGCGTACGGATCAGTGTGCGCGCCCCCGGCGTGAGCCGTACCTCGCTGCGCACCTTGTCCACCACCGAGGCGTCGAGCCCTTCGAGGAGCGCCACGCGCGCGTGCAGTGACTGCTCGAAGTCCAGTTCCCCGCGCATCGCGGCCGCCGTCACCTCGGCGACCTCCTTCTCGCATCCGGCGTGGGCGGCGAAGAGCTCGATCACCTCGTCCTGGATGAGCGTCGAGTCCACGTCCATGACCACAAGACGCTGGGCCCGCCGGTGCAGCCCGGCCGCCACCACCGCCACGTCCACGCCCAGCGCCACCGACTCGGTCACGAGAGCCGTGCGCAGCGTCTCCGGCTCCGTACCGGACACCGCGAACTCGACCGCGGTCACCGGGTACTTGGCGAGCCGGAAGATACGGTCGATGTTGCCGCCGGTCGCGGTGATCCGCGCGGCGATCCGGGCCGTCGACTCGGCGGTCAGCGGGTGCCCGAGCACGGTGACGAGGGAGCGCCCGAGGCCACGCGGGCGGTTGTCGCCGAGGCCGGAGATGATCTCCGCCTGCATCTTCATGGACTCCGCCCAGTTGTGGACGGTGGCCCGCAGATCGCCCTCGCGCCCGCCGGGCGGCTCGGTCACGAGCGCGCACAGCACCATCCGGCCACGGGTGACGACCTGCTCGATGTCGACGACGTCGACGGAGTAGGCGGCGAGGGTGTCGAAGAGACCGGCCGTGATGCCCGGCCGGTCCTTGCCGAAGATCTTGACGAGGAGAGTAGGGGCGTCAGAGGTCTGCGAAGCGCTCATGGTGCTCCCACCGTATCCGGCACTCAGTGCGCGTCGCCTCCGAGGTCCCCCCAGCGGACGGCGAACACTGGGTTGCGGGCGGATGACGTACGCCTGGATCGTGGGCGCCGTGCCTCTGATCCGCGGCGCCGCGCGGGGCGGCGGTCCACGAATCCCGGCGCCATTGGTCCTTCACGGTTTCCCGCTTCCCGGTCCCTCAACGCCCCCGCGGCCTCGGCGGTGACGGAGGCGGCGGGGGCACGTCGTCCGGGGGAGGCGGCGGCTCCGGCCAGTCGCGTGAACCCGGCCGGGGGCGTCGCGGAGGCCTCCGCGGTGGCGGGGGGAACGGCCGGGACACGGTGGGTGCCCCGTACAGGTCGGGCTCCTGCGCGGGCCCCGCGGCACCGGGCGGCGGGGCACCGCCGGACCGATCTCCGCCGCCGGACTGATCCCCGCCACCAGACCGATCCCCGCCACCGGGCTGCTCCCCGCCCCAGGGCTGCGAGGCGCCCCCCGAGGACGACCGCCCGTCCCCGGGCCTCCGTGGCTCCCCGGGCAGCCGCAGGTACGGATTGGTGTCCGGGTTCGGCGGCCGGTACGACGCACTCGGCGTGTAGGGCCCTGATGGTGATCCCTGCGACCCCTGCGACATCCGTGATCCCTGCGATCCCTGCGACATCCGTGATCCCTGCGATCCCTGTGATACCTGCGACGGATGCGGCCCCTGCGCCCCCCACGCCCAAGCCGAAGCGTTCCGTCCCGCAGCCCCGCTCGCGCACGCGAGCAACGCCCCGGCGGCCCCGGCGCCCGCACCCCACAGCGCCCCCAGCAGCAGCGCCATCCCCACGTCCCCGTGGAGCTCTATGCCGGCCCCGAAGGCGTCGAACCCGAGCACCGACAGCGAGGCGTCCACGGACACCTCCGTCAGCCAGGCCAGCAGCGGCAGTGTCAGCGCCGTCGCGACCCCGAGCCGAACTGCGCAGCGCCCCGCGAACCCGAGCGGACCCCCGCCTGGTCCATCCGCACCCGGCCGCTTTCCCCCGACGACGGCAGACGATTCCCGTACATAGGGCGTACGTACGGCGGTCAGTACCCCCGCGAACAGCATCATGAGGGCCGCCCCCACCCCCAACAGCCAGACCCTGCCGTCCAGTTCGGCCAGCCGGCCGAGCGTGACGGGGCGGCCGGAGTCGGCGCGGAGCAGCTCGTCGAGCGGGTCGGGCAGCAGGTGGGCCAGTTCACCGGTGGCCCGCCCGTTCCACGGCACGAGGAGACCGATCGGGATGCCCAGCCAGACCCCGCCCGGCGCACCGAGCAGAGCCGCGCCCGCGATCCGCTCGGGGTTGTCGTCGCCGATCGCCGCGTACGCCGCCGCCGCGAGGCCCGCGAGGACCGCCATCAACAACACGCTGACCAGGGCGGACACGGCGGGCCGCACCACCTTGTGCACCGCGGCCCAGCCGGGCGGCAGGGGAGTGCGGCGCGAGGCCAGCAGAGCGATCACCAGGACGCCCGCGCACCAGATCAGGCCGCCCAGCAACGTGGGCCCTGTGTCCACCGTGAAGCCGACCTTCGCCTGGGCGTTCGCGAGGTCGCCCAGCCGGTCCGGCAACAGCCCGCCGATGTCTCCGAGACCGGGCACCTCGACGTCGCCCAACCGGTCCCCGCCGGGCACGTCGTCGAGCCCCAGCGAGCCGCCGTCGAGGGTGATGACACTGTGGCCGGCCCAGGTGAGCCCGCCCAGCACGGCGACGAACAGCACGAGCAGCGTGCCCGCGCGCGCGAGGAGTTCGGCGGGCGCGATCACAGCCCCCGCCCCGCGCAGGGACCGCAGGAAGAACCACGACAGCAGGACCGCCCCCACGAGCCCCACACCGAGTGGCGAGATCTCGATGGCGGTGGTCGCGTCCGCTCCTTCCAGGCCAAAGACGGAGACATCGCCCGACGGGGTGACGGAACCCCCCGCACCAAGGGCCACAACCGCGGCGGTCATCGGCCCGAGCGAGCCCGCCGAGTCCGCTTCGAGCAGATGCAGACCGAGCGCGGCCGTCGCCGCCATACCGATCAACGCCCAGCTCACGGCGGCGATCGCGGAGAGCAGGACGTCACCCCAGGGGATGCTCCTGGCCTGGTGCGAGGTACCCGTACTCATGGTCAGACCCCCCGATCCGCACCGCGGCGTTCCACCGCGGATGTCCCCCTCGCGTCGGATTACCACTCTCCGGCCCGGTTTCCACCCCGTCAACGGGACCGGCCGACGCCCCGGTTCGGGGGCTTCGCAAGGCCCGGATTTCAGTCAGGGGGCCGAGCCTGAAATAGTTCCCCCCGATGTTCGACATCCCTAGACTCCCCGTGATGGGGGCAATTCGGGGGACAACTCAGTGGGGCATGGAGTGCCGGAACTCGTACTCGAATCCAATGGACAAACCTGGACGCTCGACCAGTCCAGGGCATACACGCTCGGACGCGATCCGCAGGGGGACATCGTGTTCGACGACGCCAGAGTGTCCTGGCGTCACGCCACGATCAGCTGGAGCGGCCGGAGTTGGGTCATCGAGGACCACGGCAGCACCAACGGCACGTTCGTGCAGGGCCAGCGGATCCACCACCTGGAGATCGGCCCCGGCTCGGCCGTGCACCTCGGCAACGCGACCGACGGCCCGCGCCTGAGCCTGAAAGGCTCGGCCGCATCCGCCGCCACGCCCCAGGCACAGCAGCAGGCGCAGCCGCCGCAGCAGCCGTACGCGGCCCAGGGGGCGAACCCGGCGTGGGCGGCCCAGCAAGCGGCCCCGCAGCAGGCCGCACCCCAGCAGTCGGCCCCGCAGCAGGCCGCACCCCAGCAGTCGGCCCCGCAGCAGGGCTGGCAGCCGCAGCAGTCGCAGGTCCCGCACCAGCAGGGCCCGGCCGCGGGCCACGCACAGCAGGGACCTGGTGGTGTCGCGGGGGCGCCGCCGGTCTACGGCGACCGCAGCCCGACCACGTTCCACCAGCTGGCCCTCGGCCGCGTCATGCGCATAGGCCGCGCGCTGGAGAACGAACTCGTCGTCTCCGACCTCCAGGTCTCGCGCCACCACGCCGAGTTCCACGCCACGCCCGACGGCCGCTACGAGATCCGTGACCTCGGTTCGCACAACGGCACGTTCGTCAACGGTGTGGCGATCGCCAAGAGCGGCTCGGCGCTGCTCGGCCCGAACGACATCGTCGGCGTCGGCCACTCCACGTTCCGTCTCGTCGGCGACCGCCTCGAGGAGTTCGTCGACACCGGTGAGGTCTCCTTCTCCGCCCGCCATCTGACGGTCACCGTGGACGGCGGCAAGCAGATCCTGAAGGACGTCTCCTTCGGTGTCCCCGAGAAGTCGCTGATCGCGGTCATCGGCCCGTCCGGCTCCGGCAAGTCGACGCTGCTGAAGGCCCTCACCGGTTACCGCCCGGCCAACCAGGGCGACGTTCTCTACGACAACCGGAACCTGTACAAGCAGTTCGCCGAGCTGCGCCAGCGCATCGGTCTGGTCCCGCAGGACGACATCCTGCACAAGGAGCTGACCGTCAAGAAGGCCCTCAAGTACGCGGCCAAGCTGCGCTTCCCCGCCGACACCACGGCCCAGGAGCGCGAGGCCCGCATCGACGAGGTGCTGCGCGAGCTGAAGCTGGACATCCACAAGGACAAGAAGGTCACGTCCCTGTCCGGCGGCCAGCGCAAGCGTGTCTCCGTGGCCCTGGAGCTGCTCACCAAGCCGTCGCTGATCTTCCTGGACGAGCCGACCTCCGGTCTCGACCCGGGCATGGACCGCGACGTCATGCAGCTGCTGCGCGGCCTCGCCGACGACGGCCGTACGGTCCTCGTCGTCACTCACTCGGTGGCCGAACTCGCGCTGTGCGACAAGCTTCTGGTGATGGCGCCCGGCGGTGCCGTCGCCTACTTCGGCCCGCCGGAGGAGGCCCTCAACTTCTTCGGCTACGGCACCTGGGCCGACGTCTTCTCCGCCTTCGAGAACTACCGCGACTACGACTGGGCGGGCCGCTGGAAGGGCTCGCAGCACTACCAGATGTACGCCGCGGACATCGACGCGGTCGCCCCGCAGTCCGTACACATGCCTCCGCCACAGCAGATGCGCCAGCCCAAGCCGCAGGGCTGGGGCTCGCAGCTGCTGACCCTGGTCCGGCGGTACGTCTCGGTCATCGTGTCCGACAAGGGCTTCCTGGCCCTGATGCTGATCCTGCCCGCCGTGCTCGGCGCGGTCAGCCTGCTCATCGAATCCGGCAACGACCTGCTGCCCAACGAGCCGCGCGCGGGCGGTCTGAGGGCGCCCAACGGCACCGCCACCACCGTCCTTCTGATCCTCGCCGTCGGCGCCTGTTTCGCCGGGGCGGCCAACTCCGTCCGTGAGCTGATCAAGGAACGGGTGATCTACGAACGGGAGCGCGCGACGGGCCTGTCCCGCTCGGCCTACCTGATGTCCAAGGTCATCGTGCTCGGCATGATCACCATGGTCCAGGGCCTGATCGTCGGCGGAATCGGCTTCGGTGCGCGCGAGGTCCCCGCGGAGGGCCTGGTCCTCGGCACCCTCACCAAGCTGGAACTCTGCCTGCCGATCATGGCGCTCGGCTTCACCTCGATGATGTTCGGTCTGGTGATCTCCGCGCTGGTGAAGACGTCCGAGAAGACCATGCCGCTGCTGGTGATGTTCGCGATCATCCAGGTCGTCTTCACCGGCTGCCTCTTCACGCTGAACGGCGCCCTGGGCGTCAACGAGTTCTCGTACCTGATGCCGTCCCGCTGGGCCGTCGCCGCCGCGGGCGCCACGCTGGACTTCAACCTGGTCAACCCGAACAAGGACGATCCGACCCAGACCGACCCGCTGTGGGACCACACGGTCGGCATCTGGACGCTGGACATGATCGCCCTGATTGCCCTCGGCGCGATCTGTGGCGTCCTCGTGGCCCGCTTCCTGCGCCGCCACGAGCCGGAGGTCATGCGCAAGTAGTTCCCGGACACCGTGTCCCGGCACGAGCAGGGCGGCACCCCCGGTGGGGTGCCGCCCTGCGGCGTTTCCGAGACCCGCGCGCCGGCCTCAGCAGGCGCTGTCGACGTTGTCGATCGCGCGCTCCGGGAGAATGAGGTGCACGTCCCCGAACTCGTGCCACAGGTAGCGCCCGCGCAGCGCCTCCTCGTACGCCCGGTCGACCGCCGCCCGTCCCGCGACCGCCTCCAGCATCAGCAGGTGCGAGGCCTCCGGCTCGTGCAGTCCGGTCAGCAGCCCGTCCACCACCCGCACCCCGCGCTCCGGGGTGACCACGAGACCGGTCCAGCCCTCCGTGGCCCGCACCACCCCGTCGGGCCCGGTCGCCGACTCCACGGCCCGCACCGCCGTCGTACCCACCGCGACGATCCGCCCCCCTCCGGCTCCCGCCGCGTTGATCAGCCGGGCCGACGCCTCCGGCACCGCGAAGCGCTCCGGGTACGGCGGCTCGTGCGCCTCGGTCGACGCCACCCCCGTGTGCAGCGTGACCGGCGCGAACTGCACGCCCCGGCTCACCAGCTCCGCCACCAGACGCGCCGTGAAGGGCCGCGCCGCACTCGGCATCTCCGCACTGCCTGCCCCGTCGGCCGACAGCAGCGCGAACACCGTCTGGTGCGCCGACAGCGGCTGGTCCCGTTCCGTGTACGCGTACCGTATGGGCCGCCCGTGCTCCCGCAGCAGCCCCAGCACGTCCGGACCGTCGTCCGGACCCGTGGGGGCCGACACGCGCGCCCACCACAGCCGAGCACTGTCCGCGCTCAGCGGCTCCTCCACTACCAGCCGTACGTCCTCGGGCAGGCGCACCTCTGTCCCCGCGGGTCCTCCCGCACGCGCGCGCGTGGTGCCCGTCCCGTCCGGATCCCGCAGCTCGACGGCCCACCGCCCGTCGTCACCCCACGTCGAGAAATGCACCACCACGCGCGCGTGCCCCACATGACCGTCCACAGCGGCCGCCAGCGTGGGGGAGGTGTTGACGACGAGCAGGTCCCCGGCCCGCAGCAGCCGCGGCAACTCCACGAACTGGTGGTGCGACACCTCGGCGCCGCGCGAGACGAGCAGCCGCACCGCGTCCCGTTCCAGGCCGGGTCCGCGCTGCTCGGCCGGCACTCGCGCCGACAACTCCTCCGGAACCCGCAGCGCGGTCGTCATCGACGCTCCAGCAGGGACGGCGCACCATAGCGGCCACTGGCCGGACGCTCGTCGATCAGCCGCAGGAAGGCCGGTACGACGTCGGCCGGCTCCGGCCGGGGATCGTCGTCGTCCGGTACGGCCGCCGCATACAGGTCCGTGGCCATGTCCCCGGGATCGACCGCCCACACCCGCAGCCCGGGCTCCTCCTCGGCGAGCACCGCCGACAGGTGGTCCAGTGCCGCCTTCGACGCCCCGTACCCGCCCCACGTCTCGTACGCCTCCGCGGCCGCGTCCGAGCTGACGTCGATGACCGCGCCCGCCCCGGAGGCCCGCAGCAGCGGCAGCGCCTCCTGGACGAGACCCAGCGCGGCGACCACGTTCACCTCCAGCGCCCGCCTCAGCCCCTCCAGCGGCAGCTCGTCCAGCCGTACGAGCGGTTCGGCGCCCAGCGCGCTCGCGTTGTTCACCAGCAGGTCCACACCGCCCAGCCGATGTGCCGCCGCCACCAGAGCGGCCCGGTGCCCGGCGTCCGTGACGTCCCCCGCCAGGGCCTCCACCCGGGTCCCGTACGCCGACAGTTCCTTCGCCGTCTCCTGGAGCACGTCCGCGGTTCTGGCGTCGAGCACCAGGTCCCAGCCGCGTTCCGCCAGGGCGGCGCCGAGTGCCTGCCCCAGCCCCTTCGAAGCTCCCGTGATGATCGCTACTGGCATGCCATCCGTCCCCTCGTCGCGTGACCGCCGCTCCCGGCGTGTGTTCCCGGCCGCCGACCGCCCTCAGGCACCGGCCGCCGAACCCGCCTCAGCGGACGCCTTCACCGTAGGAACCGGGCCGTCCCGCCCGCCTCGTGCGCGGGCCGCAATGCGCCAGGGCCCTTCGCCCTAGGGCCCGCGGCCCAGGCGGAGGCCGTCACAGGTCCGATCCGCGGTGTCACACCCCGCAGGTACCGTGAGGTCATGAGCCAAGGTCCACGGTCCGGCCTCGCCGCGGTGAGTTCCGCGCTGCTGGCCATGAGCAGACACCTGGAGGTGCGCGACGTCCTCAAGACGATCGTGGCCTCCGCACGCGAGCTGCTCGACGCGGAGTACGCGGCACTGGGCGTGCCCGACGACCACGGTGGCTTCGCCCAGTTCGTGGTCGACGGCGTCACCGACGAGCAGTGGAAGGCCATCGGCCCACTCCCGCGCCAGCACGGCATCCTGGCCGCGATGCTCCACGAGGCCAAGGCGGAGCGCCTGGCCGATGTGCGCAAGGACCCCCGTTTCGAGGGCTGGCCGAGCGCCCACCCCGATCTGGCCGACTTCCTGGGCCTGCCCATCCGTGACGGCGACGAGGTCATCGGCGCCCTCTTCCTCGCCAACAAGCGGTGCCCCAAGCCGGTGGGCGGCTGCGGATTCACCGAGGAGGACGAGGAACTGCTGTCGATCCTCGCCCAGCACGCCGCGATCGCCCTGACGAACGCGAGGCTCTACGAGCGCAGCCGCGAGCTCACCATCGCCGAGGAGCGCTCCCGCCTCGCTCACGAACTGCACGACGCCGTCAGCCAGAAGCTCTTCTCCCTGCGCCTGACCGCCCAGGCCGCGGCCGCCCTGGTCGACCGCGACCCCCGCCGCGCCAAGGGAGAGCTCCACCAGGTGGCCATGCTCGCCGCCGAGGCCGCCGACGAACTGCGCGCCGCCGTGGTCGAGCTCCGCCCCGCGGGCCTCGACGAGGACGGCCTCGTCGCCACCCTGCGCACCCAGGTCCACGTCCTGGACCGCGCCCACACCGCGCGCGTGACCTTCACCAGCTGCGGCGTCCGCGCCCTGCCCGCCGCACAGGAGGAGGCCATGCTCCGCGTCGCCCAGGAGGCCCTGCACAACGCGCTGCGCCACTCGGGGGCCGATCGGGTCGAGGTGACCCTGGAGCGGCGCGACGCCACGGCGGTCCTGCGCGTCAGGGACGACGGCAGCGGCTTCCAACCGGCGACCGTACGCCGCGCGGGACGCCACCTCGGGCTGGTCTCCATGCGCGACCGGGCGAGCGGGGTCGGCGGCCGCCTGACGGTGGAGTCGGCGCCCGGAAAGGGCACCACGATCGAAATGGAGGTCCCTGGTGGCTGACGCAATCAAGGTGCTGCTCGTCGACGACCACCAGGTGGTCCGGCGCGGACTGCGCACCTTCCTGGAGGTGCAGGACGACATCGAGGTCGTGGGCGAGGCGGCCGACGGCGCCGAAGGAGTCGCCCGCGCCGAGGAGCTGAGGCCCGACATCGTCCTCATGGACATCAAGATGCCGGGCATGGACGGCGTCGAGGCCCTGCGCAGGCTGCGCTCACTCGACAACCCCGCGCGCGTGCTGATCGTCACCAGCTTCACCGAGCAGCGCACGGTGGTCCCGGCCCTGCGTGCCGGCGCCGCCGGGTACGTCTACAAGGACGTGGACCCCGATGCGCTCGCGGGCGCCATCCGGTCGGTGCACGCCGGGCACATCCTGCTCCAGCCGGAGGTGGCCGGCGCTCTCCTCTCCCAGGAGGAGGCCAACTCGGGCCAGGGCAGAGGCGGTTCACTCACCGAGCGGGAGCGCGAGGTGCTCGGCCTGATCGCGGACGGCCGCTCGAACCGCGAGATCGCCCGCGCCCTCGTCCTCTCCGAGAAGACGGTCAAGACCCATGTCTCGAACATCCTGATGAAGCTGGACCTGGCCGACCGCACCCAGGCCGCGCTGTGGGCGGTACGCCATGGTGTGACGGGATGACCAGTGGGATTAATGACATGAGCGGCAATTCAGAAAGTTACGCTCCAGGCTGAGATTCATACCGTCGTGTGTATGTCCCCCGGATGGCGTATCCCCTGCCGGGGCCGGGCCGTTTTCCATGGCGTGCTGCGGCGCCTTGCCGCAGCGATCGCCAAGGAGGACTGAGAAGTGAAGAACCTGAAGAAGGCCGCTGCCGTCACCCTCGTGGCCGGTGGCCTGGTTGCCGCCGGTGCCGGGATGGCTTCCGCGACCGACGGTGGGGCGCACGCGAGCGGCAAGGCCATCGGCTCGCCGGGTGTCCTCTCGGGCAACCTCGTCCAGGCTCCGGTCCACGTCCCCGTGAACGCGGTCGGCAACTCCGTGAACGTCATCGGCGTCCTGAACCCGGCCTTCGGCAACCTGGGCGTCAATCACTGAGGTCTGCCCGGACCACGAACGACCACCGGCCTCGCGGGAGCAGCCTCCCGGAGGCCGGTCTGTCGTGCGTACCCACTCACCCCCGCCTCCCGGCAGACCCCTGGGGGCGCAGCGCCCAGGGATGATGAGGGTCCCCTGTTCGATCGAGCGGAGCCGAGAGCTCGGGGGAGGGCAGAGGCGGCAGGGGCGAACACCCCCCGCTCAGCGCACCCCCCGCTCCCGCTCCTCCACCACGGAGTTGTACGCCGCCACCTGCGCCCGCCGAGCCGTCCGCTCCACGGGCCGCAGGGCCGACGCCCGCGCGGCCATCTCCGAGGCGCTCACCGCACCCCCGTGCCCCCGCTCGTACGCCACCGAGATCAGCAACCCCACCCGCTGGGCAAGCTCCAGCACCCGTACCGCCCGCGGGGGGTACCCCGGCGCCAGCACCTCACGCCCGCGCTCGGCCCGCGCCCGGTAGGCGTCGACCGCCGCCTCCGCCACCGGCCCCGAAGCCGCCACGTCCAGCCGCGACAGCACCTCCGTCGCCTCCCGCAACGCCTCCGCCAGCTCCCGCTCGGCCTCCCCGAGGGACGGCACGTCGGCCGGCGGAGCCTCCCGCACCGCCAGACAGTGCCAGACGACCTCCACATGCACATCGCCGTCCGGCCCGGCCTCGTACACCTCCGGCACGAGCCCCAGAGCGGCCCCGCGGCAGATCACCGCCTGCTCCGCGTCCAGCGCCCGCGCATTGAACTCAGGCGGCCCGCTCAGCCCCAGCGGATGCCCCGGCGCGGGCAGCGCCACCCGCAACCCGCTCGCACCCAGCGAGCGCAGCCGCCCCAGTGCCAGCGTCAGACCGACCGGCCCCGACTCCCCGGGCAGCCCGTCGACCCGGTGCACGGCGTCCTCCCCGACGATCGCGAGCACCGCGTCATCCGGTGAGACAAGTCCGGCCAAGAGGGCATTTCCCCATGCGGCGAGGCGTCCTGAACGTGGTTCCGAGAGCATGCCCCCCACCCTAAGGACCGACCGATGGGATGGACCGACCGACCGGTGGCGTAGATTTCCCTGGGGGCCGCGCACCACAGGCGGCGGCGCCCACAGGCGTACGCCACAGCCGAGACCAGGCCGACACCGAGACAGGCCGACACTGCAAGGGGAGACAGCGCGCTCATGAGCGATGTTCTGGAGCTGGAGGACGTATCCGTGGTCCGGGAGGGCCGGGCTCTGGTGGACCAGGTCTCCTGGTCGGTCAAGGAGGGCGAGCGCTGGGTCATCCTCGGCCCCAACGGCGCCGGGAAAACCACCCTCCTGAACCTCGCCTCCAGCTACCTCTTCCCCAGCAAGGGCACCGCCACCATCCTCGGCGACACCCTCGGCAAGGTCGATGTCTTCGAGCTGCGCCCGCGCATCGGCGTGGCGGGTATCGCCATGGCCGAGAAGCTCCCCAAGCGCCAGACCGTCCTGCAGACCGTGCTGACCGCCGCCTACGGCATGACGGCCACCTGGAACGAGGACTACGAAGAGGTCGACGAGCACCGCGCCCGCGCCTTCCTCGACCGCCTCGGCATGACCGAGTACGTGGACCGCCGGTTCGGCACCCTCTCCGAGGGCGAGCGCAAGCGCACCCTCATCGCCCGCGCGCTGATGGTCGACCCCGAGCTGCTGCTCCTCGACGAGCCGGCCGCCGGCCTCGACCTCGGCGGCCGCGAGGATCTCGTACGCCGTCTCGGCCGCCTGGCCCGCGACCCGATCGCGCCCTCCATGATCATGGTCACGCACCACGTCGAGGAGATCCCGCCGGGCTTCACCCACGTCCTCATGATCCGCCAGGGCAAGGTCCTCGCGGCGGGCCCGCTGGAGCTGGAGCTCACCTCGCGCAACCTCTCCCTGTGCTTCGGCCTCCCGCTGGTCGTCGAACAGGTCGGGGACCGCTGGACCGCCCAGGGCCTTCCGCTGACCTGACCGTCAAGCCCTCGCGTCCGCCCGAGAGTTGGACCGTCCGACCGCACAACCCGGCCCGGGCAGCCACAACTTGATCACGCGCTCTGTCCGCGGGACCGTTGCGGTCCTACCATGGCCATGTGGACAGCATCGACGCATGGGTGTGGTGGCTGGTTGCCGCGGCCGGGCTCGGGGTCGCGCTCGTCGTGACCGCGATGCCGGAGCTGGGCATGCTCGCTGTAGGCGCCGTCGCAGGCGCCGTGACCGCGGGGCTCGGTGGGGGTGTCGTGCTCCAGGTGGTCGTGTTCGCCGTCGTCTCGGTCGCACTCATCGCCGTCGTACGCCCCATCGCGGCCCGGCACCGCTCCCAGAGGCCCCAACACTCCACCGGTATCGACGCGTTGAAGGGCAAGCACGCCGTCGTACTGGAACGGGTCGACGGCAGAGGCGGCCGGATCAAGCTCGCCGGGGAAGTCTGGTCGGCACGCGCTCTCGACGCCGCTCAGACCTACGAAGTGGGTCAGGAAGTGGACGTTGTGGAGATTGAGGGCGCCACGGCGATCATCATGTGATCTCGCACGACGGAACTGGGCCGAAGGCCCCACCTGGGAGTCTGTGTTCTGTCAGACTCGTCCAGCAAGATCTTCAACAAGCATAAGATCCTCCCGAAGCGCCGAAGCGGAGAAGGGTACGGGGAAGCCACGATGGGACCGATCGTCATCGTCCTGATCATTCTGGTGGTGTTGGTCTTCATCGCGTTGATCAAGACCATCCAGGTCATCCCACAGGCCAGCGCCGCCATCGTCGAGCGCTTCGGCCGTTACACACGAACACTCAACGCGGGCCTGAACATCGTGGTCCCGTTCATAGACACCATCCGCAACCGCATCGACCTGCGCGAACAGGTCGTACCGTTCCCACCCCAGCCGGTGATCACCCAGGACAACCTGGTCGTCAACATCGACACCGTCATCTACTACCAGGTGACCGACGCGCGCGCCGCCACCTACGAGGTCGCCAGCTACATCCAGGCGATCGAGCAGCTCACCGTCACCACCCTCCGCAACATCATCGGTGGCATGGACCTGGAGCGGACCCTGACCTCCCGCGAGGAGATCAACGCGGCCCTGCGAGGAGTCCTCGACGAGGCCACCGGCAAGTGGGGCATCCGCGTCAACCGCGTGGAGCTCAAGGCCATCGAGCCCCCGACCTCCATCCAGGACTCGATGGAGAAGCAGATGCGCGCCGACCGTGACAAGCGCGCCGCGATCCTCACCGCCGAAGGTATCCGCCAGTCGCAGATCCTCACCGCCGAAGGTGAGAAGCAGTCCGCGATCCTGCGCGCCGAAGGTGAGGCCAAGGCCGCGGCCCTGAAGGCCGAGGGCGAGGCCCAGGCCATCCGTACGGTCTTCGAGTCCATCCACGCCGGAGACCCCGACCAGAAGCTGCTCTCGTACCAGTACCTCCAGATGCTGCCGAAGATCGCCGAGGGCGACGCCAACAAGCTCTGGATCGTCCCCAGTGAAATCGGCGACGCCCTCAAGGGCCTCTCCGGAGCCATCGGCAACTTCGGCCCGATGACCGGCGGTTCAGGCGGCCAGGGCACGGTTCCCGCCCCGGCTACCGGCATGGAACGCCGAGAGAAGCCGTCGATCACGGACTGAGGGGTCGCTCCCCGAAAGGGGCGCGGGGAACTGCGCGACCAGCTACGAACGGCCCGCAGTTCCCCGAAAACCTCATGAACCCCTACGCGGCCGACTGACCCAGCCAATCCGGCAGAGCCTCAAGGTCGTCCTGCCCCAGGGCCAGCAACATCGCATCAGCAGGCGTCGGCTCGAACGGCTGCCGCAGCAACGGCATACCCGCCTGCTCCGGCGTACGGTCCGCCTTGCGGTGGTTGTCCTCCGCGCACGAGGCCACCGTGTTCAGCCAGGTGTCCCCACCGCCCCGCGAACGCGGCACCACATGGTCCACGGTCGTCGCCCGCCTGCCGCAGTACGCGCACCTGTGCCGGTCGCGCACCAGGACCCCCCGCCTCGACCACGGAGCTTGTCTTCGGAACGGCACCCGTACGTACCTGCAGAGTCTGATCACCCGGGGCGCCGGTATGTCGACCGCGGCTCCGCGCATGCGCAGTTCGGGGTGGGCCTGCTCCACGACGGCCTTGTCCTGCAGCACCAGTACGACGGCGCGGTTGAGCGTCACCGTCGACAGCGGCTCGAAGCTCGCGTTCAGTACCAGCGTGTCCCGCATTCCAGCCCACCTCCTGCGCACCGCCCACCCCCTGGCGGACTTGGATCAACTCTGGCCGGGCACGCCGAGATGGACAACGCAATAAAAAAATGCCCGCCTCTGATCAATTCCAAGACCAGAGGCGAGCAAACGTTCCATGAACGTCAGTCTGCGGCGATCCGCATCAGCTCAGCTGTCGGCGACAGCCTCGTATTCACCGATCAGCTGAGCCCGCGCCAGCGTGTGGAAGCGCAGATTGAACCCCACCACCGCGGGCGAGGCGTCCGGGTCCGGGCCGAGCTTCTCCTGGTCCACGGCGTACACCGTGAACACATAGCGGTGCGCCGGGTCTCCGGGCGGCGGTGCGGCACCGCCGAAGTCCTTCGTCCCGTAGTCGTTGCGCGCGTGTACCGCGCCCTCCGGCAGCCCCTCGAACTTTCCCGTGCCCGCACCTGCCGGCAACTCCGTGACGGAGGCAGGGATGTCGAACACCACCCAGTGCCAGAACCCGCTCCCGGTCGGGGCATCCGGGTCGTAGCACGTCACGGCGAAACTCTTGGTCTCCGGCGGGAAGCCCTCCCAGCGCAGCTGCGGCGAGGTGTTCCCCGCCGCGTAGACCTGAGCGTCCTTCAGCGTCGCCCCCGGCTCGACGTCCTCGCTCGTGACCGTGAACGACGGCACGACCGGATGAAAGTCATGGGGAAGCGGCGGCCTGCTGGGCTCGGTCACCTCGGTACCTCCTGGTGGGTCGGAATCGCTGGTTCCTGAGCCTAGAACCAGTTGCGCTTGCTGCCGACCTCCGACAGCCACTGGTTCAGGTACGCGGTCCAGTCGGTGCCCTGGTAGTTGTTCAGCCCCACCTGGAAGGAACGGAAGGTGTCGCTGCCCTCGCTGAACAGACCCGGCTTCTTGTCCATCTCCAGTACGACGTCCATCTCGTGTTCGTCCGCCACGAAGCTCAGCTCGACCTGGTGCAGGCCGCGGTACTGCTGCGGCGGGAAGAACTCGATCTCCTGGTAGAAGGGCAGCCTCTGCCGCGTACCCCGGATGTGCCCGCGCTCCAGGTCCGCGTTCTTGAAGCGGAAGCCGAGCTGGATGAAGGCGTCCAGGAGCGCCTGCTGCGCCGGCAGCGGGTGCACGTTGATCGGGTCCAGGTCACCGGAGTCGATGGCCCGGGCGATCGCCAACTCGGTCGTCACACCGACGTTCATGCCGCGCAGCGCCTGACCGTCGATCATCGTGACCGGCGTCTCCCAGGGGATCTCCAGACCGAACGGCACGGCGTGGACCGCCTCGGCCTTCAGCTCGAAGGCCCCACCGAGTTGCACCTTCGTGAACTCGATGTCCTGCTTGTACTCCGTGTCCTGGCCCTCGACTTCGACCTTGGCCTGCAGCCCGACCGAGAGTCCCTCGATCTGCTGATCCACCGAGCCGCCCTGGATACGCACCTCACCCTGGACGACGCCGCCCGGCACGACGTTGACCTCGGTCAGCACCGTCTCGACCGAAGCACCACCGGCTCCCAGGCTCGCGAGCAGCCGCTTGAACCCCATGTCTCTTCCTCCCCAGGCAACGCCTGTGCCGTCTATGAAGCCCTGTTCCGTACGGATCCTTGATCCCTAGAAACGCGATCCAGCCGCGCCCGGTTCCGCGCCCTTACCCTTCCAAGGCGGACGCCACCTGACCACCCGCCGGTACCCACCCGTCTGGACTACGCTCCTACGCCATGATCGCGACCCCCGACCGTACGCCCCTCACCCGGGAGTTCTTCGACCGACCTGTCCTTGAGGTCGCACCGGACCTCCTGGGCCGCGTCCTCGTACGCACCACCCCGGACGGTCCGATCGAACTCCGCCTCACTGAGGTCGAGGCATACGACGGAGAGAACGACCCCGGCTCCCACGCCTACCGCGGTCGCACAGCCCGAAACGACGTGATGTTCGGTCCGCCCGGCCACGTGTACGTCTACTTCACCTACGGCATGTGGCACTGCATGAACTTGGTGTGCGGCCCGGAGGGCCGGGCGAGCGCGGTGCTGCTGCGGGCCGGCGACGTCACAGTCGGCGCTGAACTCGCCCGCAAACGTCGAGTCTCGGCCCGGAGCGACAGGGAACTGGCCAAAGGTCCGGCCCGCCTGACCATGGCCCTGGGCGTGGACCGGGCCCTCGACGGTGCGGACGTCTGCGGCGGTCCCGACAGTCCCTTCGCCATCCTGACCGGTACTCCCGCAGCCCCCGACCAGGTACGAAACGGCCCCCGCACCGGCGTCGCGGGCGACGGAGGCACCCACCCCTGGCGTTACTGGATCGCCGACGACCCCACAGTGAGCCCGTACCGGGCACACGCACCCCGCCGCCGCCGAACTTGACGCGTCCCCGCGAGCTCCGTAATGTAGCCCGAGCCGCTTGAACCGGGTACTGCGTTTAGTCAGCAGCCGGAAGCGGCCAACCCACTACCTACGGCTCCCCTCAGCAGGGGCGAATTCGGTGTGCCCGCATGCCTGAATTCCGTGCCCACGGAACTCGATTATGAGTTTCCCGAGGGAATCGGCTAACGTAGTGAACGTCGAAAGGCGAAAAGCCCGCCGACAAAGACCCTCCGACTGGGAATCAGGCCCGAAAGGATCTGATAAAGTCGGAACCGCCGGAAAGGGAAGCGCGAAAGCATCTGACCTGGAAAGCACCGAGGAAATCGGATCGGAAAAAGATCTGATAGAGTCGGAAACACCGAAGGGAAGCGCCCGGAGGAAAGCCGCGAGAGAGTCTCTCGGGTGAGTACAAAGGAAGCGTCCGTTCCTTGAGAACTCAACAGCGTGCCAAAAATCAACGCCAGATATGTTGATACCCCGTCTCTCCCGATTCCGGGAGGGCGAGGTTCCTTT